>JAIOHU010000195.1 GCA_019912845.1 bacterium
CCGCAACATCCGTAGATGTTGCGGAACGATCTCTCTAAATACTTTGGAAAAAGTAAAACAATTTAATTCTATTTTACAAACATCAATTTTCTGATATCATGCCAGCCCTGTTGATTTGATGCATTGAGTAGATAGATTCCCGCCGGACCATTCGCACGCCAGTTGAAACTGTGCAGCCCGGTCTGTAGTACGCCATTATGTAAAACAGCAACCTGCCGTCCCAACACATCATAAACTTCGAGGGTAAGCTGAGCACTGAAAGGTACTGCGACTTCAATAGTCACTTCCGGGTTGAATGGGTTGGGATAAATCTCTGAAATAGCAAAATCAGAAATCATTCCATCTCCACCTTCAGCAACAAATGTTTCACCCAGAGTAAATGTAAAGGTCTCTGTGGAGTATCTGCCGGGTGAGTTCGTATCCTGTGCATGAACACGCCACCAATACATTCCCGGAGCCTGATCACCAGCAGTGACAAATAGATTTGGTCCTGCGTTAAACGTCATTGGATCTGTAAAATTTTCATCCACAGACATTTCGACTGTATAAGTGACGACATCACCTTCATCGGGATCAACCGCTTCTTCCCATGAGAAGCTGATGACATCGCCAGGAATTTGAGCGTCATCTGCGGGTGTCAGTAGACTGAATGCATCGGGACGAGCGCCAACTTCGCCGGTTCCTTCAAGACTTACTGTTAGATTGGCTTCATCGGGATCATTACTGGCAATCTGCAGCATATCATCTGCAAAACCGGCATTGCCCGGAGCAAAGGTAACTGTTACTGTCTCTTCAGCCCCCGCTCCAATGGTAATTGCGTCAGTAAAATCGACACTGAAAAATTCGGTCAACGTGGATATGGAGGTGATAGAGAGATCAGCACCACCAGTGTTCTGGATCGTCATATCCCACGTAGCTGTCTGACCGATCATCACATTACCAAAATTGTGTGCCAATTCTGGAAGATTGATATCTGGATCCTGGTTGCCTGCAGCTTCTACCACAGACTGAAAAACAGTATAGATATAGTCGCCGCTTGTGCTCCCATTATTGTTTGCGGCATTTCCAGCAACATAGAAGGTAACATCGCCAGTACCTTCAGCCGGTGCAGTCCATTGAAAAGCCCAGGTGCCACTATTCTGATTCTGGAAGGTACCATTGCTGGTGTGCTTCAGGAAGGAACCATTTAATTGGGTCTGTTGAGCATTGGTAACAGTCAATCCACCAGCATACGCATTTTGCATATTTTGAACTGTCAGTTCAAATCCCCAGCGTGACTGATCGGGGTCAGAGAGTGAAATTTCGAGATCGTAAGTTTCACCTGGAACATATTCAAAAAGCTCTGTAATATTAAGGGAGCCATTACCACTATTCACTGGAAAAGAAGAATGGCATGCGGTGCAGTTCGCATTTTGGGGTGGATTCCCAGCTCGATCATTTGGGGGACCGCTTGAGTATCCCCATGCCAAACTAAGTGGCAGCGCGAGTAGCAGTGCAAAAACAAGCAACTTCTTCATTAGAACATCCTCCTGATTTTCATAACGCTACAAAAATCAATTTTTATTTTTATAATTAGTCCCAAGAGTTAGGGTACCATAACTTTAGAAAGTAAGTTGGTACTCCAAGTCAATTCAAGAGAATGAATAAAATATGCTGTGAAAGGCTCCTTAAAGGCTCTCAGAATTATTTTTATTTGTTATTTGCAGTGAAGTGATGAACATCACAGATGACCTGCCAAATTATTCCTTCATTTGCGATAGAAAAATTGCATCGTTGATTGCGGGGCATATTCAGAATTATTTTTGGGAGTATTATTGACTTTGGTGTGAATTTCCTTAGATATTCACAATATTGTTAACCCATCCTAACCCTCATGGAGGTACCATGAGGAAAGTATGGAAAAAATCGAATGGTTCAACGGGGAGAAGTAAATGATGAAACGTTTGTTAAGCGGTTTGCTCATGTTCAGTTTGCTGCTCTTAATCGCAGCGGGCTGTAACATATTCAGCTTCACCGCTCCTGATGATTCCAACTCAGCCAAGGTTGAGGATGCTTGGGAAGCATTGTGGGACGGTAATTATGCTGAAGCAGAAGCACTATTTACAGAAGTAATTAATGATGATCCAACCATTGCGCGAGCACGATGGGGTCGTGCAAAAGCACGGATGAAAATGAGTGGCTATTCCGGTATTGAACTGATTTCAAAATTGTCAACTCTGGATACCAACCCAGCAGTGGGCGATCCACAACCTCTACCATTTATGGATTTGAACACTTCCGATGCGGATGCTCTTTTCCAATCTATGAAGGGGGCGCTTGAGGACATTGATGCAATTTATTCTGGTGTTGCAACTCGTCCCGATTTAAACGCTGAAGATGTGCAGATTGATTACACTGCGGTGTTTGCAATCCAGGGAATTCTTGAATTAAGAGATACCAATCAGAACGGATCCATTGATTCAAACGATATCAATGTTTTCGCCCTTTTCCAAGCTGGTGGAGATTTTGAGTTTGGTGATGAAGCTGCTTGGGACACCATGACTGAAGCAGAACAATACGAAGTATTGAGCTCAGTCTATAATCTACTCCAGACAAGTTCAGAAACTGTTCTGAGTCTGTTGGAAGATGATTCCATTCCAATAGATACCAGCCAATTGGATGGTGTTCTTGATGGCATTCTCGGTCAGGATGAAAATGGAGTTCCTACTGGTGATGGTCTTAGTGAATATGCACCTCCTGGATTCCCATGGCCACCGGAAGGGGGTAACTAATGGTTAAGAAATCATTTATCCTCGTCCTCGCCGTGATGATGGTCGGTATGTTTGCTGTCGCAGCCAGTGCTCAAAGCCGTGCTGGTGGTATTCATCTTCACGTAGCGCAAATGGGTATGGGTGGAATGACCTCCACGATCTCGACAAATGCACATACCCTCTATTACAATCCAGCGTTGCTGGCAGATCAGAAATTTGCACTTGAAATCACACCGGTTCAAATGGGTGTCGGTTCTGAATTAACAGAAATCATTAATTTCATCAGCGATCATCAGGAAGATTTTAATGGTTTGGATAGTCTTGCTGCCAATGATCCAGCAGGGATGGATGCATTCTTGAAAGATTCAGAATCTTTTGATAACCGTTGGAATGGAATTCTCTTCAATCCCTATTTCGGTTTTGCATTCAAGCACTTTGCATTTGGTACTTATGGCAAAGTTAATGCGGATGTAAAACTCGACCAGGGTATTTTTGTGCCTGCTGCCGGGCTTCGTGGTTACTTTGATGTAACAGTGGGTGCTGGTTGGGGTAGACATCTTACAGTCATGGATGAAGAATACAGCGTTGGTATCACTGGTCGCTATATCCAACGACGTGAAATTAGTGCGATTCGTGTTGGTGCGACTGAAGTTGCTGAAACAGGTGACCTGATCACAACTTTGAATGATGAGCTGAATGACAGTGAAAACGCATTTGCCATTGACCTCGGTGCCGCAAAATCCTATGAGTTATCAGAAGGATCGGGTGGTGCGGGCAGACGTTGGGTTGATGTTGGTGTAGTTCTTCAAGATATTATGATGAGTGAGTTTGACGCTAATGCACCAAACTTCAAGATCGGTGGTATGTACAATATGACTTTTGCCTCAAAAGCACTGATCAAGCATGCGTCAGCCGGACTTGAATTTGTCGACTTCTTTAACGGAGGTGGAACCAGCCTCTTCTCGCGTATTAACATGGGTGCGGAAGTGAATACACTGGGTGGTTTCCTGAAACTGCGTGGTGGCGCTCATCAAGGTTACCCAACCTATGGTGTTGGCATCAGCTTACTCTTTATTAAAGTTGATTACGCTTTCTTCACACGTGAGATGGGAACTTTCCCCGGTGCTGAACCCGATGAAACACACAGGGTTCAACTCTCTTTAGGTTGGTAGAAAGTCGCTTTACAATATCTTAGTTATCATACTAAACGGTCAGCATTTTAGTGCTGACCGTTTGTTATGATTGATGAAATTGTCAAGCGCTATTGTTTATGGCACTCCACACAGGTCATATCCTCATGGCAGGTATAACATGTTTTATGCAATGCCACTTTTGATTCCTGTACATCAACGATTGTCACTTCCTTTTTGTGGCAATGCGAGCAACCCTCTACATGATGACACTCAATGCATTCCAGTTCCAATCCAGATACATGAAAATCGTGATCAAAAATTACCTGGGTACCTTCCAAATATTTTGTCTGGAAAATATGACGATCTGGGACAGGTGCCTGACGGTTTTCCCAGTCGTACACAAACCCGGTATCGGTGTTTTTTTGACTCGCCGCGACAACCAATCCTGCCAGTAAAAGGATGATTATCAATGTGAATATGTATTTGCTCTTCATGGTTTATTCCTTTCCTCTTTCAACTACACTTTGTGTGCAAACTTAGGCGTTTTCCTCATTTCCTTCAATCTCCGGGAATACCGGAAGCCATTTGACGATGAAATAAAAGGCTACAGCACCGATGGTTACCAGGAAGAGACTGATAAACACTTCACTCCACGCTGGAAAATAAAAAGTACCCGATGATCTCATCATTCCTACCCAACTTATATTTAGACGGTTGTATAAAATCCCGACCACTGTCAGTATCGAGGATAATAGTAGCCACCTTGGATGCGCCCTCAACTTCGGAAGAATTAGAATGAGACAAGCTGCTAACAAAATTCCTATTTCGAGCATGAAATGAGTAGCTTCATAACTGCCTGTAAATAGAGAAGGAACTACGCCACGTACAAATAAATCCTGTATCTTCACGCCAACATAGACAATCATACCAACAAGTTGAAATCCTGCTATATCTACCATGATGTTCAGCTCGAGACCACGATGGAAAATCTTTGAACTGAGCGCAGACTCCAGAATAACCATCGCTGGACCAACTGTAATGGCAGACAAGAAAAACAGGAGCGGGAGGATGGGTGTATACCAGAGTTCATGAAGTTTTTCTGGAACAATCAGATAGACACTTCCCAGCGAAGATTGGTGTAAGGTCGAGAGTAGGACACCCAAAATTACTACTGGAATGGTAATCTTCTGCATGAAATGCAGTGGTGTCTGCAAATTAAACTTTTCCAGTACCATTGGTACGAATTCCAGAAATAGAACCGAAAGATAGAGCATCACACACCAGGCAACCTCGAACATCACCGAATGCGGATTCCACATGACCAGTGGATGCCAGATGTTGAAGTATTTTCCCAGGTCGTATAGCAATCCTACCGCTACAAGGATATATCCCAGGAATGCGGTCAGTACTGTTGGACGAACGATGGAATGATAACGATGGTATCCAATGATATAAACGAGAAAACAGAGCGTGAAACCACCTGAAGCCAACGCAACACCAGCGATAACGTCAAATCCGATCCAGAACCCCCATGGAAATTCGTCTGAAAGATTTGTAACCGATGCGAATCCTTTGAAAAAGCGCATATAACTCAGTTGCAAACCGATCAAAAGGATAATTCCAATGACCGACCAGGCGAACTTACGTTGAGGGCTGAAGTCTTTTATTCTCATGACCAGGTTCATGATCAACCCTCCTTTCCTGATTGTTCTTCACCCTTTACAATTTCCTTATCCAGCTGTTCAACAGGCTTAATGTTAAGTTGCCCATTGCGAGCGGGTGATATAAGATTTTCCTTTTCGATATCCATACGTCGGTGAATAATCCAGGAAATTCCACCGAGTAAAAGCCCACCAGTTATCACAATGTTGGGTATTTTGCTCATAACCGTCCAGGTCAGTTCTGAAAGCGGTTTTGTGCCGAGGTCTTCAGGAAATCCGAGGTCAGCAAAAGGAACACCCGACATCATCAGCACCCCTGTTCCACCAACCTCTGTCTCGCCATAGATGTAATCCACGTAACGATCGGGAAAGGCTTTGATGCGTCGGTGCGCGATTGCGAGAAGTTTTTCACGGCTTCCGAACCTGCAAGCACCAGTCGGGCAAACCCATGAACAGGCAGTTTCCCCACCTTCCTTGACCCGTTCGTTACACATAATACATTTACGAATAACAGGAACGGGTTTTTCCCACTCATACTTGGGAATTTGAAATGGACACGCCATCATGCAATACCTGCAACCTATACAACGGTCAGGATGATAAACGACTGGTCCTTCGTCTGTCTTCTCCAACGCCCCAACAGGACAGACTGAGACACAGGTTGGTACCAGGCAGTGCATGCACATTTTACGGTAGTGCTGACCTTTGTTCTCCAAAACGACCGTATAATTCTTGTGACTTAGACGGTCTTCTGGTGGATCTGCTGGCAGCCCATGCTCCTTCGCGCATGCTTGCTCACAAGCACCACACCCGATACACTCAGTAAAGTCGAGCAGGATTGCTTTACCAGGTTTTGTCTCTTGCATTAGATATCCCCATCTATTTTTTGAGCCTGCGACTAGCCATAGTATACTTGATGGTCAAGTGGTAAAGGGGTTGCACTATTATTCACATAATAGTATCCAATTGAACACCTCTTTACCTACAGAATAATATATCCACTTGTTAAAAATAGTGCAAGCTCCATGGGGTGACACTGACTCCTCTTTTTGTAAGCGCAAAGAAGTCTGGCTGAAAATGAAAATATTCAGATAGTTCTGGAAATTGCGTATTAATTGAATTTCTTACATCAATAATATCAGTAGCTTCCTGGCTGCCAGCTAACAACACGCCGGCATGATGCAGCGTGAAATTGAGTTCTCAAAGAAAATGAAAGATACACGCAAAGATGAAGACTCCCGAGTTTCTGGATTGTTTACCTGTTGATAGACAGGGATATTTCCAATATAATTGTAGCCTGCTAAAGATAAGCAAGCTAATAAAATTCTAACGGATCATGGATTTAACAAAAGAAAAAGGATTGGGATACTGGTGCAATTTCGCTGCGATGAGCTTCCGTAACCTGCTGGAAGAACGTACACGCGAACTTGGTGTGAATGTTTCAGAGGGCGTTGTACTCCATGTACTCTGGAAAAAAGGACCTGCATCGTTGGCGACACTGGCAAAAGCCATGCGTCACGCCCATCCGAGTGTGCTCAGGAATATCGATTCGCTTGAGGATCAGGGATATGTCCATCGTGTGCAACATCCTGAGGATAGAAGGGTAAAGCTGGTTGAACTGACCGATGCTGGTCGGAGTCTGATCCCCAACATAAATGAGGCGATCGCTTCAGTTCATGAAGACGCTCGTTTGGGTTTCAGTGATGAGGAAGTGCAACAACTGATAAATTCCCTGCACAGAATTATCTTGAATCTTGGAGATCCGCATGATTGTTGTGATGAAAAAATTAACCAATCGAATCATAGGGACAGTGAATGAAACTTTACAAGTATCAACTTCCATTTCTTTTAGTATTGGGAATTGTTGTACAGGGGTGTGGTGTACTTCTGCATGACAAGAAGCATGATATTCTTCCCCCTCCACCGGAATCCTATCAGCATGGGGACTCACTAGCTGATGATATAACAGTTACTGATTCATTGAGTCTCGATGATCCGTGGTGGATCGATTTTCAGGATTCGACACTAACCTCCATTATGGAGGAAGCATTTCGAGCGAATCCGACACTTGAGCAGTCCGTTGCACGATTGAAGCAATTTCAGGCTGCGAGACGTTCGGCACAGTCTTCCTGGTTTCCACGAATTTCAGGATCAGTGAGCTATACCGATGCAGGAAAGGTGCTGGATGAAGAAGCTGCTAGTGGAAACCCGCTTGAGGGAGCGGCGATTCAATCGGGTGCATTTTTCGAAGGCTTTAACGCCAGTGTTTCTGCAGCGTATGAATTGGATGTCTGGGGCAAACTCGCGCAACGGCGTAGTGCCGCTTACCATGACCTTCTTGCTGGCGAAGAAACTTTACGTGCTACAGCACTAACGATTTCAGCGCAAGTTGCACGCACCTATTACATAATTATTGAGCTTGGTCTTCAGCGTGATCTATTACAACAAACCATTGATACTTACGAAGATTCCTACCAGCTCACCAACAGTCGATATGACCGCGGTGTTGCAGCATCGGTAGATATTTACCAGGCTGAGACCAATCTCGCAATGGCAAAGGCACAATTGACCCAGGTAGAAGCCAATCTCACAGCAACAAGAAATACACTATCAGTATTATTGGGAAAGTACCCTGACGAAAATTTGATCAGCGGCAATTTAGAACTGCCAAATGAAATTGCTGATTTACACCCGGGAATTCCATCTGATCTTCTTCAACGTCGTCCAGATGTACGTGCAGCATACCACCGTATGGAATCGGCTGATCAACGTTGGGCTGCAGCAGTGAAAGATCGAATCCCCTCACTCAGTTTATCTGGTCAGATAAATGGTCGAGGAGAAGGGTTGGGGGATGCAATTGATCCGGACGCTTTGTTCTGGAATGCTGTTGGCAACCTTACAGTTCCGATTTTTGCTGGTGGACGTTTGAAAGCTGAAGCTGACCGGAATGAGGCGGTATTTGACGAGGCGATTGCAGCTTATAAACAAGCTTTATTGACAGCATACAAGGAAGTCGAAGATGCGCTGATTCGAGCAGAACAACAGGATGGATATATCACGCAGCTCGAACGTCAAGTGACAGCTTCTGCAGCAACATTACGGCTTGTTGTAGATCGTTACCTGCGTGGTGTGACAGATTATCTGCCAGTTGTTTCAGCTCAATCCGCTCACTTCAGCGCAAAAAGAAATCTGATCACTGCCAAAAGAACGATGGTAGACTACAAAATTCAGCTCATCACTGCACTGGGCGGAAGCTGGACAGATCAAGTGTTGATGAATTTCTCCAAGGTCGAAAAAATGAATCAGGAGACAATAGAACAATGAGTACTATGAAACCAAAATCTGGGCTGAAGAAAAAACTGATTGCATTTGCCATTATAGTTGGTGGATTGGCAATTATGTTTTTGCTCATCGCAAGTAAGAAACAACCGGAGAGACAACAAACCGAGTTTTCCGGTGTTCTGGTTCAGGTGATACAGGTGTCACCCGAATCACAACATGTGAAGATTGTTAGTCACGGTACCGTACGCCCTCGTCAGCAGGTCAACATTGTTCCCCAGATAAGTGGCAAGGTTGAATGGGTGCATCCTGAATTCATGAGTGGTGGAATATTCTATGAGGGTGAGGCTCTGTTACGCATTGAAACGATTGATTATGAGCTTGCAGTGCAGCAGGCAAAAGCGACTGTAGCACAGGCGGAGTATGGTCTCGCAATGGCGGAAGCGAATGCGGAAATTGCGCTTGAAGAATGGGAGTTAATGAAAAATACACGTGCTATGACTAATGGTTCTGAAGAGCAGAAACCAGGCGCACTATTGTTGCATGAACCACAATTACGTCAAGCTAAGGCAAACCTGCAATCTGCCAAAGCACAGTTTGATCGTGCGAACTTGAATCTCTCACGTACCATAATTAAAGCCCCGTTTAACTGCCGTGTAAAAAATGAATCCGTCTCACCCGGTCAAATGGTTAGTGTTTCAGCTCCAATTGCAAATATCTATTCCACCGACATGGTTGAAATCGAAGTTGGATTACCAGTCGCAGACCTGCCCTGGATAAACATTCCTGGAGCGGACGCAACGGTGTTGTTGGAAACCAGCACGGGCGAAAGTTATACATGGAAGGGGAAAGTGGAACGTGATGTCGGTGCGATTGATGAAATGGGAAGATTGGGGAAGATTGTAGTTACCGTTGAAGACCCATTCAAAATAGAGGATGAAGACTCCCCTTCTCTTAATGTAGGTACATTCGTTGAAGTTCATATTCTGGGACGTGAGGTTAGAGATGTATTTGCAATTCCGAGGCATGCATTACGTCATGGTGATATTGTCTGGGTTGCCAGACCAGACAACACCCTGGAGGTTCGCAAGGTTACAGTCAAACGAAAAACTCAGGAAGAAGTGCTCATTTCAAATGGTTTAAAACAGGGCGATAATGTCATTTTAACTTCTTTGAATGGTGCAGCCGATGGCTTAAAATTGCGCCTGATGGCTGAATCAAATGGCAGTGAGGTGACAGAATGAACGCTGCCATACGTTGGATGGCAAGAAATCATGTCGCTGCAAACATCCTGATGATTGTTCTGATCGCCGGAGGTCTTATCATCGGCGGATCAATGAAGCAGGAGGTTTTTCCTGAATTTGACCTTGATCGAATTGCCATCAGCATGGTTTACCCCGGCGCATCGCCTGTCGAAGTGGAAGATGGGATTATACGTCCCATTGAGCTTGCGGTATCCGCTGTAGATAATGTGAAACGGATCAGCTCAACTGCACGTGAGGGTGTTGGTTCAATTGTTTTAGAGGTTACAGATGGTGCTGATACCGATCAGGTGTTGATGGATGTGAAATCTGAAGTAGACCGCATCCAAACTTTCCCAGAGGAAGCTGAAGATCCGGTCGTTTCAGAATTAACCAATCGTAGAGAAGTTATTTCTCTGGTTGTTTCAGGCGATGCCTCGGAACGTTCCATTGTCGAAGTGGCAGAACGAATTCGTGATGATCTGATGGCAAAGCCAAACATCACACAAGTAGAACTTGCAAATGTTCGCCCGTATGAAATTTCGATAGAAATAGATGAAGCTAACCTTCGTCGATACAATCTGACTCTCCCCCAGGTTGCTGCGATGGTGAGACGTTCATCACTCGATTTAGCTGGCGGTTCAGTTAAAACAGACGGTGGTGAAATCCTTGTTCGCACAAACGAAAAAAGAATG
>JAIOHU010000196.1 GCA_019912845.1 bacterium
CCCAATGTGGGCAAGTCCACGTTATTCAATAGAATTTTACGACGGCGACGTGCGATTGAGGATGATCGCAGCGGAGTAACACGTGACCGTATCAGCGAAGAATTCGAATGGAATGGAGTTCGTTTCAACCTTGTGGATACCGGTGGGCTGGTGCCTCGTGGTGCTGAAGGAATGGATGAGCTTGTTTCCAAAGCGGCAGAAGCTGCGATTGTACAGGCTGACCGACTGGTCTTTGTTGTTGATGGCAAAGTCAGCCCTACCGATGTTGACCAGGAGATTGCACGTTCAGTCTTAAAACACGACAAACCCGTGATCCTGGCTGTCACAAAGATCGACAACACTCAGCACGAAGTGGATGCCCTCGAATATTACGCCCTGGGGCTTGGCGACCCTATGGCGGTCAGTGGTGTCAGTGGATTGAACACAGGTGATTTGCTCGATCTCATGGTGGAGGGTTTTGAGGTCTCCGGAGAAGATGAAGAGGAGAGTGAAGAGATTCGAGTTGCTCTAATTGGTAGACCTAATGTTGGCAAATCTTCAATCTTGAACAAACTGTTGGGTGAAGAACGTCAGATTGTTTCAGATATTCCAGGCACAACCAGAGATGCAATCGATTTTGAACTCAAGTACAAAGGTAAAACCATTACTCTGATTGACACTGCTGGATTACGGCGAAAAAAGGACCTGGATCGTACCGCGATCGAGTATTATACCATTTTGCGGACAATACGTGCCCTGGACCAGTGTGAGATTGCAGTGTTGATCCTCGATGCCAACGAGGGTTTAACGCAGTATGATAGACGTCTGATCGACCAGAGTCGGGACAAAAAGAAAGGTATCATCGCAGTTTATAATAAATGGGACCTGGTGGAAAAAGAGACTGGCACTCTCGAAGCGACGGTAAAAGAGTTTTATCATCAGCTACCTGACCTCTCATTCATGCCCCTGCTCTTCACCTCTGCTTTGACCGGGCAACGCCTACGTAAAGTATACGATCAGATTCTCGAAGTTGATGCTGAATACAGGAAGCGTGTTTCAACTGCTGACTTGAATCGTCTGCTGGAACATATTCTGAATGTAAACCCACCACCTGCGGTAAAAGGACGGTGGCTGCGCATCAAATATGTCAGCCAGATCGCATCGAAACCGCCGTTATTTGCGTTTTTCATGAATCTCCCTGAATTAGTACCGGAAGCATACAAACGTTACCTGCAACGGATGATACGTGAAGAATTCGGATTTACAGGAGTACCGATTCAGGTTGTGTTCAGGAAAAAGTAAGCTGTTGAGGAAACTAAGTTATACCGTGATGAATTGAGCTATGTTCATAAGTTCCATAAAATCCGAAGATGTTGTGGAAGAGAATTGATTCGGTTCCTCGTTGTTTCGTTTGGTCTGGCAGGTTGGCACTGGATTTATCCAGTGTACAATAGGTTCATTGGGAGAGTTATTAAACATTGGATAAATCCAATGCTAACAATCAAAATATGTGAATTGATCCACCGGAATCATTAAACATTGGATAAGTCCAATGCCAACATCCAAAGCAGATTAGTTGAATTACTTATACCACAATTTCCTCAATGAATCCCAAATCAAATGAATAAAACGATCCTCTATAATATCGCAGTACATGATCCCCTGCCCGCGATCTATACATATTCCTGCCCGGAATCTCTGGGCGAAAAAGAGCTTATCGGATATCGTGTGTTGGTTCCACTGGCGCAGAAGAAAGTCATCGGAGTTGTTGTAGAACGTGTGCGTCGTGCCCCACAATTCAAACTACGCTCGGTTCTGGACGTTTTGGATGAGGAAGCCTCCCTGCCACAGGACCTTCTCGAGTTCTGTAAATGGATGTCTCATGAGTATATCTGCTCGCTGGCAGATACAATTGCAGCAGCAATTCCAGCCGGATTGCTGCAACCTCCTCATCTTACAATTACTTTTGAAGGTGCAGAACTTGAGGGATTATGGCCTTCTGAGGTGTTATTCAATCGTGATCTTCTAAAACTCGCACGTGCTGCAGCGGGAAGAGAACGAGCTTCAATGCGTGAGTTGGGAAAGCTCGCAGGCACCTCCTCCCTGATAGGGAGATTACGGAAACTGGAAGAGCTGGGGCTGATAAAAATCCATGAGCACCTCAAATTTGATCAGAGCACAACTTTAACAGACGAGTGGGTAAATGCGCTTCCGGGTGCTTCCCTGGATGCTGTTCCTCAACATCATAAGGCGAGATATCGGTTACTTGAAACCATACTCTCCTACGATCACCCAGTAGCCTGGTCACTTCTCCAGCATCAAATAAACGCTTCTAAAAAGACGTTGAACACCCTCATCGAGCTTGGTCTGGTAGAAGTTGAACGAAAGGCGAAGGAGTATCATGCCAAGGGGTATGATCCACGTGGTAGAGATCGTCATTCTGAGCTGACCGTAGAGCAAAAAAACGCAGTAGACGAAGTATCCAGCACAATCAGCAATAAATCCCTTGAGACTTTTCTGCTTTTTGGCACACCTGGAGCTGGCAAAACACGGGTCTACCTGGAAATACTGAACAACTGCATCAAGTCTGGTAGAACTGCCCTGTTACTTGTTCCTGAGATCGGGTTAACCCCGCAGGTTGTGGCGCGTATTCAAGGAGCTATTGACGCCAAAGTCGCTGTACTTCACTCAACATTGACAACTGCCCAACGTCTGGCGGCATGGCGTGAGGTACGTGAGGGGAGAATTGGAGTTGTGGTAGGACCTCGTTCCGCGGTGTTTGCACCTTTGGAAAATATCGGATTGATTATTCTCGATGAAGAGCATGAGGACAGCTTCAAACAACAGGAACGTGCGCCACTTTATCATGCCCGTGAGGCTGCTATCCAGCGAGCACTCCAGCACAATGCCACCCTTTTACTCGTATCAGCAACACCCAGCCTTGAATCTCTCTATATGGTCGAAAATGGCAGCGCGGAGATATTGAAGCTTACAGAAAGATTCGGTGCTGGCTGGCCGGAAATCAATGTGGTTGATCGAAGACGCGAAAAAAATCTTGATTCATTCATCGGGAAAGATATTGCCGATGAGGTCAATGAGGTTGCCAGTCGAAAAGAGGGGATTATCCTCCTCATCAACCGTCGTGGCTACGCTCCTGTGCTTGTGTGCAAAGACTGTGGGGAGTTAACTCAATGCCCGAACTGTACCATTTCCCTCACATTTCATCAGAAACGAGAGAAAGTGCTTCGTTGCCATGTTTGCGGCTATATCGGCAAGGTACCCGATCAATGCAAACATTGCGAATCCACTAATCTTATTCTCCATGGTGCTGGAACACAGCGAATTGAGGATGAAGTTCATCGCAGATTTGCTCATTTGAAACAGGTGCGAATGGACTATGATACCACGCGTAAAGAGGGCACCCATGCTGCAATACTGCATGAATTCGGGAGCGGTGAATCGCAAATTCTACTCGGCACCCAGATGGTTGCAAAGGGTCACGACTTCGGGCATGTGACACTTGTAGGTGTCGTTAATGCGGATACAGGGCTGTTTCTGCCAGATTTCCGTGCCGCAGAGAAAACATTCCGTTTACTGGTGCAGGCAGCGGGACGAGCTGGACGTGGCGATAAACCCGGTAAAGTAATTGTGCAGACACTTGAACCGACGCACAATGTTTTTCAATCCCTTCATCAGCCGAACGTAGAAGGATTTCTCCAGAATGAACTCGGGGTACGGAAGATGTTTCAGTATCCCCCTTATGCGAGGCTGGTTCTGGTAACCTTCGCATCAATAGAGGATGCTCGTGCACAAAAAGGAGCTGAAGATTTTGTGAAGATCATCAGGGACATGAACCGGGCGGTCTCCTTGAATGGTCCAGTGCCTGCACTGGTACCTCGTTTGAAACGGAAGTTCCGTTGGAGAGTATTACTGAAAACTGTTTATGCTGAAGATGCAGGAGGACGTAGATTGCTGCAAGTGGTACGTGAGGCTGTAAACGCCCTGAACATTCACCGGGAAGTACAGGTGAAGGTGGATGTTGATCCGGTGGAGGTTGTGTGAGGTATATCAGCCTCATAGTCTTGTCCCTCCTGCTGATCACTGGAATTAGTTCAGCACAACAATCGAAACTTCCTCCCGGCAACTGGGAAATCCTGAAAGTAGATTTTTTCTGGATATATTATGAAGCTCAGGATGAAGGGACAGCCACGGAGCTGGCAGTATGGTACTCAGAATCACTACCTGACTTCGCTGGAAAATTGGGAGTTCCTCAACCCCGCCAGCCTATCTATATCTTTATCGCCCCCCATGAAGCACGGTTCAAATATTTGACACGAGGTATGCCGGAGTGGACTGGTGGTGCAGTTTATCCAAGCCAACGTACTGTTATTTTACTCTCCCCTCGCAAACTGAGCGACGCGGGTCAGTTTAAGGTTACGGCTTTACACGAGGGTGTTCATCTGCTTACTGAGCTGAATGGTAAGTCGCATCTTCCACGTTGGCTTGCTGAAGGCTTGGCGATGTATTTAAGCGGTGAGACTCTTTACAAAAACCGTATTCCATTAGCTCGAGCAGTTGTATTAAACCGAACGTTTACGCTGGATGAGATTGGTGAGGTGCTGCAGTTTGGCGAAACAGATGCCAGAGTCGCTTATTTGCAGTCAATCTATGCAGTTGAATACCTCGTAGAGCATTTCGGTTGGGAGTCTGTCGCAATTCTCACTCAGGGCTTTCGTAATGGCGAGCAAGTCAATACATTATTTAATCGCATAAATGGTGGCGATTTTTTTGAATTTGAATTTGGAATGCACCAGCAGCTAAGACACTCGTACCGCTGGTGGAAACTTGTGGAGTGGCTCGATATCAATTCGCTCATCTTTGGTTCTGCTTCTATACTGGTCATTGTGGTGGGAATAGTGACAATCATTCGACGACGTCGTTATCTAAGCGATGCCGATGATGACCCGGAAACCTCCCTCGATGCCTGGTCACCAGATTACATCGACGATCCTTACGATGGAGACTATTATGTTGAAGAAGATGAGAATTACTGATACGAGTGCACTTGTTTTCGCCCTTTGTGCTTTGCTCACCCTATGTTGCGCTTTCCCAGTAAACGCTGCCGGGACATTCGACCTCTTACGTATTGATACTACACCACGTGGAGCTGCGCTGGGTGGATTCCCCGTTGGATTACGTTCTGCTGAACTCAGCGGTACCATTGCAAACCCGGCAACAGGTGCTTTTCTGGAAAACCGTCAAACAGCATTATCCTACGCCAAACACCAATTGGATATGTATTCCGGCGTAATTCAATATGGTCAGACATTTGGTGACGGGTTCGCTTCCACAGGAATTACCTATTTCAGTTATGGCGAATTTGACCGTTTTTCTAATACCTCTGATTTGGGTGAAGGGACTTATCAGGCTGGTGACTATATGTTTGATGTTGCTTACAGCCGATTTCTCCCGGTTGAAGGCATGTCGGCAGGTGCTCGTCTCAAACTGATTCACAGCAGTATTGATGAGTTCACCTCACAGGGAATTGCGTTTGATCTTGGCTGGTTCTGGGAAACAGGCTTGAATGGTTTTGACGGAGGATTGGTTCTTCGCAATCTCGGTGGACAGATTCAACAGTACGATAATGTTGCCGAATCACTCCCAGCCCAGGCTCAATTAGGAATCGCCAAACAGCTTGCTCATTTGCCATTGCAACTCTCAGGTGGTGTGTTGCTTGAGGGAAATGATGGCACAACTTCCTTGTTATCCGGCGATTTGGATAATCTCATTCTGCTCTTCAGCGGTGAATTTACTGTCTCAGAGTTTCTACAACTTCGAGCTGGGTACACCACCCTGGCGGATGATTACCGTGTCGAAGGAAGCAGTGATAGCATCGCGGGAATTTCTGCTGGTCTTGGGTTGAACTATTCTGGATATCGTTTTGACTATGGTCTTCAATCTATGGGCGAGCTGGGTTATGTGCACCGATTTGGCGTGAGTTTCGGCTTTTAATTTACCTTCATCTACAATTCGATAAATTTATGGTTTTCCTGATTGGCACATCCTCGATTTTACTGCTTCTGGCGATTATGGCAATATCGTTCGCTATTTCACGAATGCACAAACGTGGTGGGTCAGTCGCTCCACGTTCGCTCTGGCAGTTTGTTTTCGAGGATCGCCCATCTCACCACGAAGTCGAAGAGGTTGACGAGGATGAGATGAAACGTATTGAAGAGGAGGAAAATCAAAAATACGGTTCTGCAGGCAATGAATAACTTTTTGCTCAGCCAAAATTGCTGCTAAGAAAACTGCAACCCTCCTTAATAAATACTTTTTGTAAGTTGTTTCTTTTTGCAATATATTAT
>JAIOHU010000197.1 GCA_019912845.1 bacterium
CCGCAACATCCGTAGATGTTGCGGAACGAGTGTGAAAGGAATGAACTTATCTCAGGAAAATGCCTCACATCTTCGATTCAGTCGGCTATTTCAATAAAACGATCAGTAATTTGGTTTATTTGAGCAAGATAATTTTCTTCAAGAATGATTGATTATCTGCAGTTACTTCCACAAAATACATCCCACTCACAAATTCTTCTCCCATCAAAGTGAAATTATGGTATCCAGCCCTAAAGTCACTATTGAATTCATATTTGAGTTGACCAAGCACATTGTATAACCGTATGTCAACAGCCATTCTCTCTGGAATGCCAAAGGGAATTGTGACCGTCGAATTGAATGGGTTCGGATATGCTTCCCCAATCACGAATGCTTCTGGGAGCGAACTAGCCTGAACGATTGCGTCTGCCATGATTTCTGCATAGGCACCTTGATCGAATCGGGGAATTTGATCTGCTGAAGAGGCATTATTGATGCCGATAATTTGACCATCCGAGTCCAGAACTCGAATACTAATTTCATTTTGAGGTATATATCCGGGAAGGTTATGTTCTGAGGAGCCCTGCCATGCTGTCACTGGGGTTATACCATACTCATCAAGCCATGTAGCTTTTCCCACAAGAACATCACCATCATACACTTCAATAAGAGCAGGATGAAGCGAGATGAGTTGATCTGTTCCTTGAACGAGAATCGCATAAGGTTTCCCAGTAGCCGGAGGGGCATCCAGAACCTCAGGTAGTTGCCATACATCGCTTGAGGTTGCCAAACGTCCCATTTGTGTCCCAAAAGTAAAAATCACATCTTCATCGACAAAAATCTTAAATCCTTCTCCCGGATGCATATCGCCCATTGTGTTGATCTCACCGAGCGGATGATTAGGAACCCACATGCGACCATCATCAGTTAAAACAATCCTGACAAGGTCAGCAATATCTGAGAAAAATCCATCCACAGGGAAATCGTATGTTGTGGGGAGGCTTACCCAGTGCCATTGATTAGTCGTAAGGTCATATTCGACAAAATCTAATTCTCCTTCCACGGGAGGACCTGTCAGAATCCATTCACTATTTTCACCAGTGAATACATAATACGCATCCGCAAAATCAATATCTCCAATTGTGTTTATTTCATCACCTGGAAAATAAATTTCTCCAACATCATTGTAAACAATTTGAAGCCCACCGATATCTCCGAAAACATCTTCCGCGCTATTTGAGGGTGGAACAAAAGGTGTAGAAACTAATTCGAAATAATTTCCTTGCAGAGGAATAGTCATCCCGGTCAACGCACTGAAATTGTACATGCCAGCGTTGCTTAAATCAGAGACTAATACCAGATCGTCATTAACAAATGTTTTCCACGCTGCACCTGGGGTGTCATAGTAACCTGCCTGAGTTGGATTCAATGGATCAATCAGGTCATAGATAAAAACGCCAGCAGTCCACTGCGATGCATAGAGGAACCCATTTGCAACAGATACTCCATAAGTATAGACAAATACACCTTCGGGTGGATCAATTAAATCAATTAAAAGCGGGTTCGTGTAGTCCTCGATTGAAAGCATCAGGAAATCAGTATTGTCAGCCAAATAGGCAATATCATTGTAAATTGCTAAATCATAGAGATTTCCTGGTGTATCATAACTCCCAACCAATTGTGCATCTAACGGATTGCTGATATCGTAAATGAACAAACCAGCGGCGTCACCACAAATAAAAGCGTAGGCACCGTGTAAGATTACTCTCCTAATAGTCATTCCATCGGAGAAGGTATACTCTTCAACTGGATTCAATGGATCACTGTAGTCAACAACAATTACACCTTCTGAAGTTGAACAGAATAAGTAATCTCCTGAGTGTGACACACTATTAGTGGTTGCGTTCAGGTTTAATTCTGACAAACTCACGGGTACTACAGGATTCGATACATCAATAATCCATATTCCATCATCTTGGGCGGCACCTATAAATAGCTGATTGTCAGTATCAAGGTCACAGCCATACAGACTTGATTCGTTCCCCAATCGAGCCAATTCAACTGGATTTGTCGGGTCACTAATATCAACAGTGATTAAACCGCCATACCCAGCAGCAAAATAAGCGATAGGATCATCCACTTCAATTTCACGAAGCATGGGTGTATACACTCGCTGGAAAAAGAGTGGATTTTCTGGATCTGCTACACTGTAGATATTCAAATGGTCATAGTTTGACGGAAGAAATAATAATCCATTTTCGACAGCAACCGCGTTTATTTGTGTAGGCATAGGAATGTCCGCTACCTCCACCGGATTTTCCGGATCAGTAACATTATAAATATCAAATCCATCATAACTATCACACAGAAAAATGAATCCCTCCGAATAACAAACATCACTACAGTAATATTCTGTGTCAAATCCGCTGACAAAAGTAGGGGATGATAGGTCACTTATGTCAATAACTTTAAAACCAACACTCCCATCCGTCATATAGGCATAATTGCCAAAGATATCTACAGAATAACAATAACCATTTGAATCATAATGACCAATCTGTTGAAAATTTACTGGGTCAGATATATCAATGATTCTAAGTCCTCCGATTCCACTGCCCAGAAACAGAAAATTATCTCTTATGCATGAATCCCAACTAACCCACGATGACTCCTCAGCTACTAATACAGGTTCGGCAAGATTTGATATATCCACAACAAATAATCCCTCCGCTCCTGCTGAGACATAGGCATAAGAACCCTGAATCGAGACATACTCCAGTACATGTCCATCATCCCAGTACGAAAGTTCCACTGGATTAGACATATCTGAAATATCTACGATTCTGAGCCCAGCGTACCAATCAACGACAAATAGGATGTCTCCTTGCACAGTCATATTTGGTACACCACCTGGAGAATCGTATGTGCCGACCTCAAAGATATTTTCAGGATCTGAGATATCCAACATGGTCACGCCGGAGTAACGATTTGCCAGGTAGGCGATGCCATCCGCGATATGTACATCAAATGTTCGATCCCAGAAATGATAGAGCCGTGCCAGCATGTCCACATTTTCAGCCTCGTGGTCATTGTCTAATTCGTTTAAGAATTCCCTTTGTAAGGGTGGGGCATTCATTGCATCTTCTATACCAAATGCGTTATGCGATGGAAACATAGCATCATCAGCCAAATCATCGAGCTGCACAGACTGCACTGGCAGCCAGAGAAAGAGCACCGCAAAAACAGAAATTAGAACTAAAATGTCTAGGCGATTTTGTGAGTTAATTCTCATTTTGGTCTCCTGATTAGTTTAGGAATTGTCCTTTTGACCATCCGCGAAAATGAATATTATTTGGTTTGACTTATAGTGTGCTATTAATAGTCTTGATCTTTAGTGTTCTGGTAACACTTAATTTATATAGTTAAACTTACTAATTACGTAATATGTGTTTCTTGAAACTCATATCGGAATATATGGAAATCAATGATTTTCAATATCAATTAAACCATGAATTAGCAAAAATGAAAAAGATGAATACAAATCGGTAGAGACAATCAATAATAACAATAGCTCTATTGCTGCTTAAAAAAGAGTAATAGTGTATTGTAATACTCTTGTTATGATCATAAGATCAATTATAGCGTAAAAGTCGTAAAAACAAATTTGTATTAAGATTATGAATCTTTTTTATCAGTATTATTTCAAAATCTATTAAATATAATAATGTGATAAAAATGATGATTTGAGAGGTTGATTCAATAATATAAAACTATTTTGCTAAAAAAAGCAAGAGTTTAGTGGTATGGAAATAGAAATTTAACCGTCTCTCTTGCCTCTTTCTGGGAGTGGGTGAAAGTACGGATCCTGTTTTAAGCCAGAGTTCAATAGAATCATACACGGAGACAGAATCCTTGAATTCAAGCCTTTGATCAATTCTCGTAGTGATGGGTGTAGTCTTTTCTGCACCATCTGCGGATGTAGTGGTTATGGTGAGAACCGAACATGGATGAGGATTTTTCTGTATCCCCATTTTTTCCCGAATCTGGTATAAACAAATGAACCTCTCCCATGAACAATTCTTCTCATCCACACTCCACCCGCCCAGAATTACCACAACTCCAAATGACACTGTCATGGAATCGTTTCCTTGCTTATAATTCTGAATGATTTCTACGGTTCGGAAAATAATCCATGTTGATATGGATGCGTTTTATGCGTCGGTGGAACAGCGCGATAATCCAAGCCTGCGGGGTAAGGCGGTGGCTGTGGGTGGGAAGGGCAGACGGGGGGTTGTCTCGGCTGCGAGCTACGAAG
>JAIOHU010000198.1 GCA_019912845.1 bacterium
GGAAAGCAAACCCGGGTATTTGTATAGTGATGTTACATGGCTAAAAGATTCAAAACGAGGTCTCCTGGCGTGTTCTACTACGAGTTGGATCGACGTAGTAGCTCTGGTACAGAGAAATTGTAGATCTTTCGCTATAAAATCAAAGGCAAAAATCGAAAAGTAAAAGTTGGTTTTCGGTAAGGAAACAATATGACTCCAGCAAAAGCTGTCCAGAAACGTAATGCGATCATTAAGGGATGAAAAGAGAACGAGGTTGATCGCAGGCAACGGAAATATAATGAGAAAAAGTTCAATCTTGTCGTTGATGAGGGCTGATATTGATTTAAACAACTTAAAGATTGATGGAAATTTGAAATCCTTCCTTTACAGCATTTACGATATTACCCGGTTTATGTGCATCTCCTATTCGCTCAGTCTTATATCCTCGTGCTCTTAATTCATCTTCCAATTCACAATTGGATTTATTTCCTGTTGCAATTACAACGCTATCAAATTCACCAAGATGATTCTCATTGCTGCCGTTTCTAACAAACACATGGCTGCCATCAATTCTCGATATTTGTGTTGATGTCAGAATGGTAGCAGTGCTTATTGCTAAACGTTTTAAAATTAGCTTCCTTGTTATCGGCTCCATGTCCAGTGCGACCTCTTCCAGAATTTCAACAATCGTAACTGAATGCTCATGTTCTACCAGATATTCCGCTGTTTCCATGCCAACCATTCCGCCACCAATTACAAGCACCCTTTTGCCAACAGGTTCATTACCAAATAAAACATCCTCGCTTACTAAATAATCATTAAGTCCTGGTATACCTGGTATTACTGGTTTTGATCCGGTCGCCAAAATAATCTTGTCGGGTTGTTCTGCTATGATCTCATCAGCTGTTGCCATTTGGTTCATTCTTACTGAAATATTTCTACGGTTTAATTGACTGATCATGCCATTCAAAGGGTATTTCATTTCCATTTTGCCAGGGGGAATTACAGCAAGGTTGTATTGTCCACCAAGGGTACCGGCATCAAAAAGTACAACCTGACAGTTCCTTCTCGATGCAGTTATTGCAGCCTGTACACCTGCAGGACCTCCACCGACGACAACAATTTTCAGAGTAGCTTTTGTTTCAGGCACAAACTCACCCTCATGACCAATTTCAGGATTTGCAATACACCCTATACCAATTCCGGATTTTACTCCCACAAGACAACCCTGCAAACAACCTCCGCATCGTACAATACTCTCATCAACCTGCCGTTTCATCTTATCAGGGAAGTCAGGATCGACAACGAGGGGTCTTCCCAGGGCAACTGCATCAACATGGCCATGCATTATTGCATGACGAATTAATGACGGATCCCCCATCCTTCCTGCCACGATCACCGGAATATTGATATTTCTCCGAATTGTTGTCGCCCAGTCGATGTTTTTCTTCGCGGGGAGACGCATATGCTGGTAATACCAGGCTGGCGAATCGCATGCTGAACCACTCGCAACATGCAACGCTGAAACACCTCTGTTTTCCAGCAAGTGTGCGAGTTCGATAGACTCGTTGATATCGTTTCCACTACCATCTATTGACGCAGATATTCTTCCGATTATCGGGTAAGTATCACCAACAGTCTCGCGTACTGCATCAAATACCTCTAAGGCGAACCTATATCGGTTCAGCTTATTTCCACCATACTCGTCGGTACGTTGATTTGTTGTTTTGGAAATGAACTGGTGGATAAGGTACCCCAGTCCGAATTGCAGTTCTATTGCATCAAATCCAGCTTCAACGGCTCGTCCCGCAGCACCTGCAAACTCTTTAACAAGTTGTTTGACCCGATCGGATGTTAATTCCTGCGGGATTGCGCCAGTACTTGGGCAGAGGATTGCGGAAGGTGCCTCCGGTGTTGAACCCATTGCCTTAGGGTTGGCAGCACGTCCCCCATGATTCAAATGTGCAATGGCGAAAGTGTCCTCTGTGTGAATAGCTGAGGTTAACCATTTCAATCCTTCAACCAGTTCATATGAATCAATTCCAAGTTGTTTCGGATGCTCTTTGCCACGCTTGTCTATAAACATGGATTCAACTATTATGGCACCCACGCCACCTGCAGCACGTCTCTTGTAGTATTCTACCAGAGTGGTTGTAACTTTACCCTCGAAGGTCGCAAATGCAGTCTTCACGGGTGCCATAAGCAAACGATTTTTTAGAAGCAGTCTACCTATGTTGACAGTGTCAAACGGTTCCATTTTTTCCCCCGGACAACTATTGTATTTCAGGTAACCAGATCACAAGAATTATAGCTCCTTTGTCGGTTGCGAAGGGACCATGATTAGAATGCTTCGGTATCATCCGAAATGTTCCCTCTGTGAACGTCTCTCTACCACTGTGATACTCACCCTCAAGAACATAATGCATTTCCAGATGAATATGTGCATGCTCCTCTTATATTCTAAGTTTGAGAGTAAACTGGCATAACCGATTGGATACTTTCAAGATTGAGTTTTCATCTCATTCTGATTTTTGTGCTTGAAAAACTTTATCACTTTGCATATACACTCTTTGCTAACAGCACACGCGGCTATTCCAAACATAAAAACTACACTCGCAATCAGGACTATCAGATTGCATATTGTACAAGTCTCTGCTTTCCACATGGTTAATTCCTTCTTTCAGTTGTCGGGTACTCAATTCAGATGCAGATGATTTTTTGCCAACAGAGTCGGAAATTTTATTGAACCTGGTTGCTTACGATGGCATGTGATACAATCCCCAAGTTCGTTATTTTGAACCTCCTCAGCTTTTTCACGGTGGCAGTTGATACAATTCTTATGCATCGCATGCATGTAACCTGTGGCGGTCATTAGTGCTAATCGTTCTTCTGGAGCATCCACAGGGTGCATATCCTCATCATGGCATTGGAGACAATTTTTCGCAGTAGTCCCCGACCGCGCCACATCGGGTGCATGGCAAGAGTTACAGGAATTGTTTTCTGGGTGAATGCCCGTAAGTTCTTCTGCTTTCGCTACAGCTTTCAGATGGTATGTATGGTCAAAAATGTTTGTTTCTTCGCTCATGTAGATATGGCAACGGGAGCATGGTGTAGCGTGATCGCCCGGTACAGTAAGGTGATGACATTTTACACAAGATTCTTTGCCACCTAACCTTTCCTGGTGCTCGAAATGCGCAAAAGTCGTTGCTACACCGTCCTGATTGCCATCTATGAGAAGTACATGCCGTTCTGCATCTAATGCTTTGGGTGGGTGAATGGGGAGACTGCTATCTGGTTGAAATGGAGGATACATGGTCCACCAGGCAATTGGAATAATGAAAATTGCCATCAGCGAGACACGATCTACACCACTTAGCAAGACACTTTTCCATACCATCGAAAGCTTGTCGAATCCGATGGATAGTTGCAATGGTTGGGAGTGACGGGTTTTCCATCGTTCATCAAAGATGGAGAAGTTCTCCGCAAGAAAGAAGAACGCCAATCCCGCCATACTAATGACACCCAGGCTGATTGCCCATTCTGCAAGGGAAGGAAAGTAAATCGCACCAGCATCACGAAAATATCCGAAAATACCTACATTCAAACGATTTAGTGCCAATCCGAATGCTCCCGATACTGCTGCTACAGCGAGCCCACTTTGTGTCTTCCGTGTTCGTGGATGAATCAGCAGAAAAATTGGTAACATTGTTGCGAAGAGTAGTTCAGAAAGGTATAAGAAACTTTCCCATGTCCAGCTAAATAAACTGGAAAATGCACCGGTCCAAAACAGATCAATGATTTTGATGCAGAGATAAATACCCAGCACCCATGCTGCAATCGTCGCGAGACCTCTTAACCGCAAGAAATCCTCTTTTTGATCTGAATCAGATTTTTTTATGGGATTGCCATTCACACTACTGCAGGTGTATCCAGGTTTACGAGAACATTGCAGATAGTCATAAAACATTTTGATCGCGATAAACATCAACAATCCTCCCCCGATTGCTGACAGGATAAACAAGAGAGGAATACGAGGTGAGTACCACAAGGGATGTAGACGCTGAGGTGTAACAAGAAAGAGTGATCCCAGGGATGTGTGGTGCATACTTGAAAGTGTGATTCCGAATATTACGATCCCAGGCGAAAGTTTGTGAAGGAAGTGTTGGACTTTTTTTAATCCAAACCTTTCCAGTACTGTAGGAGTTAACTCAAGGAAAGTGACGAGAAAATAGAAGGAAACACACCAGAAAACTTCAAACAAAAATGAGTGTTCATTCCACATCACGAAGGGATGCCAGAAACGGTATGGCAATCCAATATCAAACAATAGGGCGAATAATGACGAGCCATAGCCAAGGAATGCAACGAGAACAACAGGCTTCAACAAAGGTCTGTATTTTTCGAGTTTCAAAACATAGACCATAAAACCAACTGTAAACCCGCTTGTTGCTAGTGCAGCTCCGGCAACCATATTCAATATTTTCCATACGCCCCATGGCAAATTGTCAGTCAGGTTGGTCGTTGCACCGAGCCCATAATAGAAGCGGAACACCATAGCAACGATACCGAAAAATGTTAACAGCCACAAAATATCTTTAATACGCCGTGTGCGATCCATTTTTTATACTCCCGTCTCATGGTTTCCGGGACATTCCTCTTTTTCGTTCTTACTTTTTTCCTCCGCTAGTTTCATGCGACGTTTAATAATCCAATTTATTCCGGTTAACACGCCCAGAACCCCGGTTCCATAGAAAGGAGTCGCTTTTATAAGAAATTAGTTTGTGAGGGAATGGATGGTGTGTCTGCAAAAGGGAAGTCCAACTTGGATAATTCAACATCAGTCACATATAAAACTGAAGTGCCATCGAACTCGAGCTCTCCCCACACATGATCTATGTACTGGTGAGGATTCTCTTTGACTAGTTGATGAGCATGAGCTAACAACTCTTCACGCTCCCCAAACAGCATGACGTCATTCGGACAGGCTTCCACGCAAGCTGGTTTCAAACCATCTTTTATGCGGTCATAACACATATCGCATTTTTGTACAAACGGGATCGGTTCATCCCATTCGTAACGTGGGATTGTGAACGGGCAGGCGAGCATACAATATCGACATCCGATACACTTACTGGAGTCATAAACCACCGGACCTTTAGCGGTCTTTGTCAGTCCCCCAACCAGGCAAGCTGAGACGCAACTCGGTTCGAGGCAGTGCATGCATGCTTTCCTTGCAAAATGATCAGAAGAGACCTCCACTATACTTGAAACACGATTTGCTGACAATCCATCTTTTATGGTGTATCGATCATGCTCCGCCCTTATGGGATCGAAGCCTTTGGACTCAATACATGCATTAACACACCGTTCACATCCAGTACACCTAGTAACGTCAAACAGGATCGCTTTCATTATACTTTTGCCTCCTTCCCGTACAAGGTTTCACTTACCATATCCCCGGCACCAGGACGTAGCTGCCAGTGAACTTGGGATATTCTGTCAAAGAAGAAAAGCACGATGTGTGCAAGCTTGGTAAAGGGAATCAACACAAATAGCAACTCTGCACTTAACAGATGAATAAGAAACATCGCACGCCAGGAAATAGGGTTTAATTGCGGCTGTGATGCGAGAAAACCACTTAAGAAGGGAATTAGTACAGCTACTAGAAGAACATAATCTGAAACTCTACTCACCCCACGCTGACGTTCAACAAACAATCTGCAGCCAAGTAGGGTGAGAAGACATGCTATGGTAATCACGGTTAACACGTCTGCTAGAAGAGTTCCAATCTTAGGCAAATGGAACCCCAGCAGTCTTTCCCATAGTATGATATGATCTGCCAGAAACAGTGGAACAACAATGACCCCAATGTGAAATATATATGATGAAACAGAAAATAAAACTGTTCTGTGTACATCAACAATATGTCGAACAGGAATCACCCATGAGAGAGAATCGGTAAAGATTTTACGCCACGGAGCTTTCAGCAACCTTCTCCCTTTTCGTCGAACTAGCCCATCCAGTTGCAGAAAGAGATGACGTCCCAATCCGAGAATCATAATCAGAAAACTGACTGCAAATAGTGGTCCCTTGGCAAATTCTATCCAGGCATCCATCAACCATCTCCAGGTTTTACATGGCAAACATTTCTGCTTCTTCTTTCCGTTCTACTGCACTTTTCCCATTTGGGATTTCAATAGCCGTAAGGATAAGATCATGCAATCCCATCACTTTGCATGGAAGATCGTAGTATTCAACAAGTTCTTTAAGCTGCTTTTTGCAATTGGCACAGGGTGCGATGACTATCTCAGCACCTGTTGCAGCGATTTGTTCTGCTTTGATTTTCCCAGCTATTTCCATCCGGAAATCATGAATTTCATCGATTGAAACCAGTCCACCACCACCACCACAACAATAATTGGCTCTTCCTTTTGGTTCCATATCTACAAAGTCACGGACAAAAGATTTCAAAATGGTTCGAGGTTGTTCAACAATCCATCCAGACCGTGCCATATTGCATGGATCGTGGTAAGTAACTCGTTCGGTGACAATGTCTGGATTTAGTTTGATCTTCCCATTTTGAAGACAATTGAGGGTGTATTCGATAAAACTGACAACAGGGTAGGCTTCTTTTCCACCGAACATCGGGACAAAATCATGCGCTGAGCGGGAGGCATGTCCACACTCACCAATAAGGATATTTCTACCTTTTAGACGAGTTACTTCTTGAACGAGCTGCTGAATTATACGCTCCAGATGCCAGTCACTGTAAAATAGTCCATAATTGATGCCATCGTAGTTTTGCGTCCCGATGGTCCATTTGTCCCAATCACCTGCAGCGTAAAGAACTATTGCGTTGCCCATCAAAGTGTCCGGTTCCATCAGGTAATCGCTCACAGCACAAAAAAAGACATACTCCCGGTTGGATTTGTCGACTGGAAAATCAAGCTTGACACCGAACATATCATTCAGTTCTTCCGATAGAAAATCAAGCGTATTAAGCAGGGCAACCTTTGGAACCTTGGAGGTGTTGTGTGTTTCGCCTTCTAACTGTTCGCGAACGCTAACCTTTAGAGCCTTCGAAGAAATCCCGATCAAGCTCAAGATGTATCTACCCAATCTTGTCACAAGTCCATGATCCACTCCCATTGGGCATTCCATGCTGCACTTACGACACGCTGTACAGCGGTAAAACACCTCTGCCATTTCATCAATTAATTCCTCAGTCAACTCGATACCACTTGACAGGCGAGATTTAAACCATCCACCAATGCTGAAATATCGCTTGTAAACCTCAAGCAGTAGATTTGTACGGTAGCATGGAATATCGCGTGGATTGCCCGTTACCTGATATACAGGGCATGAGACTGCACAGCGGTTGCATTTGTTGTTTGTGGTACAATAAGAATCCAACAGAGACTTGTAATCGGTGTACTGAAGAACAACTGCAAATGCCTCAAGAAAGCGGTCAACACGGTTTCCTGTTGGTGGATCTTCCACAAAATAGGAAAGTGTTCGATATGGATATGCTGTATCGATTTTCACCTCTTTTTCGTTCGCTGCGACGTTCATTCGATTCTCCCGGGAGTTTTTTGTTTAGTTGAGCATTCCGCAAATGGTATACCCGAACTTTTACTCAATCGCCCCACAGGGAGAGCACCTGGTATTTTCTAAACCAGCATCAACTGGCTGAATCGTAATAGCAATGGTGTGTTGTGATCTGTTTCGCAAGATAAAGATTATAAACTATCAGGCAGGTGGTTTGTTGGATGGTTTAGTAGTATGACGATTGGATTGATGTCGCATGTGTTGCAACATACTGTTTCACTGCGACATCGAATGCGATGCATGAAGCGGATCGTTTGGAGAGGAAGGACTGGGATTTTTCTTCTTGAAGATACCATCGGTCAGTAGTATGAACTATCGCTTTACTGGTATTTCACTCCGTTTTTCCTTGAAAATATCTGCTTTGGGAATCTATTTAGAAAATAAAAACTTGATTTAGACCTGATTCATCTCCTGTCAAATTCTTTCATGCACAAGTGTTGCTTGTTCTAAGGGAAAAGAAGGAGAAAAAATGCGGCTTGGAATACCCCTTTTGTCTGATCGTATCGCTCCAAGATGCACTTTTGCTGATCACCTGGTAACTGTGAATCTGGTGCGTGATAGATTGCTGGAACAAGATAGCATTCGGTTACCGCACAATGCCGGAACTGATTTTGTGCGCATTCTGCGAAACCATCACGTTGATGTACTCATTTGTGGTGGTATTAGCAGAAATATGAGAAAATCTGCAGAAGGTGAGCAGATCAAAATTATTGCAAATATCACAGGAACATTGAAAGACGTATTCCAGCAAATAAATGCAGGCAAGCTGCCAATACGAGTTGAGATCCAGGAGAACAAAGAACCACTGGCAAATGTGTTACAAGACGATGCTACTCGAGAAGTTGAGAGTTTGAATTGTCTTTCCTGTATGGATCGAATTTGTTTACGTGGAAAAAGTTGCATCCATGTGAAACAGCCACCAGTAATGCAAAACGAGCACCGTAGAATTATCGAATCAACTTTGGATATATCGTTTGAAAAAGAACGGAAGTTATGTCGTATAACCGAATTGATTTATTTCTGCCTGGAAATGGGATATAAAAAAATTGGTCTGGCGTTTTGTGTCGATCTTCTGGAACCAACTGAAATACTATTTCAAGTACTAAGAAGATTCTTCAAGGTGTATCCGGTATGTTGCAAAGTAGGGGGTAAGCTCGAAGAAGAACTGATCGATTTAGCACTTGAAGGACACCTTCAGGTTACTTCCGAGAATATTGCCTGTAATCCTCTGTTGCAGGCAAAAATATTAAACCAGATTGGAACAGATATAAACGTTGCAACTGGTCTGTGCGTTGGATCAGACCTGCTTTTTAATTGTTACAGTGACGCACCAGTCTCTACCCTTTTTGTGAAAGACAAGTCTTTGGCTAATAATCCTATCGGTGCTGTGTATTCGGAATATTATATAAAAGAAGCAGAAGAAGTAATGCAATCTTTGCTGTGGTAATCAATTAAAATATCTGAATAGAGGAAAGGAAGGGATGTTTCAATGGCTATGTTTCGACTGAATTCAATCGGCTTTTGTGCCCATTACTCCAGAGAAGGTGATCAGGCATTCAATGTTGCTTTTCGCATCGCAAAATCACGCAACCTGCAATTGAACATTTTTCATTTTATGGAGGATCCTTACGATCCTGAAAGTTGCCCTCCCTCTAATCTTGATGAGCGTGAACTGGAGAAATTTATTCTGGAACGAGAACGTGATTTGCGTTTCTACTATGATTCGCGTTTGGAAGATTATGTTGATGTGGGTTTTCGTCTTTGTGAGAACAACGAATGGACAGAATTACATCGCTGTCTCGTAAAACGAGAATTCGATGTCCTGGTTCTCTGCAATCCACATGATGATGCAACCTTTGTCGGAAAACCTTTACCAGTCTTCGCTAACAGTTTTGTCTCACCTGTCATTCTTGTCGGTCCAAAACCGGAAGAATACCTGTTGAATCGGCAAGCAGCGATGCTTGTAGATCGTCTCGGCTTGGAGAACATGGAGTGGCGTGTGGTGGATTCAGTATTAGCAGCAGTATGACTAATCAAATGTGTGTAGTGAGTATTTCAGAATGGAATTGTTCACTTTGAAGCTGTACCTTAAGTTAAGAATGTGAAAAATTGATTGAAATGCATTTAGAATTCGATCATGAGGGTACTACAATCTGCTGAGCGTTTATCAGAGCCCAGGTAACTCTTCGTGCATGATGACTGCCGAACTTTGGAAGAGGCTTGGACGCAATTCAATTTCTAATGTGTTGTTATGGTTTGTGAATTCTTTAACGTAATGCTTTTGCTGGTGACAGGCCGCCCGATCAGAATTTTATGCGATCGAAAACGATTGCATTTGCGACCAGGAACTCCAGTTCAGAAGCAGGAACGGGAAAATGCGAAGAAGTGTTGCTATGAATGAGAAACTAAGTCGGATAATTTTCGATAGCATCCGTGATGGTGTTTTCACTGTTGATAAAAACTGCATCATTACCTCCTTCAACCGTTCTGCTGAAGAGATCACTGGTTTTTCTGCAGGCGAGGCGGTAGGGAAACATTGCTATGATATTTTTCGCACGGAAGTCTGCCATAAACAATGTGCCTTGAAGGATACTTTGAAAAAGCATGTTCCTGTTGATAATATCCGAGTTACAATTATCACAAAAGAAGGATGTGAAATTCCGATAAATGTAACCACAACAATATTACGGGATGATAAAGGAAATAATTTGGGAGCGGTAGAATTTTTCCATGACGTATCAGAAGTAGAGCATCTAAGAAAACGACTCGCACAGGAGAATGTTCTAGAGGAAATCGTTAGTGTTAATCCGGATATGAATAAAATCCTCCAGCTTTTACCTGATATTGCAGATTCTGAGTGTAATGTCCTGGTGCAGGGACCAAGTGGTTCGGGAAAAGAATTGATTGCACAAGCGATTCATAATCTCAGCCCGCGAAAGTATGGTCCGTACGTGAAAATTAATTGTGCAGCCCTCCCGGAAACACTTTTAGAATCTGAACTGTTCGGATACGAAAAAGGTGCCTTTACAGATGCCAAACGTGATAAACCGGGAATGTTTTGTTTAGCAAATGGCGGAACCCTGCTCCTGGATGAAATCAGTGAAATGTCGGTGGCGCTGCAGGTAAAATTGCTCAGAGTGCTGAACAATGGTGAATTCCAACCACTTGGTTCAACTCGCACCTTGCATTCCGATGCACGAATCATTGCAGCAACAAATTCAGATTTAAGACAATTGACCAGAGAAAATAGTTTTCGTGAAGACCTCTACTTTCGCATAAATGTCGTCACTATCGAAGTACCTCCCCTATGCGATCGACGGGAAGACATACCTTTGCTGGCAATCCATTTTATAGCCAAGTTGAAGCGCAATATTCACAAACAGGTTTCAAGTATCTCCCCGGAAGTATTGCATCTTTTGCGCCATTATGCTTTTCCGGGGAACGTTCGCGAACTGGAAAATGCTATTGAACACGCCATGGTTATGTGTCATGGTGATATATTGCTACCTGAACATTTACCCAGTCATATTGTTCAGGAAGGCGGGCAGACAAATGGAGTGGTACCGGATAAAAAGAGTGAGAAAGAAGTTATCCGGGAGGCGTTGCAACGCCATCGTGGCAACCGCAGTCGTGTAGCGGAAGAGCTGAGTATCCACAGATCAACCCTATGGCGAAAAATACGAATGTATCAACTGGAAAAATGACCACTCGTTTGTGTAAGTCGTAGAGTATAATTTGGATTAACCGTTTTAAGTATCGTAGTTACACATTCAGTTTTGTGAGATCAGGAGGGTAGTGTATGGAAGGTAAACCCAGGTAACAGGTTTGTTGTTGTGAATAAATACACAATATCTATACCGTTATTGCGAGAGGTATGGATATAAACATTTAAGGAGATTTACCATGGAAACCAATTTTCCTCAGACCTACGAACACATTTCTAAAATGATGGGTCAGCTGGGTCGTGAAATACCCGAGACGCTGAAAGGGTTCATGTCACTTCATCAGGCATCGGGAAAAGATGGTGCACTCTCAAAAAAGGTAAAGGAGTTAATCGCGTTGAGTATTGCGGTTACAGTTCGCTGTGATGGTTGTATCGCATTTCATGTACATGATGCCATAGCTGCAGGTGCTACCAAAAAAGAAATGCTTGAAGCTATCGGTATGGCGATTGTTATGGGTGGCGGTCCTTCTTTGATGTATGGAATAGATGCTTATGAGGCTATTGAACAGTTCGAAAAGGAAAAATTAACAAAGTAAAACTTGCTTAATAATTTTGTCTCAGAAATGGGATGAAATCGAAGCGTCTCTCTTGCTGGTAATACCTCAACCTTCAAAGAGAGACGCTTCTACTTTCTAAAGTATTTTAGCCTATATCCAGTGTGATGAGGGATTTGAAAATTTTACTTATCCTAACCGAGAGAGTCTGTTACTTTTCATAGTTTCATTCATCCAATAATTATGAAATCAACAGCTAAGAATAGAAATACTTCGAAGACTTCCACTGAAGCTATTTTGGAAAGTATTTCCGATGGTGTGTTTACGGTCGATAAAGACTGGAGAATCAGTTCCTTCAATCGTGCGGCAGAGGAAATTACTGGGGTTACACGAGAGGAAGCTCTCGGACAACGTTGTGCAGATGTATTTCGCTCCTGTATGTGCGGGAATGATTGTGCGTTGAAACAGACCCTCAAGACAGGGAAACCAGTTATCGGTAGATCAGGCTATATAATCAGTTATGATGGTGAAAAAATACCGATCAGCCTTTCGACAGCGGTATTAAGAGATTCGGAAAACAATATCATCGGTGGAGCAGAAACTTTTCGTGATCTTTCCGAAGTGGATGCCTTGCGTCGAGAATTAGAAGGACGGTCGAAAATTGGCGAACTTGTTAGTCGCAGCCCACTGATGCAACGTTTGTTTGAAGTTTTACCGGTTATATCAGCAAGTCCAAGTACGGTACTCATTCTCGGGGACACCGGAACGGGAAAAGAACTTGTGGCGAAAACTATTCATGAATTGAGTCCTCGACACGATAAGCCATTTGTTGCTGTAAACTGCGGGGCACTTCCTGAAAGTTTGCTCGAATCTGAATTGTTCGGTTATAAAGCAGGTGCATTTACGGGTGCTGTTCGCAACAAGCCAGGTCGTTTTGAACGCGCTGAGGGAGGGACGTTATTTCTTGATGAAATCGCCGAAATAAGTCCCGCAATACAGGTGAAGCTTTTACGAGTCTTGCAGGATAAAACGTTTGATCCATTAGGGTCATCCCATTCCGTAAAATCGGATGTTCGTATCATCCTCGCCACAAATAGAGATTTATCCGTAGAAATGAAAGAGGGACGTTTCCGTGAGGATTTATACTACCGAATCAACATTGTCCGCATTGAATTACCGCCATTAAGAAAACGCAAGGAGGATATTCCGCTGTTGGTTGATTTTTTTATCAACCGTTTTAATCAAATCCAGGGAAAATCCGTTGAAGCTATTGATGTTGAGGCTCTCTCGCTTTTGCTGGCACATGACTGGCAGGGTAATGTACGTGAATTGGAAAATGCCATTGAACGTGCATTTGTGTTGTGCAGTGATGGGACCATAAAAATCCACCATTTGCCGGTAGAACTGATTTCGCATAGTTCAAAATTGACGAACCAGATCGACACAAACTTAACAAATATTCAAAACCTCGTAACTTCCCAGACCATCCGTACGGTTTTGGAAAACAATAACAATAACCGTACCGAAGCTGCAAAAGAATTAGGTATCCACAAAACTACCCTGTTCCGCTTAATGAAAAAACTAGACATTCCCCTTCCTGAACAGGATGGTAGATCTACTCGCCAACAGTAGCGATGCTGCAACTCTAACTCAACATAGGGTTGCGTAGAGGCTACGGAATCAACATCTGAAAGACCCCCTATTCTTCTTTTATCTCTCATAGAAAACAATAGTATAAGAAAATCATTCAATCGTTTTATGGTTTGGCATAATATGTGCAAAACATATATCCAGAAAACGAGGGATAAAGATGGAAATAGCTGCATTTGCCAGGTGGGAAAGTCGCATTGCACCAGTTTTTGACAATGCTCATGACTTCCATATTGTGAAAGCAGATAATGGAATGATAACTGCAGAACGAGATGAATCTGTCTTGAGCAATCAACCAGTGCAGCGTGCAATTCATTTGTCTGGATTGGAAATAGACTTGTTGGTCTGTGGAGCAATATCAAGATTCGCATCAGATGTTCTAAGAAATTTTTCTTTTCAAGTTGTGCCTTTTGTTACCGGGGAGTTAACGAATGTTATCAACGCCTGGTTGGATGGGAAATTGGAAGATGAATCATTTGCCATGCCAGGTTGTTGCGGACGGGGTAGAATAAATAACCCCAATAAAAATTGTGCAGGAGTTCTTATGATGCAAGGTGGTGGTGGACGTGGGGGTGGTCGCGGAGGTCAGGGACGTGCCCCAAATGGAGGACGTGGAATGGGCTCCGGTACTGGACAGGGTCGCGGCAGGATGGGAAGAGGCAATCAGCAGTCTACAGGAGGGAATTGTATTTGCCCGAAATGTGGTGAACTGGTTCCTCATGAACAAGGCGTTCCCTGTATGGAGATAAAGTGCCCAAAGTGTGGCGCGATGATGATACGTGACTAAGATAGTATAAACATAAGGAGTATTTAAAATGCCAGGTGGTGATCGAACTGGTCCGTCAGGAACAGGACCATTAACAGGGCGAGCCGCAGGATATTGTGCAGGATATGACGATCCAGGGTTTGCTAATCCAGGACCCAGACGAGGATTTGGAAGAAGATTTGGACGCGGACTTCAAAGACGACTTGGTTGGGAAGGGGGACGTGGAAGGAACCGGCGTGGCTTGCGATTCCATAGACAGCCATTTTACAGTGAATTTTGCGATGAGACATATCTTCAGCCTCTTCAAGGACATCAACCGACCAGGGAAGAAGAACTCGAGTATCTTTCAGAAGAGGCAAAGCATCTGAAACAACATTTGAGAGCGGTTGAAAAGCGAATAAAGGACATGGAAAAACCGAACGTTGGTAAATAACCATGGGCTATTTATGAGACGCAGAAATCAATTTGGAAGAGGATTCGGAGGTGGACAACGAAGACGTCATAAATGGAGAATGAGAAATGGGATGCAAGACTGTCCATCAGGACAATCATCTACGTCTTCTCCAATTTCATCTTCATTGGTCTATACTGTTGTGGTGCCTTTGTTGCGAATTGCAGGAAAGCCTCTCCTGGCTGGAATATCTCGTTGGTTGGATGAAAAAATCAGCCGACGCGCAAAGTTGGCAGCATCTAAACCGAGGGAGAGAGAAATCCCAGAACAGGTAGAGTATGTTGAAATAGATGACAATACGAGATCTAATGCAACGGAAACTAATAGAGTAGCTTTGAATCGAAATCATCCTGAGAGTGTACGAGTTGTGAAACATCCGGATGATAAGAATTTGCGTATGTAGTGAATTAGGTATTCGATTTTTATAAATGAGAATAATAGTACGTTATTGATTGAGAAAAACTTCACGAATTAAAGAGAATTGCTAAATGGGAGGTTCTTGTGAAAATTGCATTTACCACGAGTGGGAAAGACATGGAAGCTACCTTGGACCCAAGGTTTGGGCGGGTAGCTGGTTTTATCGTCTATGATTTAGAAACACTTGAAACAAAACTTATCGATAATTCCCAGAATAGCGGTGCAGTGCAGGGTGCTGGAATAAACGCTGCTGAAACAATTATTCGTGCCGGTGCAAATTGTCTGGTGACGGGCAATTGTGGACCCAAAGCCTTTCGAGTATTACAAGCAGCCGGAGTAAAAGTCTATTCCAGTGAAGCTCAATCTTTGACGGATGCACTTGACGCGTTTCGTAGTGGTACGCTAGTGGAAATGAATACAGCAAACGTAAAAGGTCACTGGTAATGAACAAAATGATTATTGACTATCGTCCAATCGGAATCATTCACAGTACACACACGAATCCCGAGAAAACACCGATACAACCAGTGTATGCGAGGGACTGCGTCGGAAAAGTGGAGATCGATATTCAATATCTTCCAGGGCTTAAGGACATCGATGGCTTTTCATACATCTATCTCCTGTACCATCTACATCGTGTCCATAGTGTTAAGCTTACTGTTGTCCCTTTTCTGGATACCGTTGAACGGGGAGTATTCGCGACTCGTGCTCCATCTCGTCCAAATCCTATCGGTTTGAGCCTGGTTGAGCTGTTGAGACGTGAAGACAACATTTTGCACGTCAGGGGTGTGGATATTTTAGATGGCACACCCCTATTGGACATTAAACCTTATTCCTCACGTTTTGAAGGGATCGAAAGCAAAAGAAATGGTTGGCAGGATGCAATCGATCAGAGTACTGCAGAAGAACGTGGCAGGCGTAAATTCAAATCATAAAGGAGAATACGCCTAATGAAAATCGCAATAGCGTCTGGTAAGGGTGGTACGGGTAAAACCACCATAGCAGTGAATCTGGCGAAAAACCTCGCTCAGCAGGTCCAATTGGTTGATTGTGATGTAGAAGAACCAAACTGCCATCTTTTTCTACATGGTGATAAGACTGAGACAGAAGTTGTGAATTTACCGATGCCGGAGATAATAACCTCACGTTGTGACGGATGTGGTGAGTGCAGTGACTTCTGTGAGTTTAATGCGTTGGCAACATTTGGTGGCCCGCCAGTGATATTTCCTGAGTTGTGTCATGCGTGTGGTGGATGCAGGATTGTCTGTACTAGAAAAGCAATTGTGGAAGTCGACAAACGAATTGGGATTATTGATAGCATAAATGTTGATAAAATCACCTTTTTACAGGGTGTTTTAGATATTGGAGTACAATCTGCAGTGGCGCTGGTTGATAAATTGAAGCAGAAAAATGATCCTTCAATCCACACAATATTCGATGCTCCCCCAGGAACCTCATGTCCAGTTGTTGCCACCCTTCAGGGTGTGGATTATGTCTTACTGGTAACTGAACCGACACCATTTGGTCTAAATGATCTTAAGCTTGCTGTACTTCTAGTTCGTGAACTAAAAATTCCATTCGGGGTGATAGTAAACAGAATGGGTATTGGAGATAGAAGAGTTCATGAATTTTGCGAAAAAGATGCTATTCCAATTCTAATGGAAATACCTGACGATCGTCGTATAGCTGAAGCTTATTCAAAGGGGCACTCAATCGTAGATGTGTTCCCAGAGTACCAAAATCGATTCAAAGAATTAAGTGATTCTCTTTTTAAGAATAGCGATAAGAAAAACGGCGGGAACAGTGTTTTGCGGTCAAACAAATCGGGTGATCTCTACAACATAAAGGATCAATCCATTGTCTGAATTATTCAATAGCCAGTCTGAAAATAGATTCAGAACTATTTATGGCCCAGTACCCTCACATCGTTTGGGAAGATCGCTTGGGGTTGATATTGTACCATTCAAAACCTGTTCCTACGACTGTATTTATTGCCAGCTTGGCAGAACCAATAACAAAACGATTGATAGGATGGAATACGTATCAATCAATGATGTTCTTGATGAACTAGTTGTTAAACTCAGAAGGATCAACCCACCTGACTATATCAGTATTGCTGGTTCCGGTGAACCAACATTGAACAGTGGAATCGGTGATTTAATTCTAAATATTAAAAGAAAAAGCAAAATTCCTATAGTAGTCTTTACTAATTCTTCATTGCTCCATATCAAGGAAGTAAGGAGTGCCCTTCAATTCGCGGACATTGTTATTCCATCACTTGACGTTGGAAACGAGCAATTGTTTAGTTGTGTGAATCGACCGTACCCAATAGTAGGGTTCCAGCAAATGGTAGAAGGTCTAATTGATTTTGCTGACTGTTTTGAAGGTGAAGTCTGGTTGGAGGTGATGCTGGTACAGGGTATCACGGGATTTCAAAAGGAAGTTTCTGAGATTGCAGCTATAGCTGAACAAATCAATCCCGACCGTATTCACTTGAACACAGTTTTTCGTCCACCAGCGGAGGATTACGCCAGTCCACAATCAGAAAAACAGATGCAGGATTTCAGTGTATTATTCAAGAGAGATGTTAGCATTGTAAGTGAAGACAACAAAGGGCAAAACTGTTTCGATGGAAGTATTTCGGTCACTGAAGAAGATGTTTTAAAAATGATTGAAAGACGTCCTTGCTCTTCACGCGACATCGCTCATGGGCTTGGAATACACCATACTGAATCAATCAAGTATCTGGAAAAATTACGAAATTCTGGAAAAATTCTCCATAGATTGAAAGATAGAACAATCTTCTATCATGCTATTAATCACTCAAAATTGAATTGACAATAATAGGATGCGATCATTTCATGAATGAACTACTTGTGATAAGCGGAAAAGGTGGAACTGGAAAAACCAGCTTGACAGCTGCATTTGCACGACTTGCTGAAAATGTTGTTCTCGCAGATTGCGATGTGGATGCAGCAGATTTGCATTTACTACTCGCACCAGAAATTCGCGAACGTCACGAATTTTACAGCGGACAACAGGCTCAAATCAATCAACTTGATTGCACAGTTTGTGGCATATGCAATGCTCTTTGTCGATTCAATGCTATTGAGCTGAACAAGAACAACAATTCAGAGTTCTCTTACACAATAAATTCGGCACGATGTGAGGGTTGTGGGGTTTGTGTCAGGTTTTGCCCTGAGAACGCGATTACATCCCAAACACGCCATTGTGGTCAGTGGATGGTTTCGGATACTGCGTATGGCCCTATGGTCCACGCCAAATTGGATGTGGCTGCCGAAAATTCAGGTAAACTTGTCACCACTGTCCGTGATGAAGCTCGGCGAATCGCTCAAGAACAAAACCGTTCCATGATTCTCATCGATGGACCGCCTGGGATTGGTTGCCCGGTAATAGCATCTCTTACTGGTGTGAACAAGGTTCTGATTGTGACTGAGCCTACCCTCTCAGGTGAGCATGACCTTAAAAGAGTGCTGGATCTGGCGGATCATTTCGGTATTCCTGCAGCAGTATGCGTCAATAAATGGGATATAAATCCAAGTATCACCGATTCTATAGAAGCTGAGACAATAAAACGGGGTAGCTTGGTAGCAGGAAAAATCCCATGGGATAATTCGTTTACTGTTGCACAACTGCAGGCGAAAACAATTCTCGAAGTTGGCAATGAACAAATTGTTAATTCGATCAACTCAATCTGGGAATGTCTGACTTCTTCTCTACTCATAGGAACTGAAAAACATGTCTGAATCATACGAATTGCAACTGCATTTGGTTGGACATCTGACTGAGAATGCTGCACGTCAAGCAATTGAATCGATGCACTTATCTAATGGAACCTTTGGCATGGATGCAGGCTGTGGTATTGGAAATCACATGATGTTGCTCGCAAGCGAAGTGGGGCCGATGGGTATGGTGCATGGTGTAGATACCTGCGACGAAAAACTAAGAATCGCAAAAAAAGAACTTGATGATCATGGCTTTTCCTCCCAGGTGGAATTGTCAAAATCCGATATTAGAACACTTCCTTTAGACGATGACAGCATTGATTGGCTCTGGTGTGCCGATACACTTTGGCCCATTGAAGACTTCAATCCTGACGATGGTATCAGAGAATTCAAAAGAGTGCTGCGTCCTGCTGGAAAGCTTGGACTATACTTCTGGACGCATCAGAACCTATTACCCGGATACCCTCTCCTCGAATCTCATCTTAATCTCGCATATACAAGTCGTAATCCATATCTGAACCAGAGAAATCCTGATTTGCATTTTCTCAATGCAAAAAAATGGCTGAAGGTTCATGGCTTTCAAAATGTCAGTATTCGATTTTTCCATGTCTCGATAGAAACGCCCTTGAGCGAAAAACAGAAACGTGCGCTTGGGTGTTGCATGGATATGCTGTGGGGTAACCTGCACGGAGAAATAACTGGCAAGGATTGGGATCTCTTTCAAACGCTTCGATCTCCTTCATCAGAATCCTATATACTGAACGATCCAGATTATCACGCGGAGATTTATTATACACTCTTTCAAGGAAGTGCAAGCAGTGCACAATGACACTACTGATGTCTGGCGTTGAAGTGCTACTGAATTTGTGATGTAATTATCAATAGAATTGGGGATAAAAATGAGTGTGGATGTGCAGAACAAACCGCCAAAAGTAGAGGAAGCTTTGCTGCCAGGCGATAAACATATCTCGATAGAAAGGCAGCGTATTCGTGAACATCGCACCAAACGTGAACCAACCCCAACGTTCGATCTTTCGCGGATCAAGCACAAATTTGTCGTCCTATCGGGTAAAGGAGGGGTGGGGAAGAGTACAGTTGCAGTGAATCTCGCTGCGGGACTTTCAAATAAAGGTAAGCGTGTAGGACTACTTGACGTTGATGTTCACGGTCCCAGCATCCCTACCATGCTTGGATTGGAAGGACAGACCTTGCAGGAATCTCACGATATGATTAAACCCGTAGAGGTGAATGGTTTGAAAGTTATGTCGGTTGGATTTCTACTTCAAAGCCAGAATGATGCCATAATCTGGCGTGGCCCATTAAAATCCGGACTCATCGACCAGTTTATCCATCAGGTTTATTGGGGTGACCTGGATTTCCTGATTATTGATTCACCACCGGGTACTGGTGATGAACTAATATCCGTCTGCCAAAATGTAGATAAGCTCGATGGTGCCATCGTAGTCACTACACCACAACGTCTTGCAGAAGTCGATGTACGTAAATCCATTTCATTCTGCCGAAAAATGAAAGTAAATGTGACAGGTATTATCGAAAATATGAGTGGATTTGTCTGCCCTGAGTGTGGGAAACATATCCCAATATTATTGTCCGGTGGAGGAAAACGTATTGCAGAAAGCATGAAGATTCCTTTTCTAGGGGCAATTCCGATTGATCCAAAAATCGCTGAAGCATGCGACAATGGTCTGTCCTTCCTGACGTATTACTCAGAATCCGATTCAGCAAGGATCATGAATAACATTATAAAACCTATTGTAGAACTTGAGTCGACTATTGAAGTAGAAACTAACCATTTCAGATTAACCAAGAAAAAGGATAACACCATGCGTATCGCAATTCCGATCGAAAATAACTTGCTTGCACAGCATTTTGGTCATTGTAATTCTTTTGCACTTCTCGATGTAGATGTTGCAAGTAAAACCGTTCTGAATAGATCGGATATTGATGCTCCACCACATCAACCTGGATTGCTCCCACCCTGGTTGGCAAAACGTGAAGTAGACCTCGTACTTGCAGGTGGGATGGGACAGCGTGCCATCGAATTATTCGGAAATCAGGGAATTAAAGTCTTAGTTGGTGTAGATACGCGTTCGCCTGAAGAATTGGCAGAAGACTATCTTCAGGGTAAGCTGGAGGTCAACGATAATGCATGTGACCATTGAGAATCAAAAGGCTTTATCACACCATTTTCAACATGATTCATGCCTTTTATGTGGAACAAAAAATCCAAAATCACTGGGTTTGACTTTTAAAATGTATGGTGATGGGGGTGTTGAAGCAGAATTCAGCCCGAACAAATTGCTGCAAGGTTATGATGGTTGTCTACACGGGGGAGTAATCGCTTCCCTGCTTGATTCAGCAATGACAAATTGCCTTTTTCGTCATAATATTCAGGCATTTACTGCGGATCTGCACGTTCGTTATCTGGAGACCGTGCCAATAGATGAGAAACTGATTTTGAGAGCATGGCTAAAGGATCGCAGGAGGAATCTGTGTACTCTTTATGCTGAGTTGAGTATTTCAGACAGAAAACACGCATGGGCAGAAGCCAAATTCCTGATAAACAGAAGAGAAATAGATAGCGGAGTAAACTAATGAAAACCAAAGATATGGGATTTTCAACCAAACTTATTCACGCAGGATTCGATGGAGATCCCTCCGGGTGTGTCAATGTTCCTATTTACCAGAGTTCAACTTTCGCATTCCGAGATACTGATCATGGTGCTGCATTATTCTCGGGTGAAGAGGAAGGATTTATCTACACACGTCTGGGCAATCCAACGATTCAAACCCTGGAAAAAAATGTTGCTGAACTCGAAAATGGCTTTAACGGAATTGCAACTGGATCCGGTTTGGGTGCGATCAGCACAGTATTTATGGCATTATTGTCACAGGGAAAACATCTCGTCAGCACAGCCTCGGTGTATGGACCTTCGAGGGGAATGGTTGAAAAACACCTCTGTCGTTTTGGTGTAGAAGGGACATTTATTGATACCTCAAACCTCGATCAGGTGGAGAGTGCAATTCGAGACGAGACAGAATTGATCTATGTTGAAACACCAGCGAATCCATCAATGAGTGTTACAGATATTAGAGCTATATCAGAAATCGCTCATTCTAAGAATTGTCTAATGGTAGTTGACAACACATTTGCAAGCCCTTATTTGCAAAAACCACTCGATCTTGGTGCCGATGTCGTTGTTCACTCAATGACAAAATTCATCAATGGTCATGCGGATATTGTCGGTGGGATGATAGTTGCAAAAGATGAAGTAGTATACCGAAGAATCCGTCCCCTTATGACCGATTTTGGATGCAATATGGATCCGCATCAAGCTTTTCTTGTGCTACGTGGATTAAAAACTCTTGCCATCCGTATTGATCGTGCCCAACAGAGTGCCATGCAGATCGCACGCTGGTTGGAAGCTCATCCTAAAGTCGAATGGGTTCGATATCTCGGTCTTCCATCACACCCCCAATATGATCTGATTCAACAACAGATGTCGGGTTTTGGTAGCATGATAAGTTTCGAGCTGAAAGGAGGAATCGAGGCAGGACGCAATCTCATGAACTCGGTTAAAGTAGCCACTCTCGCTGTTTCTCTAGGGGGAGTAGAATCGCTGATTGAACACCCTTCATCCATGACTCATGCAGGTATGAAGCGGGATGATCGTCTGGCTGCAGGTATTTCAGATGGTTTGGTTCGCTATTCTGTCGGTATCGAAAACGTGGAAGATCTACTCAATGATCTCGATCAAGCTTTTACAAATGTTTAGAACGATTTAATTCAGCTTACATCAGATACATACGATTTAAGGTTTGAAATACTGCATGAATCCTGAAGCCTGCTTTTAATAGTCAAGTAAAGCGATGCGCGAAAATTTTATCTGATCGAGTTATACCAGCGTGGTGTTCGCTGGTGTACAGGAAAATGTTGATTTTAATTGTTTTAGGACAAACTCGTGGGAGGGAATCAAGACAACATAAACACTTTACAGCGTTATGATGAGACAATAAATCCAAGAATCAATATAGACATAGAAGCGAGGGTGAATTGCTTTCTTTTAGTCTCTGTAAAATTAATGATTTTCCAGGAATCGTTAGTTATGATATAGTGCTTTGGTGCAAAAGGTGAGGCTATAGAAAAAGATAACAGTGTTATCTCAGTGGACACCCTTTACACCCACCCTGGATTTGCCGGGAAAGCTTTTGCATTAATTGCATGGATGATATCTTTGCATATTCTTACGAACTTGCGGTCGGTGTCACAATGGTTTTGTCCCATCGTTGGAATTTATCGCATCCAGGGTGATGTGGACATAATCGCCCGTCACCTCTGATACGATGGCGAATCGACGCCCGCTTCTTCCTGCATACCTTCCTGTTCGAGCATGATCGCGCGACGTGATGTTGACCGTCCACCTGGAGTCGTCAGCGGGAAGATGTATCCATAATAAAGGGGAGGGTCAACATCTACTGCGAGTCAAAATGAAAAGGCTACTAACCGAACAAGAAGTTTCCGAAATGACTGGGCGTGTAGATAAGACCCATCAATGGGATCGATGGAATTTAAGTTGCATACCATTTTATGAAAATGGGGAAGTCGTACACTTGATTTGAATGGATTCGAAAACTTGATTGATAGTCACAGAGGATCTTTCTCTGATGAAACTTTCTGAAAACTTGATCAGTGTCTCTCCCGTTATAACGTACATTCCCAGCAAGTTCTAGTTCAGGGGCTGGGTATAGAGCGGGGTAATGCTTATTCAGCTATTAAAACAGGGTTCCAGGAATAGCCTGAAACCCTTGTCAATACTATGTGGGCGATACGGGATTCGAACCTGTGACCTCTGGTATGTGAGACCAGCGCTCTAACCAACTGAGCTAATCGCCCTTCAAATACATCTACTATCTAAGTTTTCGCAGGCTAATTTCCAGGTGTACCCCGAAAATCCTTTGATGAAGATCATGCTGCTGTTTGATTCGAGCGAAAATATAGGATTCCCAGTGAATTCAGGCAAGTATATCCAGGGGTAAGTCTCTTCATTGAAGTGAAAGTTCAGTTTATAAGATTTATTAAAGGTAAACCACCGAAGTGTGTTCTCAAAACTCTTTGATTCGTATTTCACTTGCAAAAAATCCTCTCGCTTCACTACCTTCACTTGAATTGCTAGTTAGTGCATATACAATGGAAACAGGGATAATACCCTGTGTACCCTGGAGTTGTGATGGAAAAGCAAGACCGTCTTTTTTATATAACAAGTAGTAGAAATGCGTATGAGGTTCTCGCACGTGGTCTTTTACTGCCGATGGGTGCATTGGAGAACGAGAATCAGGTATCAAAAAACTTTCTTCCCGGGCATCTAATTCTCTGGCAGGCTGGAATCGCCTCAAACTATACAGCTCTCATGACTGCAGAAGGAAAGGACGCATTTCCAATTGCCTTTGAACTCAATGAAGTACTCTCAGAAAAAATTATCCGGTTGAAACATAGTATGGATACTCCGGAAAATGAAAATGTCATCGTCCTTGATGGTTTTTTACCTTTAAGCTCTGTCTCTGGATTGCGCTTCAGTTCAGACGAGGATCGCAGAAAATTCATGGAAGGAAATAAGTCCAATTTTTATGTGAGCGAATTACCTGTCACCATCGAGGAAAAAATATTTAAATTTCATGACTTTAATTTTGAAGAGAGTGAACACATTCTTCACTACGTGCAGTCGGATGCAAACAGGGTGCCCTTTGTCAAACGAGAAACCAATATGCTGGATCGTGTGATGGGTGCTTTTTGCATGATATCGTACATGATGAGCTACGAATCGGATCAAAATTCCGTAAAATATATTATTGAACTTAGTAAGAGCCTCACTGAAAAAAGTCATTATTACCCTTATGATCAAAATCGCAATTATCTCGGTGTTTTAAATAGACTCATGATGCTTGCTGTGGGGGAAGAGATAGAACAGGATGATGAGGATTATAAACTCGCTTTGCTACAGGCATGTAGTGCGTATATACTGAACGGCAAATACTCTGAAACTTGGAACGCTTTCGGTGCAGTTAATGTAATCGCGACCGACGCTGAAAAATATCTCGATTACGAGGCGTACGCCCAGGTGACGAAATGGCAGGAGAACATGCTGGCAATCCTGCGTGGTGATAAATATCCTGTTCGGCTTTCTGACTTTCCACCTTCATTTGTTCCGGCATTGGTGTTGTTTATCCTGCGTCCAGACCCTGAATCTCTAATGCAATCATTGCATTCGCCATTAGAACCCGGCAAGGAAGTTTTGGTTCAATCGGCCGCTCTGACTGGGTTACATACTGGTTTTCGAAATCTGCCCCTGGATTTCAAAGGACCATTTCATCGTTTTGAGGCATTTTCGATTATTTCAGCCGCCCTCTTGAACAATCATATATCTTCCATTGACGCCGAGATTTTTGAGCCGGTGGTGATCAAAGAGGTTATCGATCAACGTCAACAAGATGAACTCCATACCTCGATGTTTGTCACTGTGGATGATAAAATCCTGCATACTTTGGAAATGGGGCCGGACGATTCCATGCTGCGTCTCTTCTACCAGGCACGTGATAAGGGCTATAACCTTCAATTTGATCGTGAAAGATCATGGTTTTACTATGTCTTTCAATATCCCGACAGTGGACGGAAACAGAAGATTTATGTCTTTGCCGGAGAAATGAACCATCGTGGCAATCGCACGGTGCGATTTGGATCGGTCTGCGAAAAATATACACGAGAACGATACGAAAAATTAGTTGGTTCACATAAATTGCAGGTTTTACTTGAAACAAACTCCTCTCCACACATGTTTTGCCGTTTCGCGATTGATGACAGGTTTGACAATGATAGCTATAAGCAGTTGGTTGTGATTGTTGATCAGATTCTAGAAACCATCGATATTCCTGAATTACAGCAACACATTGAACTTGTCGCGAAAACTGCAGATTCTTATGAGAAGAAGAGAGGTGTGGACGAGAGCTAAGATATTTATCTGGGAATGTAATTATCCTGATTCTTGGAATTTTTGTCTCGTGATAAACTGCTATATGTTTGTGTTGTTAGGACTGCCGTTTTTCAATTAATTCTGAAATCAATAATATTAATACCTTCCTGGATGCCAGCTAACCCAACGTTGGCATGACGCATCAGGTTTGTTGTAATTGGGAGTGAAATATATCCATCAGTCTCCCGGCAGGTAATCCGGTTTTTCGGGAGGGAGGAGTTGTGGTGTTTCACCAGCTCGTGATGGACGCCAGCCTTCCTGCCACTCCAGAGCAGGTTCAAAATCGGGATAACGGAAGAGCACTCCCTCGATGAGTTGATTCGCAATAAGGGTATCACCCAACGCCCAGTTTGCACCAGCGATTGCGAAGGGGAAAAATGGATTTTGGGGATCAAGGTTTCCAGCTTGCATGAATAGGTCTCGTGCAGTTCCCCAATTGCCGGAATCTGCGGCAGAAATCGCACGTTCCCCGGTTTCCTGCGCCAACAGACCGCGAATTTCAGGATCATTGGGTTCTATCTGGTATGCGCGCATAAATGCTTCTTCCGCTTTTTCTCTCTCGCCCAAGAGACGGTGCGCTTTTCCCAAATCCATAAATGCCATCTTGTTCGGATAGATATCAATCTCACGGTTGGCGTACTCGATAACCAATTCCGGTTCGCCAAGTTTGAGATAAATATGCGCCAGATAATAATTCGCCAGGGGGATATGATCACCGAGTTCTAATGTTTTTTCAAAGGCTTCGATGGCTTCATCCCACTTCTGCTCCCGTGCGAGGATCTGTCCATGTAAAAAATAGCCATAAGCAGTATCACCACGTGCCATCCCAAGCAGATTTGAGTTTACCAGGAAACCGACAACAACCAATCCGCCGACTAGAGAAGCTTTATGCTGAATGCTCTTTCTGGACAGTGCTTTGAACAGTTCAAAACCAGCAAATACTGCGAAGGGAAGAAGTATTGGGATCGCTGGAATTCTAAATCTTGCAGCGACGAAAAAGATGATCGACACAAAGAAGTGAGTAAATGCGACAAGTATAGCGACACGGATTTCTGTACTTCTACGAAAAGCCAGGATCGCTCCCAAAATCCCAAATGGAATGATAGTCCCGAATCCGATAAGCATCAGAATATAAAGCAGGGCATTGTTTCTTGCAAAAAATGAGATATCACCATTGTTACCAATCTCAAGTCGATTAAAACTGAGATAGGTCTTTTTCAGCAACAGTTTTATTGCTTTTTCGGGTTGGAACATCATAAAACGTACTGCTTCTTTTGCGTACCACGAGGAGACCTCGCTGGGGCTCATCTGCTCACCTTTTTGACGTTCCGCCCAACGATGTGCAGTTACAGGAGTCCACCAGACACCAAGTTCAGGGTGAAAGGCTGTAAAACCGACAGACTTCTCGTTGTTGCCCAGATAGAGATTGATTCCGCCATTGGTGGAGATAAGTGTTGGATCACCTTCCAGCGCATTACGGATTGTTATTGGGAGTACTGCTACCAATATCCCAATAATGAGCATGAGTAGCCGTTTCGGACCACTAAGAGCTGCTTCGCCGGGACGAACCATCAACATGAACAAACCAATCACACCAGCACTGAGCAGGGCAACAGGACGTGCCAATGCTGCTAATCCCCAGAGAACCCCTGCGAAAATAATCCAACGGTTGCTCTGTTTTTTATATGCTTTGAGGCTGATAATCAGTGCTTCGAGGCTTAAATAAATGGTTAGAGATGTCGCCAAACCACCAGTATTGTAATGAACCAGGAGACCGTAAAAGGACAATAGGATCCCGGAGATGAAAGCGATCTTTTTGTCGAACAGCCTTACACCAAGCCGATAAGCTGCAGCGACTGCCAGGGCTCCAAGAAGAGTGTTAACCAGTCGTGCGATTGGGAAGGTCGGCCCGAAGATGATATACATAAAGCCGAGTAACATTGGCCAAAGTGGTGGACGGAACAGGGGACCTGGCTCAAAGGTCAGGGTGGTTGAGAAGAGTCGCGCCATCCGGTCATACTCAATCTCATCAACGATCGGCAGCCCGAACCCGGGTTTGGTTGTTAGCACAGCGAGATAGACCATCCTGACAAGAAGTGCGAGGAAAAAGAGCGACCAGGCGGGATATTTATTTACTGCAAGATCGATATAATCACGCCAGGACCTTTTAGGTGCCTGTGATTTTCTTTGGCTGCGTGTGCGTTGTGGTCGTTGACGTGCCATTTTCTAATTTAACTCCATACAAAGCGCCAAACCAAATAGAGAACTGCGAAACCTGTGGCAAAGATAATACCGATCCAGCTTAAAATCTTCAGCCAGACTGGTGGACGCCCTTCAATAGGGACATTCTTTCCCGTCACCACTTTATAATTCATCACAGAAAGGATTGGTGCAGTAAGAAAAGAAAGTGTTGTCGCCAGATCAATCATAAAAGTAAACCGTTTCCCGAAGATACTGAGCAAACCAAGTGCTCCCCCTGCAACGACGATCATCCACATCCAGTACATCCAAGGATATCTCTGCTCGGTTTCATTTACCTGTTCACGGGACGCGATGACCAGTGCGGTAGTTCGTCTTAGAACCCGAGGAAAGGCATCGAGAACAGTCAGGGTGGTGCTGAACATTGCAGTGAAGGCAGCGATTTCAATGACAGGGCGAGACCATCCTCCCAGTGAGTTGGAATACAAATCCAGTAATTGTGCAGCAAACCCACCACCAGATTTCGCAAATACTTCGCCCGTATCAAACATGATCAAGGCTCCGAGTGAAATAAACAGCAGCGAAAAAATTGCGGTACCGATATACCCGAGGTTGAAGTCGAATGCGGATTCCTTCATCTGCGGTTTGTAGGAAGTCTGTTTGATACGTTCCAGTGTCCAGATCGAATGCCAGACAGATATGTCTATTGCTGATGGCATCCAGCCTACCAATGCTACTAGAAAGGCGAAGTCGGAGGTGCCCAGTTTGATGGTTTGAAAGGGAGAGGAATATCCCTGTGGACCACTAACTGCAGCCGCTATAACTGCAAAAATTGTCGAAAAAAACAAAACCAGGATCATTACCTTTATTATGCTATCCAGCAGAGGATATTTTCCAGGTATAAGGATAACTGCACAGATAACAAGCAGGATGAGACTCCAGAGGAAGGGCGATAAGGTCAGGTGAAAAACCTGAGTTGCAAGAGCCGCTGTTACGACTGTAACTACCGCTTGGATTGTGAACATGGTCAGGATGGTAAGTGCGACAAAGAGCCAAAGTCCCCATCGTCCCAGACGAGTGTAACCTTCAAGCAGGCTTTCTCCGGTTGCAGCGGCATAGCGTGGTCCGAATTCAAAGAACGGATATTTCAGCAAGTTTGCGAGTATAACAACACCCACCAGCGCAAAGCCGTAACCTGCTCCTGCACGAGTTGACTGCACAAGATGAGAGACCCCAATGGCAGCTGCAGCCCAGATTAAACCTGGACCGATACTCTTCCAGAGTCCACTATCCCGCAACCTTGATGCTGACATACTAACCCTCAAGCTAGAATAAAATGAATCTATCAGGATAATTCATGAAAAAACGAAGTGCAAGGAGAGATTGCACGAAAGCTGAAAATATTTGAATCATCAACGTGGACTATCAGCTCATTTTATTGTATGCTTAACGTTTCAGCCGGAATCGCTGGGTGTTACAGTCTATTTCTGAATGATTAGTTCGAGAAATTCCTTTATTGTTGAATATGGTTTTTGTTTGCTAAAATTAATAATTTCAATACTTTCCTGGATTCCGGCTCAACTCATCACCGGAATGACGAGATAGGAAGTTACGTTCTGGGACAGCCTGAACAATGCGTATTTCATATATAGATTTAACGATAATTCTGATTTACTTCCTCGCGCTTGCATTCGTGGGCTGGAAATATCGTCATGAATCCGCACGAGATGAGACAGAATATCTTTTAGCAGGACGTCGTCTCACGCTTCCCGCATTTATTGCCACACTGGTCTCCACCTGGTATGGAGGTATTCTCGGTGTTGGTGAGTATTCCTTCAATTACGGGATTTCAAACTGGCTGGCGTTTGGTGTTCCCTACTATCTGGCAGCAATCATTTTCGCGCTTTTTCTGGCGAGACTTGCCAGACGCAGTCATCTTGTTTCCATTCCAGATCAACTGGAAAAAGCGTATGGACGTAAAACCGCCTTAACAGGTGCTCTGATCGTCTTTATCATGACTGTCCCTGCGGCGTATGTTCTGATG
>JAIOHU010000019.1 GCA_019912845.1 bacterium
ACACTCAGCCGTACCTCAGTTTAATAGCTCTATTAATAGACATATTAGACCCTGGATAAATCCAGGGCCAATCAGTCTCCGGACGGACTGATCCACCAGGTTACTTTTCCTCTTCTCCACCAGATTCAGTTCGCTTAATACCCTGTAATTGTTGAAAAAATACCTGTGCACCCTCATTCTTCGGAAACAAACGAAGCTCGTTTTGAACTGCAGCAAACGCCTCATCAAAACGATTCAGTTTACTGAGACAAAATGCTTTCAACAGGTTTGTGCCTTCTTGTGGAGATTCACCAAACATCACCAGTGCTCGTTCTAAAAACGGAAGGGCATCCTCATATTGCCCACTATTACTTTTTCTCATTGCATCCCTGAATAGCTGAGCTGCCACTTGACGGGGAGAGGGTTGCGGTGTTGTTGGATTTTTTTGTGCTGCGGATTTTTCAACATTCAAACCTTGAAAGGATGCTGAGGGATCTGGTGCTTTGTACCCGCGTTTCAAGGGAAACTGAATTTTTCTCTTGAATATCTCTTCTGCCGCCTGATGAATGTTCAGTAACTCTTCCTTGCTCCTGCGACAATCCAAACCAGCGACACGTGCGATAAATTCACGCTGACCAGTGGTGATCTTATCGACTGGATCACTGAATAATGCCTCTGCTTCATCACGAAACGCTTTCGCATCATCCCAGTAATCAATGAACTGTTCACGAGTCTGCTCGTCTTTGTACTGACGTTTGGAATCTCCATCGGTGATCCATATTGGACGGTTCATTGCTACTGAATAGCTCATGTTTGTCGAAACAGAAAATGCGATTGTTTCGGTGGCGGAGCCAATGATTTGAATCAATCTGCGGATAAAGTAGGGATCGAACATGTGACCCGCTGAAGTAACTTCATACCCCTGATCCAGGTAATAGAGATGATGACCGAGCAGAATATCTTTCCAGTAGAGGCAGATTCGGATACGTTCAAATCGGCTTGCCTGGCTTTGGATGACCGCTTCAATTCGATCAAAATTGTAGTCAGTGGTTTGATAGTGTGTGGAATGGTCGGGGAATACGACCAGGGTTTTCTCTTCAGGAAGTGGGAGTGCGCTATCAAAACCGGGAACATAATACAACATAGGACCAACACCGAAAGCTATCTTCCCCACTGCCTCCTGAAATAAATTAGCATACTCAGCACTCGGACAGAGAAAGACAGGAAGCGGACTTTCGACCTTGATCTCCCAGATACGTTTGTGCTGAACCACACCATGTGCCAGGATAAATTTCAGCTTGTGGTTAGGCGGCAATCCCAGGAACTGTTTCATCTGGGTCGCATGACCATAAAAATCGTTGACACCATATATCTCGACCGATACCAGCTCACGGTCTATACTCAAAGATTCCAGTAGGTTAGCACTGGAACGGTAGTATGGGTGAGTGTGATCTAACGGTTGCATTCGGTTATTCTGCTGTGTTTTTGTTCTTTTCGCAGTATTCTTTTACTGCATCCATATCATTCGCTAATGCTTTACGGATCATTCCCATAATCATTGCATTCATCATCCTGGCAAAGATGCTTTTTGTCTTCGCTTCCATCACCAGTTTCAGTTTTGTACCAACTTCTTGTTTTTCGACTGTGAAGAGTGAATCCCAGAGTGTTCCCTGCACCTCAGACAAAATTCTCACCCTGTCATTGACAACATATTCCGCTACCTCTAATTCTACTGTCGCTTCTCTTCCCTTCATTACGCGAGTTTCCTTGAATCGTGTCCCCACTCCCTTTCGTGTTTCAGAGACAAATTCAACATTTTTTATCTCGGGAATTGCTTTTGAGAAGTTATCAATATGAGCTATCACATCAAACACATCTTCAACTGATGCTTCAATGATACGTTCGACATTTACAACTGACATAAATCCTCCAATGAAATTCTGATCTTACCAATTGAAGAGAAGATAAATGACCCCAAGAGCTTGAACAAGAAAACCAAAGAAATTTAATTAAGTACCTATCCCTAATTAGTATTGCTCTGAGAGCTGAGAATATTTACTTTCCCTCCTGAACGTACAGGAGGTCGTTATGGCATCAAAAGAACACCTTAGTAAACCTTGGATTTTGACAGTTGACTTGTGGAAACGCTTTGAACCTTTGATTCCACCTCGTCCCGGTCGTGATCCCAACAAGGAGTATGAACGTAAACCAGGCGCGGGACGTAAATCTGCCGATCCTCGTCGCACTCTTGAAGGAATTCTATATGTGCTGAGTACTGGCTGTCAGTGGAATGCGGTACCTCGTGAATTCGGTGGTTCCTCCACAATTCATCGTTACTTTCAACATTGGGCGCGTGCTGGTTTCTTTACACGTGCCTGGGAAGCGGGACTGCATGAATATGCCGAAAAGAAAGGCATTAACTTCCAGTGGCAAAGCATTGATGGTGC
>JAIOHU010000199.1 GCA_019912845.1 bacterium
GTTGGAAAGGTTGAGCTGCCCAGCTTGCATGAAGATCAAGATATGATCGCACCGTTAGCTCAGATGTTTCTCGAGAATTTTGCAAAAGAAAAACGGAAAAACTTCAAGTCAATTTCAAATGATGCCATTATTATTCTGCAGGAATACCCGTGGATTGGAAATATACGAGAATTGAAAAACACGATAGAACGTGTGGTTCTTCTTCACAATGATACCATACTCGAACCTGACCACATCACCTTTTTACCAGGCACAAAACCTTCCGAAGTAGAAAGTGATAAGGCTACTGCACAAGATTTTTCAGATATACTCCTGCCTCGAGAAACCTTTTTTCTGCGTGACTTTGAAAAATTGATCGTTGATAAGGCGATTAAAAAATTTAAAGGTAATAAGAGCAAGACCGCATCCTACCTGGGGATTTCTCGAAACACTCTGCAGAAACGACTTGAAGAATAATAAAATAGGCATGGGCTCCACTAATATGTTCCAGGTCAGCGAGATAAATCATACCGACATTCCAGAACTGTTCGTTGTGCGTGTTGCGACTCGTGAAAATGCTCTTTCGTTGAGAGAGCTGGAAATCTTAGGCATTAACGAGGAGAGTGTGGCTCAAATGCTTAACACCAGCCACAGAGGCTGGCTATGTGAAGAAGGTGATAGAGTCGTTGGATTTGCGATGGGTGATAGAAGAACAGGTGAACTCTGGGTGATTGCGCTTCTCCCGGACTGGGAAGAGAAGGGGATTGGCAAACTGCTTATGGAGAAAGTCGAAAGCTGGCTTTGGAGCGAAGGTTTTACCAATATCTGGCTTACAACGGATATTGATATCTCACTAAGGGCGTATGGTTTTTATCTTCATCTTGGGTGGTACGATGATGTATTACGTGACGGCCTCAGGTATATGAAGAAAAATAAACCGTAGATCTGGGAATTGTAATGGAGCTGAAGAGCATGTATTTTAGTGGCGCGACAAATGAAAGTGTTCCAAACCAGAGAAATTAATGATTCAAGTCAATGGATTAAGCAAAGAATTTGAAGACCGCAAACGAGGGATGATTCGTGCGGTGGATAATATCACCTTTGAAGTTAAGAAAGGCGAAATATTCGGATTACTGGGCACAAATGGCGCAGGTAAAACAACTACTTTGCGCATGCTCGCCTCAATTTTCAAACCTACAACAGGAACAGCAAATGTTGCTGGATTTGATGTTCTAAAGGAGAGCGAAGAGGTTCGCAGACATATCGGCTTTCTCTCTGGGGACACAAAGCTCTACCAACGTCTCACTGCAAAAGAAGTATTAAAATACTATGGTGGATTATACGAACTGGATTCAAAAACTGTTGATGACAGGATTGAAGAACTATCAAACCTTTTTGAACTCCATGATTTTGAGCACAAAAAAATCGCAAAATTAAGTACAGGACAACGACAGCGAGTGAGTATTGCAAGGTCTATCATTCACAAACCTCAACTTATGATCTTTGACGAACCAACTGCTGGACTTGATCCAATCAGTGCACGTCACATCAAAGATTTTATCCGACGGAGCAGGGAAGAGGGACGTACTATTCTGTTCTCAACCCATATACTTCACGAAGCGGAGAGTCTATGTGATCGTATCGCAATAATTCACAAAGGTACCATTGGAGTTTGTGGCGATCTGCAACATATTTTTAACGAAACAAGCACGAAGAACATTGAAGAGGCATTTTTTAAGGTTGTAGAAAATCTGGAGGATGAATCCTTAGTCAGACCCCTGGGATAGTACGGCGACTCAGATTCATTACCCGAAAAAGGAGCTATTTGCTGTACATAATACAACCACCAACTAACGTTTCCGTGGTTCTCCTTTTCCCTTTGGACGACGTTTTGGTGCCTCATCCCTTTCACGTACAACACTCGGCTTGGGACTATTCTCATTCTTCCCGAAAAAGAATACGGTATTGATCCCAAAGGAAAATCCTTCTGCAGATTGAAGTATCCCTCCCGCATACGACCACCCGATATCAGTACGCCAATTCCCAAGGTATAGACCGAAGCCAGTTCCTAATGTAAATCCTTTGTGACCACCTAGTTTAGCACCTGCGCGTAGAGGTAGAAATTTCAGCACTGACCACTCAACACCAGCACCCATCTCTGCCGTTTTGTATTCGCCTGGACTATTATTCAGTTGAAAATCTAATCCTGTGGTAAGCAGGAGGGTGGGTTTAAGCTGATATCCTCCCGCTACTCTAAAAACTGAAGGCACTCTGGTAATCGCACGTTCGGATTTGCTGACCTCTTCATCCACTGTTTGCAAGTGATCTTCCAACCAGCTATCAGTTAACTGATCGAATGCCGGAGCTCCATCAACTTCAAAACTATATCGGTGACGAGTAAGATTGTTCCATTCCATGCTTGATGATATGTTAATCCAACTCAGCCCGACAATTGCTTTTCTGTCGAGCATCCTTCCAGCAATCCCGAGATCAAGACCAATACCTGTTCCAGATGCGTTCTCTTCTGAACGAATCACTCTAGCGATACCATTTCCCTTGAGATCAGTGGAAGTCATGTATAACTCACCATGCCCTTCCAATATATCAGCGTAGGCGATACCAGAGTAGTATGAGACTGTGAATCCTGCTGTAAGTTCATCCAACCACTCTATCTCATCCATGTCAAATGATTTTGCATTGGTCAGACCAATCCGCCAGGCAGCCAGAATTTCAGCATCACCGGTGAAGACACGAGTTGTTCCCGTATCGTCTGCTGTGTATCCCAGCAAGATGGTACGGAGAAACTGATCAGACAAAACTGCACCACCAGATAGGCATAGATCAGCGGTTAGTGCCATGTTGACTTCGGATGTGGGAAAACTGATCGCTACTACAGGTAGGTATGCGTAGGTATCAAAATCAAGATTGTCATTATCCAGACTGCCCAGTATATCGAGTTTGTCTGTTTTGGTCAGGTAACGGTCTTCCTGCGCATATTCGTTTAATAGATTGATCGAGAGTAAATCATTGCTGAATTTATAATTCAAGTTGATCAACGGTAGGTTAAACGAGTAGGCTGGTCCATCACTGAATGCCAGGAATGCAGGATTCCATCCGACAGCTTCGACACCGCGTGCGGAAACTGCATGGCCACCACCCATGCTTATTGCACGACCGTGACGAATTCTGAATGCAAAGCTATCATTCACGAAAAGAATCAGCAGAAAAAAAAGCCAGAAAATGTTTTTGCGAGTTCTCACTATGGATTCCCCACATTCGAACCAACTCTGTATTCAAGTTCTGCGGTTACAGTTACTTCCAGGAAATCGTCTGGTAAAACTTGTACTACACCTTCTGTAGGCATTAAACGTACAATCTGGCGGATGTATACATTTTCTCGTGTGAAGAGTTCAAGTACGTCGCTATCCAGGAGGGTACTTTCAATGTAAGTGGTATCACTGTTATACTCGATATGAGCTCGATATAATGCAATTGCATCAGTTATTCTGTATAAATCTGCGTTCGCAATTACCAGTTCATCAATCGCCGTTTGATCATCTGGAAACTGACCTGCCAGTAAATGTAATCTGCCTCCAATAGGTATCGAGTTTGTAATGTGCGAAGACAATTTAAAAGAGTGAAGCTCTACGCTTAATGGTTCCTCGAGCCGTTCAACTTCTGGTGAGATCAATACGGAATCTACAATAGCCAAACGTATTGGAGAAATCAGTTCCAGCTTTCCGGATAAACTATCACCAACTTGTATTTCATGTGGTTGGAATGGATCAAATGGTTGATTGCCATTCTCGATATTCCGACCAATTGAGATGATTCCTTCCAGACGGATTGTGTCTGGAAGCAGGCTGATCAGGTAACCAACATCTTCTATTACCAGGTTACTTTGATTGGGTGAAATCCACTCCTCGATGATCAGCGAATCACGATTCCCAGGTGAGTCCAAAGAACTGTTGGACGCAATCAATTTAAGTTCAAGTAGAGCTGGATATTCTATTGTATTCGCGAGATTAATGAAAATATCAACGTCTTCTAACTGAATCTGGTCAGCTAGATTTTCCTGCAGGGACGGTTGAGAACTATAGATATCCAAAGCATGATCGATTGGTTCGATCTCAAAACTTAGTGAATCTGCAACACCAATTAGTCGATCAAGCACCAGTGTATCGAGGATGACTGTGGCACTTACTGAGTCAGAAATTGAAAGTGCTGAGACACGAGGGGTTACACCATCAGGTTCGCGTCCACTGGAAAGGACAATTGAACGAATATGAATGTTCATTGATTGAATCGCAGTATCTGAGGGAGGATTCGGGAGGTCCATCGCCAGACGGTAATTTTCGAGGCTGATATCTTCCTCGTATTTCCAGGGATTATCAGCATCTTCAGCTCTTTCAATGCGAAATTCTCGATGCAATATTTCACCAGATTCCTGATTATGTAAAGCAGGTATAAACAGGTAAACTGAATCCTCAACGTCAAGAGTACTCTCAACAACCAGCCTTACGATACCTTCACTTACAGTTGCTTCTTGAATCCAATGCCCTTCTGTGAATTCAAATCCATAAACAATCTCCTCCGCAGGTTGCTTCTTCAAAACAGCTTCAACATAGGATGCTTTTAATGAATCTACCCAGAACTCTATTTTCAGACGATCAGAATCTGTGAGATTGACATTTGATTGTTCAGGTCCCCAACCTTCGAGGTTTATTTGAAGTGAGTCGTGGATCACCTTGCCTGACATATCCAGAAAACCTTCGGTAGTAGAGCGGGGATTCATACTCCGAATTATGTCACTGGCAATGAAGCTCTCCTCCCCGGGTTCAGGGATAACATTTGAGAAAGTGATACGCAGTGAATCCCAATTCAACTCTGAGTCATTTATGAAATTATAGCGAAGTCCTCCACCATGGTTCTGTACAACATGTATTACCTCGAGGCTGTCATAATGAACATGTGGTAAGTTTCCAGCAGCATCTGGAATTTCAAAAGCGGGAATGTCATAGGTTCCTGGAAGTACGAGATCAGGAAAAATTGAGGATACAAATAGCGATTCAGCAAGGGTTTCCATCGAGTCAACAACGATTGTATCAATATTAACTACAAAGGATTCCTCTGAGTTGATACCGATTTCGAGTTGAGTGCCATCAAGTTTAATTCCAGGGATATCTTGTTCATACATAAAATTCAGTTCACCAGAGCTGGAATCCATGAGGACACCATAACCATCTTCCGAGTAAGTAGTTGAATCAGTGATCAACTCGTTTATACTGTACTGCTGAAGGCTGAACGGCATGAATACAGGGAGGTCCCATTGGGGTAAACCTGGATTTTCCAAGCTGCACCCAATCGCTATTAAAAGAACGCAAACCAGCAGGGAAGCAAAAATTAGAGCTGATTTTTGAGTACGTTTAGATTGCTTCATTGAGTTACCCTCCAAGTATCCGGATCAATCGTCACACTTCATGGAGTAGTTAAAAAGCCACTGCCACAAGTTAATCACCTGTGGCAGTGAAAAGTCAGGCTGTTGGTCTGATCCTGATGAGGATCAAGTACCTTCCTGCCAGTCAGATAGATAAGAAATCTGTTCTTCAGTCAAAGAATCTATGGTTACATTTTTAGAAGCCAGCTTAAGTTTGCTTACACGGTCTTCAATCTCAGTTGGAGGATCGTACACCTTGTTCTCAAGTGAATCGGCGTTTTCTGCCAAATAACTTGTGGATAAAGCCTGTGTGGCGAAGCTCATGTCCATTACAGATGCAGGATGACCCTCAGCTGCTGCCAGATTGATCAAACGTCCTTCTGCCAGCACATTGATACGATTGCCATTTTTGAGTGTAAATTCATCCACATTTTTACGAACATTACGATTTAGGCGAACTGACATTTTTTCCAAGCTTGGAATGTCAAGTTCGATATCGAAGTGACCGCTATTAGCAACAATAGCACCATCTTTCATCTGAGCGAAATGTTCTCCACGAATCACATGCTTATTTCCCGTCAAAGTGCAGAAAATATCACCAATAGATGCAGCATCGGCCATCGGCATCACACGGAAGCCGTCCATCATGGCTTCAAGTGCCTTGATTGGATCAATTTCGGTAACAACAACATTTGCTCCCATTCCACGGCAACGGCTTGCAAAACCACGGCCGCACCACCCATACCCCGCTACAACAACGGTGTTGCCAGCCAATAGCACATCTGTAGCACGAATGATACCATCAACAGTGGATTGACCAGTGCCATAACGATTATCGAACAGGTTTTTGGTTTTTGCATCATTTACAGCGAGTACCGGCAAACCAAGTACGCCACTTTTTTCCATCGCACGTAATCGAATTACACCAGTAGTAGTCTCCTCCAATGACCCCTTCATCTCTTTCAAGTGATCAGGAGCTTTTTCATGCAGGTATGTTACGAGATCGCAACCATCATCCATTGTAACATGCGGAAGATGATCGGCGGCGGCTTTGATATGTCGATAATATCCTTCATTATCAATTCCACGAATCGCATAGACCCGAATATCATAATCTCTCACCAGGCTGGCAGCAACATCATCCTGAGTTGAAAGTGGATTTGAAGCGCAAAGCACAATATCTGCACCACCGGCTTTAAGGGTACGCATCAGGTTTGCAGTCTCAGCAGTCACATGCAGACATGCGCCAACCTTTAATCCTTCCAATGGCTGTTCTTTACGAAATTCATCACGAATTTGGGCAAGCACCGGCATATCGTTATCAGCCCAGAGGATGCGTCTCAGCCCCTCATCGGCGAGTTGCAAGTCTCTAACGTCACATTCAGATGGTTTCACTTTTTTCCTTTCTATATCACTTTTAATGTTGAGGTTTAGATAACGAAACCGTGTTCATGAAGGATGATATCTAGCGAAATTGTTAACATCATTCTATTAGGTAGCAATACTTTACAGACCTTATATTGACCACGGTCACTTTTTCTCAGTTATCTCTATGCTTCTTTTTTCAGTTTTGCGGCTAGTGTACTCGTATCTTCCCACGTAAATCCTTCGCCAGTTCTGCCAAAGTGACCATAGGAGGCAGTAGGTCGAAAGACAGGACGTCTAAGATTTAGCTGTTCAATTATACCTGCAGGAGTAAAATTGATATGTTTCTGCAGTAATTCAGCAATACGTGACTCTTCAACTTTTCCGGTTCCATGAGTCTCAACAAGGAAACTCACAGGTTCACGGACACCAATTGCATAGGCAATCTGTATAGTACATTTACTTGCTAATCCTGCTGCGACAACATTTTTAGCAGCGAAACGAGCGATATAACTACCGCTACGATCTACCTTTGTAGAATCCTTACCACTGAATGCACCCCCACCATGAGGAGCATATCCGCCGTAAGTATCAACAATAATCTTGCGTCCGGTTAATCCAGCGTCGGCGTGTGGTCCACCCTGAACAAATCTCCCGGTCGGGTTGATGTGAACTGTAAAGGTATCCTCATTGATTAACTCTGCAGGAAGCACTGGTTTTATTACCTTCGCCAGAACAGTTTTTATAATCTCTTCTTGTGCAATATCGGGAGCATGCTGAGTGGAAACTACGACTGTTCTGATTTCTTTTGGTTTGCCATCTGCATAGAGAATAGAAACCTGTGCTTTACCATCTGGACGCAGCCAGGGAATACTTCCCTTTTTTCGCTCCTGAGCAAGTTGCCAAGTGAGACGATGTGCCATAACAATTGGCATAGGCATCAGAACTTCGGTTTCATCACACGCGTAACCGAACATCATCCCCTGATCTCCCGCGCCTGCTCTATCTACGCCCATGGCGATATCTGAAGCCTGTTGGTCGATTGTGGTCAATACTGAGCAGGTGTCTGCATCAAAACCAATTTCAGAGCCAACATAACCAATATCACGAATTACATCGCGGACGATGGTTGGAATGTCAACGTAAGTTGTGGTGGTAATTTCACCACCAACTAACGCCAAACCAGTGGTTACAAAACTTTCACAAGCGACTCTACCAAAAGGGTCTTCTTTCAATATAGCATCAAGAACTGCATCACTGATTTGATCTGCTACTTTATCAGGATGTCCCTCAGTCACTGATTCACTTGTAAATATGAAGTCTGCCATGATTTTACCCTGTTTAATGAATTAGGATTTGTATTGGAATAATATAGCTTAAATTTCTGAGATTACCATTCGGACGCTCAAGGTTTTGCCAGAGAATAGTACATGTCCAATGAAACACAATTGGTTGGAGTCTCTAGGAGTTGTTTCCAAACCAAATGGGCATATCAGCAAACCGTTTTTTCATGTACCTGAGCAAAAAATCATAGACATCTGAAGATGTATCAAAATCCATCACCTTATGGGCAAGATTCTCACATTCCTCGAACGACGCTGACCGGATAATTTTTTTTACTTGAGGTATCCGCGAAGGGCTGCTGGATAATTCCTGCACCCCTAAACCAATTAATAGAAGTGTAGCCAATGGATTGCCTGCAAATTCTCCACAAACACCAACATGAATTCCCTCGCTGTTAGCAGCGTCAACAGTATGTTTAATCAAGTGTAGGATCGCAGGATGCCACGGTTTGTATAAATGAGCAATCTGCTCATTGCCCCGATCTACTGCGAGGGTGAATTGAACTAGATCATTAGTTCCTATTGAGAAGAAATCCACATATTTTGCGAACTGGTGTGCCATAACTGCAACCGATGGCACTTCTACCATTATACCCACTTTCATTTTATCATCAAAAGCGATCCCTTCCTGCTTAAAGTCAGCCTGAACTTCATGGAAGATCTCTTTCGCAAGCTGTAATTCATTAAGATCGCTTATCATAGGAAACATAATGCTGACATTTTTATGGATTGACGCACGCAAAATGGCGCGAAATTGGGTACGTAACATCTCTGGCTTTTCTAAACCGACCCGAATCGCACGCCAGCCCATGAATGGATTGGATTCATGAGGAAAATCTATTCCGGGAAATGCCTTATCGCCACCCATATCAAACGTTCTAATGATCACAGGTTTAGGGTTGAGTATTTCTGCTACTTTTATGTATTCCCTGTACTGTTCTTCTTCATCGGGGAGACCACCCTTTGCCAGGAACAAGTATTCAGTCCTGAATAAACCGACTCCATCACCACCATTCTCAATAACCCTATGTGCCTCATCGGGCAATTCGATGTTGGCAGCAATCGTTACTGAATGACCATCAGTTGTCTGAGCTTCTAATTGATGGATATCGCTAAGCGAGCGCATATAGGATCTGTATTGTGACTGTTTCTTTGTGTACTTCTCGAACTGCTTTGCGGTTGGATTTTGAATAATTTTACCACTGTTGCCGTTCACAACAAGCAGATCACCTGCCTTCACTTGTTTGGAGAAATTACGCAAGCCAACCACACTGGGAACACCAAGAATGCGCGTAAGTATCGCAGTATGACTGGTCGCACCACCTGCATCAGTGACGACACCAATAATTAACTCAGGATCAAGATGGAGAATATCTGAGGGATTTAATTCTGCTGCAACCAAAATAGAATACTTGTCTACTCCAACCATTGAATCAGTCGGTGATCCATCGAGGTGATTAAGAATCCTCCTGCAGACATCACGTACATCCTGAGCACGGTCACGGAAAATATCTACCTGCTGGGCAGATAAATTCCGGGCAACATGATCGAGTTCACGAAATAACGCGTACTCAGCTTTGATGTTTTCGGTTAAAATACCCTCTTCGATCTGATCGAATGTGGGTTCATCATCCAGAATGAGAAGGTGAGCGTCAAAAATTTTGGCAACAATTTCACCGAAACTTGCCATCGCTTTGCTTCGGTGGTTTTCAAGATCACGTCTAGTTTTCTGAATAGCCTGACGTAAACGTTCGACTTCAAGCTCACCAGTCCCTTCGCGAATCTGCTGTCGATTTACCTTACGAAGTTCGCGCTCCAGAACAACTGCATTTGCAACAGCAATTCCAGGTGAAACTGGCAATCCTTGAAATGTCTTATGTCCAGCCATTATGTCTTTAAATCTCCTGAAGTCTGATCTCATTCCTCATAGAACTTATTATTTATCAATTCTGCGATTTCTTCTAATAAGTCGGCTTCCTGCGGACCGTCTACACGTATTTCAAGCTCGGTACCCATTCCCGCTGCAAGCATCATCACTCCAAGGATGCTTTTGCCATTTACGATATCCCCTCCACGCACGAGTTCTACAGTCGTTCCTTTGTACCGGGTGGCTAACTTTACAATACGAGACGCAGGACGAGCGTGAAGACCCAATTTGTTCTGCAGGGTCAGTTTTCTTGAAATCATTGCATAATCTTCAATATTTACCGATAGATTACCAACTGCGTGAAATCATATAATCCGCCCAAGAAAGCAATAAGGCTCGGTAGCGAGTCGGGGGAAGATCTTCAAGAAGCGGTAAAGCTTCATCAATATGTTTCT
>JAIOHU010000200.1 GCA_019912845.1 bacterium
TACTTACACTCTGGATAACGTTCGCAGGAGATAAATTTCCCATATCTCCCCCACCTTTCTATCAATTCTCCTTCATTACACTGAGGGCAGGTTCGTCCAGTTCTTTTCTGGGCTTCTTTTTTTAACTCCCCTTTTTTAGCATGGAAGCGATCAATATGTTTTTTAAATGGAACCCAGAATTCCTGAACAGTATCCGTCCATGAAGAACCATCTTCAACTTTATCCAGTGCTTTTTCCATCTTTGCAGTGTATTCAACATTGAAAACTTCATCAAATTCTTTGACCAACAGCTCACAAACTGCGGTACCCAAATCTGTGGGTTTCAACTTTCGCTCTTCATTCAGAACGTATTTTCGATCTTGAAGAGTGGTTATAATCTGGGCATAGGTGGATGGTCTTCCAATACCTAATTCATCAAGAGCTTTTACAAGGGCAGATTCGCTATACCTTGCAGGGGGTTGCGTAAACTTCTGTTCTCCATCAACATCCTGCAGGTTTATCTGCTCACCACTTTGAATAACCTTATGCCCCGATTGACCCGAATTGAAGAACACATCAGGGACCTCAATGGGACTATCACCATCTTCTTTTTTTGTCGTATCTGTGTCTTCCGCAGACTGTTCGCCCCATAATTTACGGAAACCGGGAAACAAGAGCTTTCTGCCAGTCGCGCGAAGCAGATATGGTGGAACACCTTTCTTTCCTTTTTCACTACCAGCAGGGGCTTCACCCTTTTCACCAACACCAATGTCAATTGTGACACCCTCATATCTTGCGTCTGCCATTTGAGTCGCGACAAATCGATTCCAGATTAGTTCATAGAGACGATAATGTTGCGGCTTCAGATAGGGCTTAACTTTATCTGGTGGATATTCCAGGCTTGTGGGACGAATCGCTTCGTGTGCGTCTTGAGCACTTTTCTTTTTGCCGAAAACTCGAACCTTCGGACTCAGATACTCCTCGCCATACTTCCCGGTAATGAACTCCCGAGCTAAATCTATCGCGACAGGAGAGATACGTGTTGAATCGGTACGCATATAAGTGATCAACCCTACGTGACCATCCTGACCGATCTCCTGTCCCTCATACAACTGTTGTGCAACTGTCATTGTCCGTTTTACGGAAAAACGAAGCCGACGTGATGCTTCCTGTTGAAGAGTTGAAGTTGTAAATGGTGCGCTTGGTTTCTGCGATGATTTTCTGTGTTTCAGTTCATGTAAACTGGAGGGGAGACTCTTTAAATCCGAAACAATCTGCTCCGCTTGTTTTCCATTATCTACCTTCGCTTCTTCACCACCGAGTTTTACCAACTTCACTTTGAATGGCTCGGTATTATCATATTTCGCAAGAGCGGATATGATCCAGTATTCTTCGGGAACAAATGCAAGTACGAGAGCTTCCCGTTCTACAATGAGACGTAAAGCAACCGACTGCACTCTTCCTGCTGATAATCCCCTCGCAATCACTGTCCATAGTTCACCACTCACTAGGTATCCTACCAGCCGGTCGAGTACACGCCTGGCTTGTTGGGCATCCACCTTTTTCATATCGATGATACCCGGATTTTTCATCGCATCCTGAACAGCCTGCTTCGTGATCTCATTGAACTGAACGCGCTTTGCGCTATTGTCGTCCTGTTTCAGGAGATGTGCAATATGCCAGGCAATCGCTTCACCTTCCCGATCAGGGTCAGTTGCGAGAATAATTTCAGATGCAGTCTTCGCAGCTTTTTGTAAGTCCTTAACAGTTTTAGACTTACCGGGGATTACTTGGTAATCCGGTTTAAAATTATTGTCTACATCGACTGCCAGATTTTTGGAAGGCAGATCACGAATATGCCCCATTGAGGCTTTTATGATGTAATTCTTCCCAAGGTATTTCGAGAGTGTTTTCGCTTTAGCGGGTGATTCAACTATGACTAATTTTGAAGGCATAATTCCTCTATTCGATTACTCAACTCAGTTTGTCTGACAAAGAAAAATATCAGACTGTACTAATATATTTATTGAATCCAGCATTTTCAACGTTAATACGATCAGTATAAATCCTTGATATCCAGCCCTTGTTAAATTTCTCAAGCCTGGAACAACCCTTCAACACTACGTCGAAAACCTTAACCAGGTTTGCAGACAGCCTCTATTGCTCAAAAACAGCTTGCTATATCTTCCCGTGTGAATCCAGTCAAGTGAACTACCTCGCAGCAAGCTGACGAGGCTTCTCTTAGAATTCTAGCACCTCTTGATGAAATGGCTTATAGTTTTTACCTGTATTCTGGTTCTTTACATACTCCCTAATCATAGCCTCATCACCATGCGATCCAACGG
>JAIOHU010000201.1 GCA_019912845.1 bacterium
GGTAATTGAGTGCGTGCTTTAGCGCGTCAGAATTAATCGAATCCGTTTACGAGCTGAACATTCTGTCTGAGTATGAATAATTTCAGATGTATCTGAAAAATTTCGCGTATTTTGCGCTTTCTAACATTAATAATATCAATATCTTCCTGGATTCCAGCTAAAACCCTGCTGGAATGACGCTAGTGGAAGCAGTGTTCTGGGACAGACTGTGGAGCTCGCACTCTATACTATTCCTCACTACTACATTTTACTACACGTTTATCAAAAACACAAATAGTTGAGTGAATTTAAAATAAAACAGCGAGGAAGCAAGCTGCCACTTGATTTCCTCGCTGTTCAGCAAGAGTTCTTATCAGCAAAAGATAACAGGTGCGGAAAATTAACCTGTCAGGGTACCGAACTGCTCTCTTCATCGTCTCCAGAGGACTAAAGTCTGCAATTATTCTGTCGATAATACGAATAGGATAACTATGCAAACTCGATAAATAGCTAATGCAATGGCTGTGCCTGAAAGAATTTTTGGTAATACTCTGTACTATTATTATCATAATTACAATAATAACAAAGAGATAAGACGAACTTCAAGAGCCTGTGCTGAACTTTCTCAACTCACCAAAGTTCGAAGTACTGTAACCTTTTCGTGTCACTAAAGAAGAATTATTTTTTAAGTTATTGATAATATGAATGTTAAATATAATACTTCTTCGTATCACCCCTGAAAGAATCAACTCACCTCATCAATGATCAAGTTTACCCTCTCGGGTTTCTCCTCTACAATCTCCACTGATTTTTTCAGTCGCTCTTCAGCATCATCTAGTTGACTGTTGGTGTCGGCGTATAAAGTAAACAGTGGATCACCAGCGTTGATTTGATCTTCAACGTCGCAATGAAAACGTATTCCTGCGGCAGGATTAATGATATCATCGCTTCTTTGCCTGCCGGCACCAAGTAATATTGCAGCAAATCCAAAGTCTCTCGCCCAGAAATTATTGAGATAGCCTGAGATAGTTGCCTCGACTGTACGTGAAGCACGTGCCCGGTGTACTTCATCACCCTTTCCACGTGTGAGAAGTTTAAAGCTGTTGAGATCGCCAGATTGATGCATCATCACTGCTTCCAGCTTCTCAAGTGCGAGACCGTTACGAATCACATCCTTCATACGTGTGTACGCCTCTGCACGAGATTCTACAAACTGTAACTGTTTCATAAGCGTTGCGCCAAGTGCAAATGTGAGATCGAGAATATCGCGTAAATCCTGATTTCCAGCCAGAATTTGAACACTCTCTTCCAACTCCAGCCAGTTTCCCACAGTTCTACCCAAAGGAGTATCCATTTTCGTTATCAATGCTGAGGTATTCAATCCAAAAAGCTGCCCGACATGAACAAGCCATTTTGCCAGTTCATGTGCCTCATTGTAGGAACTCATGAAAGCACCATGCCCGCATTTCACGTCAAAAACAATAGCCTGAATTCCTTCAGCTACCTTTTTGGAAAGAATGGAGGAGGTAATTAATGGAAGCGATCGTACTGTGGCAGTCACATCGCGCAGCGCATAAATTCGTTGATCTGCAGGGACAATTTCATTGGTCTGGGCTCCAAAGGCGAGTCCAAATTCAGCGGTGGTTGCTTCGATCTCTTCGAGGCTGAGATTAACCCGCATTCCTGGGAGTGATTCAAGTTTGTCGAGTGTTCCACCGGTAAATCCAAGCCCTCGACCGGTAATTGTAGGGACTGCAATCCCACAAGCTGCAAGGATCGGCGCTAAGATCAGGGTTATCTTATCGCCAACACCTCCAGTGCTGTGTTTGTCGCCAATGGGTAACTTTAATCCATTGTGTGTCAGTTGTCTGCCGGAATTGATAAAAGCTGAGGTCAATGCTTCTGTTTCTGAAAAGGTCATACCCTGGAAGTATACCGCCATCAACCAGGCAGTCATCTGGTAGTCAGGGATACGGTGGTTGATAAATCGTTCGATGAATGTCTGGATTTCTTTAGGTGGATGTTCCTTACCAGACTGTTTATGTGCGATAAACTCGTATGGGGAATGCACGATAGCCCTCTTGCTGGATTAACTGGATTCATTCTTGGAAGATAAGGATATATTCGTCCGATTTCTAAAGTCTTTTGCTGAAAGATTATAAATTTAATGAACGAAACATTGGTTTTCCCTGTGGGCTATCGTACTTTTCGCGGAATTAACAGATCGATTGATAATTGGGAATTGTGAAAAATGAGCGATGAACAAAAAAAATCAGAACCAGCAGGAAGTGATAAGCTGAAGGATCTTTCCATCAAGGAAAATTTCCAGATACTTTTTGGCGCGTCACGTGCATTCTGGCTTGTAAACCTAGTGAATTTCGGGGATGGGATCGCCTATTTTGGTATCCTGAACCTCCTCACCTTGTTCATTGAGGGGGATGTTGGTTTTACAGATCAACAGACCGGAATTGCGGTTTCGCTGTTTACAGGTGGTGTAACGCTGTTCATGTTTGGCGGTGGATTCGTCTCTGATTTCTTTGGGGTACGTAGAGCCCTTTCCCTTTCACTCGTCACACTCCTGGCAGGCAGATTGCTGATGGTTTTGTCGCCCGATGCTGGAGTTGCCACAAATGCGACACTCTGGTCTGGATTATTCCTGATGGCATTGGCAACTGGTGTTCTACAACCTGCATTGTATGCCGGAGTGAAAGAGTTTACTGATCCACGAACTGCAACCATCGGCTATAGCATTCTCTACGCCATTATGAACCTCGGAATTGTGGCGGAAACCGCGGTCTCACCATTCATCCGTGAGAGCTCTGGAATCAGTGGAGTATTCTGGGTGATGATTGGTCTTACAGTTGTTTTGTTATTTGCGAATTTATCCTTGTTTACCAAGAAGGTTGAGGATCGTGACCGTGTTACTGAGTATGCTGTGGAGGAGAAACTTGCTGTAAAACTCACCATGATGCAGAAAATCAAGGCTCTTCCTTTCATGGATGCCCGCTTCATCTTTTTCATTTTCATTCTTCTTCCCGTACGAACATTATTCGCACACCAGTTTCTTACGCTTCCACACTATGTGATACGATGTTTTCCAGAAGCAATCGGCTCTCGTTACGAGTGGTTTCAGGGGCTTAACCCGCTGATTATCGTCATTTTTGTTCCCTTAATCGCTGCTTTTACCAGAAAAGCGAGCGTTGTAAAAATGATGATCATTGGGACAACAGTCTCAGCGTTAACCACATTTATTCTCGTTCCCGGACCGGCACTTTGGACACTGATCACCTATGTTATTCTCTTTTCGTTTGGAGAGGCGATCTGGTCCAGCCGTTTCCTCGAATGGGTTGCTGATCTTGCACCAGCCGGAAAAGTGGGAGCTTATATGGGGCTGGCTGGAATTCCCTGGTTCCTCGCCAAGGCGACGACTGGTTTTTATTCTGGTCACATGATTGCTCATTTTATACCTGCGGATGGACCAAAAGACAGCGGAACGATGTGGATGTTTTATGGATTCATCGCCTGTTTATCACCAATAGGGTTATTGATCGGTAGACGTTGGATGGAAAAACAGGTGAAAAACAAGTAAGGAGTTTCGACGGGTATAACATTCAGGCAGGTGAAGTTGTGATCTAATTTCCATAACGATCAAGATGCCACAAAAATAATCCCCTGATGAGTATGAATCTTCATCAGGGGATATTCACGTTTTTCTATTTTGCTGGCTCTTCACTTTTTTGTGGATAGAAATAAACGTCGTCATTGCGAGGAACGAAGTGACACGGCAATCTCATGCTGATTGAAAACTAGATTGCTTCACTGCGTTCGCAATGACGTCCATCCAGCATTGGTTACCCAGCTCAAACAGAAAGGAACCAATCTGCTAAACCTGTTTTTTCAACCACACAGCATATTTATCAGCGAGTGCCTCAAGATTTTCATTCCCAACTTCCGATTCTCCAAGCAGTTCATCGCCGTGAATAATACGAATCGTTGCATCGAGTTGTAGAGCACCCTTACCTGAGGGGATATTCTTTTCATTCTCAATGCTTGCTGCGGTCTCATCGAAAACTTGATCCAGTGATTTTGTGACTAACTCAATGGAGGCTTTGGCAGAAAATGGTTCACCAGTAAGTTCTTCAACCAATTGCAGAAAGTTTTTAGAATTCCCAGGCTTCCAGTAGATATTGGCAAGATCGTTGCCGATTTTCGGGTTATCCATGATGAAACCATCCCGTTTCATGAAGAAAGCCCGGGTCTGATAGACCGCCATAGTTGCCAGGACATAAGCATGGTAATACGCCGAAGAATCACTCTCCAGAAGATGAGGAATTGAAAGAAGAGGACGTCCACTTGCGTCTTGAAAGCTGAATTGTTTCTCTGTTTCTCTTGCGATTTCGAGGATTCGTTCTGGAGTCATCTCGTCATCACTGAGTTCATATATTTTCTTCTCGAAATAGGGGACAGTCATCATTCTACGCAGGTAATGCGCACGGTTTCGGTGTGTGTGTTCGATATCACGACGGATGAGGTCAATCGGCATCGGATTGCCATCTTCATCCAAAGCATAGCGAGTCAGCCAATCTGCATCGTTCAACAAGCTGTCGAGGAACATGGATTGCGTCTCGGCAAACGCGATGGAGGTTGGGGCAAATTCCTGGGCAAAACAGGGTGCAGGCATTTTTATGTTTGAGAAATGTGCCGCGTGACCACCCTCGTGAAAAAGTGTCTGCATGGCACGCATACCGCTTCCCATCTGACCTGGGACAGCATTGGCAGTGAAATTTATCCGTGCTGAGTGGTGTTTGTTATCTTCAATCCAGGAGGGTTCTGGCCCGTGCATAAACCCGTTCTCATACTTTCCTTTTCGATCAACCAGGTCAAGTGTCAGTGTTGCGTCGGAGTAAGAGATGTTCATCGCTGAAAATGACCTTACCCAGCTATCAAATGCCGCTTCAAAACGGATATATGGGTCTTTCTGAGCGGTCAAGTCACCTCCAGTTGCATTGTCAAAATTCCAGGGTTCAATAGCGGCAGCACCTTTTTCAGCTTTCACACCCTCAACATATTTTTTGCACGCTTCACGAGTGTTGACTTCCAGCTCATCAAGAAGTTCAAAGAGTTTCTCTTTGCTGAAACCTTCATTGACCTGCACACGATAATCGTAGAAGTCACGATAGCCGAGCGCACGTCCCAATTCATTGCGTTTCTTGAATATCTCAATTAAGCCATTCTCAAGGGAAAATTTTTCAATCGAGCGAAGACCTTCCCAGGCAGCCTTGCGTATTTGATCATTCTCCCCGGTCAATATCATCAAGCTCAGTCTGGGTGAGCTGGCTTCGGTAAATTCCTTCGTAACCGGATCGGTATACCCCAGCTTCATACTCCTTCTGCGACGCGAAAGCTCACCTTCCAGATCAATGATCTCATTCATGATAGCTTTGCCCTCTTCGCTTTCGATAGCGTTCGCATTGAAAAAGGCGAGCCACCCCTCTAAACCGGTTTTCTCATCGGAGGATAAATCATTACGATCCAGTTCCTTACGAATTTTCGGCAACCAGCTTGCGTCACTGATAAATTTTTTCAGTTGTTTATCTTTCGCTTCCATGCTACCCTGTACATACTCGCTCAAACCCATCTTTGACTGCCAGAAAGAATCCTCACGTGTAACATGTAACTCGAGATACTCATTATTGAGTTGACTTAAAAGAGACATTGTTTCTACTCCATTTGGTTCGTCCGTTAAAATTTCATTGACTGTTATTCGAAAGTCAGGTAAAATATTAAATAGTTTTCAATATACAACTATTTCAGAGTTGAAAGATTTTCACCTGCCGAATTGAGTCACATCCATTGTGTTGTCAGCGTGTAAAATACCTGAAAACCCGCCAATTTACAAATCACTGAATTTTTATACTTTCCATATGTGGGTGCTAAAAAGAGAAAAAAGTTGCGCTTTATTCTATGTTTTGGGTTCTTCGCTGTTTCATGTGGGTATGAAGATCTTTCTGAATATCAGTCATTGTGAACGAAGTGAGGCAATCTTACTTCGATTCATTATTAGATTGCTTCGTCGCTACGCTTCCTCGCAATGACAAGATAATATCCAGAACAGCGTATCAACCAACACAGAATAGCGAAGAGCCATTTTTTGATATAGCTGAGTTCGATGTTGTGTTTGCAGGATAATTCAATCTTAGTGCAATTTAATAAAGTCTGGCTGGAACGATGAATTAACTGGATCGTAAACTTGAGGAAGAATACTCAGATAACATAAGGAAAATGATGAATTAAGTAGGTGATAGCATGAGAGTTGTTTTGAATGTAAGGCTTGTTTTAATAATACTTTCCAGCGTATTATTGTCTCTTGTTTTTATTGGGTGTGGGAGTGATAATGCGACTCCTGTCGAGAGAACAATTATTCTCAAAGATGGGCAGCTCAATGTACAACATTTAACCATCCCCAAAGGCAGTAAGATAATATGGAAAAATATGGATGGGATTGGATATACGATCCAAAGTGGATCAGTCGCAAAACCAACTGTACTTTTCCGAAGTAGTCAACTAACGATTAACCAGAAGTTTGAATATACTTTCGATTATCCCGGCACGTATGTATTTCATTGCACCGGTAGTGATTCAAAAGTCATCGAAGGAACTATTACAGTTGAATAGGAGGAGTATTCGGGGATGAGAAGTGTTGCAGTCAGAGTAACATTGTTCCTTGCACTGGGATTGATTCTCCAGGTGGGATGTTCAAAGGATAATGATCCGGTTTCTGTCGAACCGATAATTCAACGGAGCGATCTTGAGGGTGAATGGCAGCTTAACCGTGTGCTGGTTAGTGATCAGGAAGTACCAGAGCATCTTTATGCAAATATGACCATGTTTTTAGATGCAGATGGAACTGGACTAATGCAGACTCAAGCTGGTAACGATGAGTTCATTTGGGACATTGAGGACGATCAACTTTATATGGAAGAAGCTGATGATAATTGGTCGGGAACCTTTGACTTAAACGACAGCCTGCTTGTAATAGATACAGAAATCGAGCTGGAACGTGACCATGTCGATGCCACAGTAGAGTTTCTGAAACAATAAAATGTGCGATCATACTATTAAAGACTCGCCCGTTTCGGTTGTCTGCGAAACGGGTTTTTTCTTCCTGTTGCAACCCAGACGCCAAAAATCACCAGGGTCGCACCTGCGATGAAGGCAAGGTCAATGGGTTCATCGAGCATCCAACGACCGCCTAAAGCTGCAATCAATGGCACAAGATAGATAAATGCACCTGCTTTTGCGGCTGGAGTTCTTTTCAGTACAATCGCCCAACCAGTGAATCCATATACTGTACAGGGTATTGCCAGAAATAGTGCTGCAATCCAAAGCTTCGGTGGAGCAGTGAGAACCGCGGTGTGGAATGAACTATCAAAAATCGCGACAAAGATCAATGGGAGTGTTCCGAGGCTCATGGAAAGACTGGTCGCATTGATCGCTCCCAGGCCTTGTGAGAAGTGACGTAATCCAGTCGAATAAATTCCCCAGCTAAGGGGTGCCCCCAATGTTATCAGAACCCCGATTACATGTTGAATACGAAGCTCTTCAGTCTCACCACGCGAGAGAACTACAGTGGCGATTCCTGCCATGCTGATCAAAATTCCAATCCATGTGGAGATACCCGGTCGTTCCTTGATTACGATGGAAGATACAATCGCGATCGACGCCGGATTCAGTGCGATAACCAATGCTGCCATTTGCGCAGGAAGATAAGTTTGTCCGGTGAAAAGAGAAATATTGTAAATCTCCACTGCGAAAAATCCCAGAACAAAGAGAATAATAATTTTACGCCAGGATAAAGATTTCAGCGAAATATTTCTGTTGATGATCAAGGCGGGTACGAAGAAAAAGAGAACTGGTAAAAACCTGAATAATACAAGATGCCCCGGACTGATATAGTCCAGGGCAATTTTAATCGCAACGAACGAGAATCCCCAGATAAAAATTACACTTAGTGCAAGCAGCACGGTACGGAGATCAAGTTCTTTGTTCAATGATTAGCCCAGGTTTTTATCCACCATCTGCTGGAGCATTTGTTTTGGGACAGCACCGACCACGCGGTCGATTTCTTTTCCATCCTTGAACATGATGAGAGTCGGGATTCCACGTATTCCCAATGCACCAGCTCGGGCACTATTCTCATCGGTATTCACTTTTGCAACTTTAACTTTGCCGGCATAATCCTTTGCAAGTTGTTCCAGGCTGGGTGCAATCATACGGCAGGGTGCACACCAGGGAGCCCAGAAATCTACAAGAACCGGAACGTCACTTTTTAATATATCTGTTTCAAAACTGGCATCTGTAACGTGCACAGGCGCATCGATGACTGACATTTTTTCTCCTTTACTATGTGGTCGAAACCAATTATCGTAGCTTATAAACTATTAATGCTTTCGAATAGTATAGATGCATGGAACGGACGATGGTTGCATTAGTTTCATCGTACCCCTGCCTCTCTTATTAACTATGATAATGTTTTCCGTTTCACCATTCAAGAAAAAGAGTGGCAGCATCAGTGCTACTTGGTGCCATCTGGCAATCAGTCTGTCCTGGAAGGTGGTTTCCACTGCGTCATACCAGTGTGGTGTTAGCTGATACCAAGAAGGTATTGATATTATTTATGTTAGAAAATCAAGCCAAATGCAATTTTTCAGAAATATCTCAATCTACTCATTCTCAAACCTGCTGAATTCTGAGTGTCAGTACGTTACATTCACGCCTCGATCAATCAGCTCCGGTATCCAGACAGTAAAGCAGGAATCCACCAGTGGATTATCCTCGAGGTTGATTTCGTCACCATCTCCGATACCAGGGTTGGCGACAAGCGTGCGAATCGTGAGGACATCGTTCTGACGTAAATCGATACGTTCGATTGCACCCAGATTCTCGAAAACGGAGATATCTGATATATGGTTGTTCAATCCATAGAACTTCACAAGATTGCTGAAATTTTCGAGAACCGAGATGTCTGAAATGTTGTTGTCGCTGGCGTGGAGATAATTCAGATTTTCCATACCAGCAAGCGGACTCAGATCGCTGATCTCATTGTTCTGGATATGCAGATGTTCGATACTTACAAGGTTATCAAGAGGAGAGATATCGTGAATATCATTCCCGTTCATATAGAGCCAGGTTATCTCAACAAGGTCTTCGAGAGGTTCGATTGATCCTATCGAATTATACTGAATATTCAGCAACCTCAGGGCTGTCAGGTTTCGTAGCGCATTTAAATCGTTCAAACGGTTGTTCATCAGAGCTAAGCCCTCTAACAAAATCAATGAACGTAGAGGATCAATATTGGTGATATTGCAGTAACCCATCTCCAACCAGGTCATCGAGTTGATATTTGAAAGAGGTGTTATATCATGAATCTCCCGTGAGCTGATCTGCAGGCGAAACAATTCGGGCATATTAGAAAAAGGGTCAAGGCTGATGATTGGGTTACCGCCCAAAAAAATTCGTCCCAGGGAATCGAGCTCCTCAAGCGGGCTCGCATCTGTAATATCATTGTAGGATAGATGAATCTCTTTGAGTGATTTTAACCTATGGAGTGGTTCGATTGACTCGATCTCGTTGTCCCAAAGCCCGATATATTCAAGTTTTGATAGATATCCGAGAGGGTTCAGGCTTATAATCGAATTGTGGGCAAAACGTATTGAATGCAGGTTACTGAAGAACTCCAGACCTGCCAGCGAGACAATCTCCAATGAATCACCGATCAGTGAATCCAGTTCCAGAGCTGTTTCACGCATGATCGCTCCGGTTTCCAGACCGAGTGAATCCCGAATCAGTTGTTCAAGGTTTAGGTCTTCAAATGTAATTGCCATCTGATCAACAGTCCTGAAACTCCAGACAGGACTACTTGCACTATGCCCCTGTTGATCCTCAACGATAATTTTCCAGTAGTAAGTTCTTGACTCCTCTAAAATACCCGGTATCCATATTGAATCCACCTGGCTTTGGACTTGTTGGATTGGAGTCTCAAGTGTATCGAAATAGACTTGGTAGAGAAGTTTATCTGAATCAGGGTCAAACGAATCCCACACAAGAGTAGGATTCAAGACAACATCTACCGCACCATCTTGCGGATACACCGCTTCCGGAATCGATGGTTGCAGATTGGTGAGTTGGATCGCTGGATTGTCACGTTCGCAACCTTGCAGAAAAATCAGCGCGATGATTAGTATGCTTAGCGGGACGCTTGTATTCATGATTATCCCCCTTAGAATTCCAGTATAATGCATAAGCGTCTCAGATTATTACCATTACATTCATCTCAATATACACTGATCATTTTTTAAATGCGAGATGGACAGGATCGCGAATGAATCAGACTTCATCAATATCACTGATTCTCAAAGGGTAGAGTACGGAATAGCTGAATTGTCAACAACGATTTTGTAAGTTATTCCCAAATTATTTCAGAAAATAGCAATTTGAAAATGGAGAGTTGTCAATGTTATCTCAGAGCGAAGCACTATTGTCCAGTCGAGATCGACTAACCGCAATCGCTGGTGGATACAGAGAATCGCTGGTAATCATTACTTCAGTTGAAATGGGGATTTTCAATGCTATCGGGGAGTCTGATCTGGATGCGGTTGAAATCAGCCAGACTGTTGGGAGTGATGCACGCGCTACTGAACTTCTGTTGAATGCCTTGACCGGGATGAATCTACTGGCAAAGGAAGGGGATCGATTCCGATTGAGGCAAGATGCGAAAGATTTTCTACTTCCTGAGAGCGAAAATTATCTGGGTGATATCTTCAGCCATTACCTGCACATGGCACGCGGTTGGATTAAACTGGAGGATTCGGTACGTTCGGGAAAGCCTGTTGTGCAACGCAAGCGAAGTGATGAACGTGACGACCATGACCTGCGTGCATTTATCCTGGGAATGCAGAATATCTCACAGGTCTCAGCGGAGGAGATGGCAGATGCAATTGATCTTACTGGAGTTAAAGCTATTCTGGATGTTGGAGGTGGACCTGGTACTTATTTGATCAGCCTCTTAAATCGTCTGCCGCAAGCAACGGGAGTACTCCTGGATTTTGAACGGGTTCTCACAATTGCGGAAGAACAAATCAATGAGGCAGGTCTGTCAGGTCGCACTGAATTACTGGCAGGGGATATGTTTGAGTTAGAATTACCCAAAAAGTATGATTTGATTTTGTTGAGCAATATCCTTCACAGTCATAATGAGCGAAAGAACCTGCGTTTGGTTGAGAAGTGCGTTAATTCATTGACTGAATCGGGACGGCTTGTGATCAAAGAGTTTTTCCTGGACGAATCGCACACTTCACCCAAAGATGCTGCTCTATTCAGCTTGAATATGCTGTTGCATGCCGATGGAGGCAGGTCATACAGTTGGAACGAATGCATTTCATGGATGGAACAGGCGGGACTTACGATTGTACAAAAACTGAAAGTAGGCAAATCTTCAGGAGTTCTGGTGGGGAGGAAGAGTTGAGCTGGTAATCTATGGTGGCTTGCTTTTCTCACTTGACAAAATTGATATCCGAGCCTACTTTAGAGGAAGAATATTAGCGGTTGATCTATCAGGAGAATTTGGATAAGGCACATTGAGCAAGGATTTCTCTTCAAAAATTGGCAGGACTGAAGGGAAGCTCTCTGTGTAAGATACAAGTTCTTATGATGAATCAACCGTTTTTATCTATCACCCCGGAGTTGAGGATGACCAGGAAAATCTCTCTACTATTGCTGGCTGCTTTTATAGGTCTCCCTGCACTTGTGCAAGCCAAATTTTATGGGAATGCCAAGTATGCTGGTGAGTATATGAATGGGCAGTCGAATGCGCGTTTGCTTGCACTTGGTGGTGTCGGAGCATCGATCGCTGAAGGACCCTCCGCAATACTTGGGAATCCAGCCGGACTCTTTAACAGCCAGCCGCATGCGCTTTCGCTCATGCACATCGATCGTTTCGCCGGCATGGTAAAAGTTGACCACGCTGCATACATCCACCATGGAAACTCCGAGCAGGTTATTGGATTTGGTTTGTTACGTCAGGGTGTTGACGATATAGCAATCACCGAATTGCAAAATCCCTCCTCACCGATAGGTACAGACAATCGGGTTCGAATTCTTGATTATGGGTCAGCTTCCGAGTACGCTTTTCAGGTTGCAACCGCCAGAAAACGAAACTTTGGAACAGTAGGCGCAACCGCAAAATTGCTCTACAAGAAGTTATACGATCATTACGGTGTCGGGTTAGGAATAGATGTCGGCTATCAGCATAGGATGGGGAATCTTTTCCTCGGCGGACAGGTGCGAAATGTGGTGACTTCAGTAATCGCCTGGGATACAGGCAGCCAGGAGGCTATCCTTCCCAATGCGCGATTTGGTGTTGCCTATTTTCTCAATTCCGAACGTCTACTAGCTACCCTCCTGCCGATCGCGGAAGTTGAAATTCGCACTGAATCTATCGATGATGAGGACGCATTTGCCCTCCATTTCGGGTTGGAGCATACCATAAGAGATGTTGTCTCAGCACGTGTCGGGTTAGATGATGGACGACTGACATACGGTGCCGGGTTCAAGGTAAACCTCCTTGATTTTGATTATGCATTTGTCGGGCATGACGATTTGGGAGCAAGCCATCGTATCAGCGTCGCTTACCGTTGGGGCCTGAGCAAATAACATCAATCTTAACATCACGGAACCCGCAGTGAGACGAATATACCATGTGATCTTCGCCGTGATCATGGGGGGATTCATTGGCATTTCAAGCAGCTATGGGGGTGAGCCTGATGACAGCATTATGACCCATCAAGGTGATGCTGTTATTTCGGAATTTAAATTGATCGCAACTACACTTGAAAATCTAAAACATACCATCCAGACCCACCCAAACATCGCTGCTGAAGATATTTACAAATTTCTGCACCAGGCTGTCATGGGTCCCGCACATTTTCACCCTGATCCTAATCATATTCTTCAATATCTGCAATTTGAATCCGAACAGTTAACTGCAGTTGCTGGTGAGGATATCGTTGAACGTTTGAGCCCGCTCTATTCTCGAATTCATTTGAATGCCTTATTAGAGAAAGGTGGCAGTTTGGATTCCCTGGCAAGGGCAGTTCAAAACTCCCTGATGAGTACAAAGAATGGATCTATTTTAGCCACATTGCTCAACGAAGTGATCAATAACGATATCCTTCCAGCTCATATTGAACGAATTAAGTTCAGCGATCTGGTCAGAGAACTTGCTGAGAAAAACTATCCCGCGATTCATCATAGTGACAAATATAGAGATGAGTACAAACCGCATTATAGAGTCGTCAGCAACTCACAAGTTGAGTGGCTGCTTGAAACCCTGAAGTAGCTCAGATAGCTAGATCCAGAATTTTCTTTAAGTACGAATATCAATCTGCAAAAGGTGAATTGAATCCAGATTTGAACACTGAGAATATCACCTGACTATCCATGAGAGATATTGGGTGATTAGATACTGTAAACTGTTATTGAGCCTGTAAACTCTTTGTTGAGTTTACAGGTTTTTTGTTTTCAGTTTACAGTCAAGATGTGGGCGAATGAGGATTACGTAAAAACAATAATAACAATATGATAGTACTCGAATGTTAGGTAGATCAGATTCTGGCATATCGATTGCAAACTGATAAGGGAAATGTAAACAATGTACTAATTCACCATAAATGAAAACAATGATTAAACCAATAGAAGACAAATTGCTGGCAAAGGCGGTAAATGATGGGCAGATACCAGTATTAGTCTGCTTTATGCTCGATTCCATTGAGGCTTACAAACATATCGAGTTGCTGCAGGGTTGGGTCGTTCAGTTAGATCGAATGATTGATATTTATATGATCAATGATGGTGATAAGGAGGAACTTCGTAAACGTTATGGTATTCACGGCACACCGACCTTTCAATTGCACTATAGAGGAGAAGTCGTGGAGGAGTGGCTTGGTGCACTTAATCTAAAGGCTGTAGAGCAGGAATTGGAAAAATTGATTTCAAATCAAAGTAATTTCAGGAAAACATGAAAAATAAACACTCAAAAATACTAGTAGCCTGGAATGCCGTGGGGTTTAACCTGGCGTGGTGGGGATGCATATTCGGTGTAAAGTGGCAAATGCCCTATCTGGGACCAGTCCTTATGCTACTATTTCTTCTCATTCACTTCAAGACTATAGGCAGGGGTAAAAGGGAAATATTATTTGTTATGCTTGCTGGACTGTTGGGAACCGTAGTAGACAGCCTGAAAGCAACTACTGGACTTGTAGGCTATGCTGGTGGTTATGGATCACTATACTGGCTGGCTCCTTTGTGGATTACGGCTATGTGGACAGGTTTTGCCGCACTTTTACACCATTCACTGGGTTGGTTGAAAGGAAGATTGCTTGTGGCGTTTATCATGGGTGCAGTATTTGGACCATTATCATATTTAACCGGAATAAAATTTGAAGTCTTGCAGTTCGGTCAGGGTAAAACATTGAGCATTTTTATCCTCGCGGTTGTTTGGGGTTTGGCGATCCCATTCCTCTATTTCCTATCAGAAAGAATGAATGTTCGGGGTCAGCATGTATAGGATAATTTCTCTTTCGTTGTTACTGATTATCTCAAATATCACCTTGAATGTGTATGCTCTTGATCTGATGGAAGAACTTAAATCCGATGTGGGCTGGGAGGTTAGCGATATGTCCGATGACGGTCAGATACTTTCTACGCGGAGTGTAGAAGGTCTGGATGGAAAATGTGTGAAAATAGCCAGGACTGTCAACGTGTCCTCTGAACAGATATCTCAGATCGTATATGATATCGCAAATTACAATAGCTTTATAACCACTGACCGAGTCTTTGCTGATATGATTTATGAAGCGGAAGACTATAAAGATGGTTATCAGAGATATGATGTTCCATTTCTGAAAGACAGGCATTTGATTTACAGGATGTCGAAACCAGTGGTATCAAACGATTCGACCTTGATAAAATGGGAACTTCTTCCAGAAGACAACCAGTATCGGAGTTATTTGGTAAATCTGAATCCAGATTCAGAGCCAATTTATGCGACAGAGGGAGCTGGTTTATGGGAAATAGTAAAACTTACTGAAAATACCACTGAAGTCTCCTATAGCTTGTATATGAATCCTGGAGGAATGCTTCCTGATTTCCTGATTAATAAAGCAAATCGTAATGGGATAGCAGGACTATTCAATGATGTTCTGAATGCTGCAGAGAAGGTATCGGTTGCAGCCGGGGAGGAAAAATGAACTGGACAATTTTTGTTTATGGTGGAATAACAATTTGGGTGTTTGTAACTGCAGTTTGGATTATCAGCCTTCTCAAAAAAGATGCGGGACTAATGGATGTTTTCTGGGGAATTGGATTTATCCTGGTTTCGAGTTTGTATTACATAATGGCTGAGCAAACCAGCGTCCGGGCAATATTAATCCTGATAATGCTTCTACTTTGGGGAGTACGGTTATCGATGTACATCGGGATTCGTAATCATGGAAAACCTGAAGATGCACGTTATGCAAAATGGCGTAAAGAGAATGGATCAGCATGGTGGTGGAGAAGTTATTTCAATGTATTTCTACTGCAGGGTGTAATCATGTGGATTCTTTCTATCCCATTCTTTGTGGTAGCTACTGTGACTGAACAGGGTGGTTTGGGTGCAATAGAATTTGCAGGGATTGGATTATTTCTAATTGGCTTTATCTATGAAACATTTGCGGACGCACAACTCAAAAGATTTAAAAATAAACAAGAAAACCGGGGTAAGATTTTCAGTGGAGGACTCTGGAAATACTCCAGGCATCCCAACTATTTCGGGGAAGCAGTTTTGTGGTGGGGATTTGGACTACTGGCAGCAGGTACTGGACAATGGTGGGTTCTAATCAGCCCACTGATTA
>JAIOHU010000202.1 GCA_019912845.1 bacterium
GGTCTATACATCGATAGTGGAGACATTCTAATTGAAAATTCTTTAATTGCAAATAATACTGCGCGTGGTACAGCTCCCGGTGGTATGCAAGGAAATTCAGGGTATGCATATGGAGGAGCTATAGATATCGAAAATGGTGAAATTATCATAAAGAATTCAATCATTGGATCAAATATTGCTACAAGTAGTCATGGCACAAGAGGGAGCGGTGTTCATTGTGCTAATGGAGTCATTGCCATGGAAAATAACACATTTGCATACAATAACACTGTCGCAGTATATAACACTAATGCATCAGTACGCATATTTAATACTATAATTTATTTCAACAATGACAATAATGAGCAATTACAAGGAGAATTTAGTGTTTCTTACAGTGATATACTAGGAGGATATGAAGGAATAGGCAATATAAACATGAATCCAGTAATGCAACAATTAGGTGACTTCCACATTATTGTCGAAGGATCACCTTGTATCGATGTAGGAAATCCTGATCCAACTTATAATGACACATGCTTTCCGCCTTCTCTTGGTAGCGAAAGAAATGATATAGGAGCACACGGTGGTCCGGGTGGATGTGACTGGCAATCTCTGAATGAAGTAATCGAAATTCAATCACAAATTCCAGAATCATATATCATGGCTCAAAATTATCCAAATCCATTCAATTCCAAGACCATTATAGCTTATCATCTTCCTGCTTCAGGAGTAGTTAATCTAACGATTTATAATATATTAGGAAAGGAGATAAAACAATTAGTTTATCAGTACCAATTGAGTGGGAATCACAAAGTAATCTGGGATGGTAGTGACAGAAATGGGAGTACTGTTTCAAGTGGTATTTATTATTACTTGATAAAATCTAGAGATCTATTAGAATCAAATAAAATGGTGCTACTTCGTTGATAAAACGAATTAATAATAGGATTTAAATTAAAATATTTCTGAAAAATGAACGTATATAACCAACTTAATATATCATTATCTTTAATATCACGATACAGAACGTTATGTAAAGAACTACTACGTCTAGTACTTCACATGGTGAAAATTACATATCCAGCTAGTCTGGGGCTTTCTTATTTATATAAAAAAATTAATATACTATTACAAGCGATATCGCTTGTAATAGTTCTCCAATTCAGACGGCTGGCCCGTAGCTTGCCGTTGTAATTTTGGTAAACGATAATAAGAAGGTTCATTCTACGCGTGATTACTGGCAAACGAGAAGGGGTGGTAGGGGGAAGTTCCCCCTACAATGAAAAACACAGAAAGAGGGTGTACGATAGCATCCAGGGATGTTGCGGAACGGAATTGATCCACAAAGAACTACAATTTTATAGTGTTACATCCGCACGGATTCATTACATATTGGATAAATCCAAAGCCAGAAACCTCATGCCACATCGGAGTGTGGTGTTCCCGAAACCTCATGCCACATCGGAGTGTGGTGCTCCTGAAACCTTATGCCACATCGGAGTGTGGCGCTCCTGAAACCTCGTGCCATATCGGAGTGCGGTGCTCCTGAAGCAGATTGCTTCATTTCGTTCGCAATGACATCAGTACAATACGATGATTTTACCTATATGAAACAGCGAGGAACCGCTAGTGCCATTTCTAAAACGCTTGGCTTGTTCGGTTACCTCCTGGATTCCAGCTAAAACACTGCTGGAATGACGCGAGGAAATTTCGACACTTAAACCGATTCTGAACAGGCACTAGAGTCTATACCGCTTGTAATAATACTCCAATTCCGGCAGTCCACCCTGGAAGAGCAGGTAGCCATCAAAGGGCTCACGTTCTGTCCACTCACCGTTCACTGTTGTACGCATCATCTCGATCACTTCTTCACGTTCATGCGTATGCCCCAGCACCCAACCGAGTTTCACATAGGCAACTTCCGGCAGCATATTACCCAGAGGTGTAACACCCAGCTCCATGATGTCACGTCCGGTATCATACACAAACATCTGCACATAACCCCATAATGTCTGCACCGTCATGAAGATATGCACACCGGCATCGATCGCACGTTTCAAAGCAGGATAAAGTGGTTTGTTCACATGTCCAAGCCCGGTGCCAGCAATGATGATTCCTTTATAGCCATTGTCTACAAGGCTGTCGATCACATCAGGCTGCATATTCGGGTAGTACCAGACAATCGAGACCCGTTCATCGAAAACATTCCTCACCTTCACCTTGTTTTCAGGATTACGGTGTCGGTATTGAGTCTCACTTTTTATCGGGTGGAATCCTTCATCATCCACTCGTGCGATAGGTGTATCGGACAGGGTACGGAAGGTGCTGCGATAGCTTGAGTGCATTTTACGTACACGTGTGCCTCGATGGAGCAAATCATACGAGTCACTGGTTGGTCCGAACATACAGATCATCACTTCAGCAAAATCGCCATAAGCGGCTGTCTGCACTGCACGGATCAAATTATAAGCAGCGTCTGAGGAGGGACGGTCGCTGGAACGTTGACTACCAACCACTACAACCGGCACAGGTAAATCCTGCAACATGAAGGTCAGGGCTGCGGCGGTGTAGTGCATGGTATCGGTGCCATGACCGATAACCACACCAGCAACTCCCTTTTCGATCTCTTTCGCGATGGCTTCAGCCGTACCCGCCCAGTGTTTGGGACCGATATTTTCGCTGAATTCACCATAAAGTTTATAGGTTTGCAGATTGCAGATATCCGCAAGTTCAGGAACTGCACCATATAGTTCGCCAGGACTGAATGCGGGAATGACTGCACCAGTACGATAATCGAGACGGCTGGCAATCGTTCCACCGGTACCAAGCAGTGTGACATTCGGTTTTGCTTCGTCGTAAGGGAATGCCTTTTCGGGAATCTGGTAATGACCACGTTTGTAACCGTTGATCGTGATCCCGGTTATCGTATCAACAGCCACCCCAATATTGTAACCGTTATAGGTCAGCTTGATTACCAGATGGCGGTCATCTGCAGTTTCACTACGCGGCAACAAAACGCCAACAAACTCGCCACGCGCGGTATCCAATACTACATCACACCAGACACGAGCACCTGTTTTTTCCAGCAACGCTTTTGCACGTCCACGGTACCCTTTAAAATCTTCCTGCGGATCAACTGGAGGTAACTTTACCCCTGGTGCGATGCGAATGTTCTCTGTCTCGATATTCCCCATCGAATCTTCCTTTCTCAAAGTATCGTGCAAAGGTAAAATGAGTCGAATCTTTGTGCAACCAGTATACAAACTGAGCAGGGACATATCGTCATCATCTTGACTCTCCAGCATCTGACTGACTATTTTCAGGGAGGCTTCGGATTATGCTGAATTCTTAGGTAATGGATCAACGCCAAGCTTTGATTCTGTTGGCATTGGACTTGTCCAATGTTTAATAATTCAAATACTGCTCTTATTAGACCTAGGATAAATCCGGCACCAATCTGCCTTTTAGATGAATAAATACAGTAGTAGAAGTCTAATTCCATTACTGCGGTGGTGACGCAATGGTAGCGTACCAGCTTCCCAAGCTGGTTGTTGCGGGTTCGAGTCCCGTCCACCGCTCTAACTTTCTCTTCATAGCGTATAAAGTTGCTGTAGCTGCTGTAATTTGAGTATTTCCCACTCCTGACAACCTCTTTAATGCAGATGGATGAACCCTTGAGCAAGCCAATCATTGGCTAACTCAATACTACCCCTCGCCCTTCGTCATCCTCCAATTGATGATCATACCGAAAAATTGATTCTATAATTCCTTCTAAAGAACACATACTGGTATATAAGTATACAATAATATCGCACAGAACTCTATTTAATTTCATTGATATCATTGATTATGAATTTTTAATGGGATACTATTATTAGTTGTTGTCTTTGCAATTTTTTGCAGTATGAATCCTATTTATTCAAGGTGTATTTACGTAATCATTCAAGGGGGAAGTATGAAAAAGGTACTATTGATAACTATGTTGCTGTTGGCGATGTCATCGCTTTTATCGGCACAAATTACTTTCAGAGTAGATGATTTTCCTTGTACACCCGGAACACATGTAGTTTTGGGAGTTGGGGCATTTTTAGACAATGAGGTTGGACCGGCAGGTGCCAACCAACATTGGGATTTTTCTCATATTGTGACACAATCACTCGAACAAACAGAAACCTGGGCTCTCCCAGATCAACTCCCGGGAGCTGATAATTTCCCCCTTGCCAATCTCTGTCAGATGGGAACCGAAGGTCCGGATGGCACACGTCTGTACGCTTTTTTCAACCAGGGAGGAACGACTTTAGATCCCGTAGGTCATTCCTTTTATGTAGGAGCTATGGACTCAACCTTCATTATAACCATGGAAAGACGAGGGCATTATTTCAGTTTTCCATTGAACTATGGTGATGAATGGGACCTTGTTCAGGTTATGGATGTCGGCGGAGAGACCGAAATTGATTCCATGCATCTTGTTGTTGATGCCTGGGGAACGATGACCGACCAGATGGGGGAGTTTGAGTGTCTGCGTTTACAGGTGCATGATATAAATCACAATCTCGATACCGGTCATATCAGAAGTGAATACAGATATTACTGGTATGCTGCGGATTATGGAGAAATCTGTCACGCGCAGTCAGATGTAGATGAAGAAGAGCCTTATTTTTCAGGAGGCTCTTTATATCGCGTCACCAGTGTTGATGGTTGGGATGCTGTACAGGAAATCCCTTCGGAAATTCCCCTTGATATCGTAATACAATCTCCCTATCCGAACCCGTTCAATTCAACTGTGCGATTGCCCTTTGTTCTCAACAAGGGTGGAAATGTGCAGTTAAAATTGTATAATATGCAGGGAGAATTTCTGGGTTCACCTTTCAGTTCAACTCTTACCGCTGGGCATTACAGCCCGACAATTCAACTTGATCACCTCGCATCTGGCACCTATTTTATTCATATTGATGCTGATGGTAAAGTGCTATCTAAATCAATTTCGCTACTTAAATAGCTGTAATTCTGATGCTTGTAAATGAAAAAAACGTTCCGCAACATCTTCGGATGTTGCGGAACGTTTGCTGTTCACATCTATCTTCAACTACTGCTGTGTTCGGTGTTTTGGTTTCATTTTTTCCAAAGCCAAACGCCCAGAGCCTTAAGCAAGTGCCCTGATCCCCCGCATTACTTCAACAGCATCAGCTTCTGCGTCTGAACCTGCCCATCAAACTGAACCTGCAGGAAGTAAACACCACTGACAAAATCATTGCCAATGCCGCTTACATCCAGGTGAATACGGTGTCTGCCGCTGTCGAACTCTGACTGGTTTGAGTAGACTTCCTGACCATTGATATTGAACATCGCTACTTTCACCGTTCCCGCATCAGGCAGAACAAACGGAACAGTCACTGATGGGTTGAACGGGTTCGGATAGGCTGTCTCAACGACAAATTCGTTCGGAAGTTCGATGCTTTGTGACGCCAGCTCGACCAGACCATACGCACCGTCACCAAAGTTCGGCAATTCACCATGTGAATTTGCTGGTACTTTGATTCCAGTAGCATCAAGCAGGCGTATGCTCATCGGATTGCCTGTGACAAATCCATCCAGACCATGCTCTTCAGAACCCATCCAGGTTGTGACTGTCTGGTACTCAGTAGATTCATCAACCAGTGCTTTACCCACAAGCTGACTGCCATCATTAATCTCGATAACCGCAGGTTTCATCATCATGAGATCATCACTCAGCTCAACGATAACCGCATAGGGCAAACCAGTCGGCTGAGGTGCGCCTGGGATCGAAACTAATGGGGTGTTTTGCGTTGAACCATCATACATCAGATCATTACCCTCATTATAGGTGAAGGTAACATCTTCATTCACAACCACCATATAGCCTTCACCGGGATGCATCGCAGGGATGGTGTTGATTCCAAGTGCTGGAATCCAGACAAAACCATCATCGGTTATCGCAATTTCGATATTTTCTCCGATATGCCCAAGAGCACTGGTAATCGCCATTTCATGGTTGAATGGATAGCCGAGCCAGTTCCAGGGACCAGCTTCCAGGTGATATTCGGTATTCGCAGGAAGTGGATAGCCTTCCACCTGCAATTCTTCTGTTTCATACATGAAGATCCGGTAGCCGAAGGTTGGTGTGATTTCGAAAATCGTGTTGATGTTCACGTCAATATAGATTCCACCATCGTGCTGATAGACTATTGCGAGGTTTTCGAGGTTATCGAAAACATAATTTGCATCTAAATCCATGGGCTCGATGTTGAAGGAGACCATTTCAAAATAGTTCGCCTGCAGTGGGATATTCAGAAGACGGGTTCTGAATCCGGAAAGAGCAACTTCAGTGAAGATATCATTACCGAAGGTCCCGTTACCCCGCTCATATTCGCCCGCAGCATTGAAGACTCCCTCTTCCGGCACCCAGTAACGGTAGCTTATTGGTGAGCCCGCTTCAAATCCGGGAACTTCCTGGTCTGGATCACCTTCCCAGACGATAATCGGGAAAGGATATTCCATCTCTGGTTCAATTTCACCAACACCAACACACAAATCGCCGTCGAAGATACCAATTTGCGCGCCGTTCCTGAGTGGTTCTTCATCGAGTATGGCGGATTGAATGACAACTGTGTAAGGAAGTCCAGTTGGTTCGACAGGTTCAAACCGACCGGGAACCGGCTCGCCATCACCTTCAACACCCCAGCCACTCATGGGAATCTGGATAATGTGACGGTTGGGATCGTTACTCTCGATAATCATTGTACCTTCATATCTTCCCAGTTCGTTGGGTGCGAAGGTAACATTGAAATATTCTTCCCATTCCGGTTCTATTTCAAAATGTTCATCATCAGGACCAAAGAAACCCCATCCTTCAATTTCAATCCAGGCGTCCAGCAGTTCATTGCCAACGCTCAAAATGCCAAACTCAAGATTCGCTTCGGTACCAATCTCAACTTCGCCAAAGTGCAGTCCCTCACGAGTCACTTGAATTCGTGGACCACCTTCATGATTTTCACCAGCTTCGCCGATGACTTCAACATACACATCCTCTTGACCTTCAATATTCGAAGAGATCACAAAATCAGTTGTATAGCGTCCCTGTTCGGGAGGATGGAACCAGATATCCAAACCAAAATCTTCGCCAGGAGGAAGTTCGACGATTTCATTCACTTCAATAGAAAATGCGTCACGAGGGGGGTCCCAGGAAAATTCAAGGACAACAGTTTCATCACTCGTGTTCAGCATCCCCAGCCTACGTGAATCTTCCTGTCCGGGAGCAACATTTTCAAACACCATACGGTGTGGGTTTACCTGTAACCAGCCATCATTACCACCCTCTTCACCGCCGTGACCAGAAAGTGGAATTCCGACTTCAGGATGTTCCGGGTCATTTGTCCAGAGTACAACCATACCTTCATAATGTCCCTGTTCTTCAGGAGCGAATGTGACCTGGAAATGAAGCCCTTCATCAGGGACTTCCATCTCATCAAATTCTTCCATCGAGAATCCGCCACCGTTGATACCACCAGCTACCACCAACGCTTCATCTCCCCGGTTATACACATGGATCGTTTCTCTAACTTCATCTCCGACAGGGATATCACCAAAATGAATCGCTTCGGGTTCATATTCGATACGCGGTCCACCTTCATGGTTCTCACCTACACCAAAGCCAACCACCTCGACAACCTGTTCGGGATGTTCAGGATCGTTGGAGTGAACGATCAGTGCAGAGGCATATTCACCCTGTTCAGGTGGTTCAAAATAGACACCAACACCAAAATCATCACCGGGAGGAATTGTGATAACTTCATCGGTTCCCACAGAAAATGCCATGCGTTCCGGTTCCCAACTGAACCAGACTTCGACTGTCTCTTCGCCACGGTTGATCATTCCCAGGTGTTCTTGAGCTTCTTCTCCGACTTCAACCTCGCCGAAGTTGATATGGTCGGTAGTCAGCTCAAGCCAACCATCACCACCATGCTCGAGAATTCCTGCACCATGAAGTGGTACAACGATATTTTCCTGTTCGCCTTCCAGATTGTCAATAATCAATGCGCCGTTATACTCACCCTCTTCGTTCGGTTCAAAGACTATCTGCAGAAAGACTTCATGTCCGGGAGGGAGGTCTTCTTCTTCGATGGTATCCATGAAGAAACGTGCGCCATCCACGGTAGCAGAGAAAAACGCTGTTTCATCGCCAACATTTGCCAGCATGACCTCTGCAACAACTTCGGTTCCGATTAAAACCTGACCAAAATTCAACTCTTCCGGTTCGACGACCAGCGGACCACCTTCATGATGGTTGCCCACAGCAAAGCCATGCAGAGGAACCTCAACTACCGGATGCTCTCTGTCATTGCTGAAAATCATAAGAACACCGTTGTACTCACCTGGTTCTTCCGGAGCGAAGACAACGTGCAGTTCCAAACCTTCATCCGGGACAACACCGCCCTCAAAGTCATTGAGATAGAATGCACCACCCTCAATTCCCACCTCTATCACTAATTCGCCATCGCCATGATTGAAAATGCCGATTCCGCGAACTGCTTCATTTCCTACCAATACTTCGCCGAAATTAAGTGCTTCCGGCTCAACATGTATTCTCTGTGCAAATCCCAGCGATGCAAGCATCATGAGGGATAACACAACTAAGCCAATTCGTTTCATAATAAAACCCCTCTCAAAATCTTCCCATGAAGTAAATCTTTGTTTCGTTATATAAGGCACACCCTTTTGCATGTTAATTTCGGTGCTCGGGTGTGGCTATAGTCTCACCATAACTGAAGTTAAGCAAATAAAATCATTTCTCAAGTATATTTTATAAGTTTGAAAAATAAATGGTAACGGTTGATGATTCTGGTCACATGAACCGTTCCGCAACATCTACGGATGTTGCGGAA
>JAIOHU010000001.1 GCA_019912845.1 bacterium
AAAGCGTTTCCACAAGTCATCTGTCAAAATCCAGGGTTTAATAAGTTGTTCTTTTAATGCCATAACGACCTCCTGTAAGTTCAGGAGGGAAAGTAAATATTCTCAGCTCTCAGAGCAATACTAATTAGGGATAGGTACTTAATGATAAGAACATTTCCTGGTTCTCATTTACATCTAATACTATAAACATATTCACTGAATTATCCCATCTAATCGAAACCCTCAGTTGCAAAGGCGAAAATATTTTAATAGCTCAACCTGTTGACATTATTGCAGGAGAAGTATATTTTAACACTTATGCAAAATGAATCACAATTCTTTAATTTCTTGTGAATTATAATCTTCAGCTGCAAATTTCTAGTGAGGATTTTATCCGTCAATGAGTGATTTAAACAATCTGTGAACATAGTAACGCACTCTCTTAAATATTCTCTTTATTTAAACATATTAGTATTATACTGGCATTTGGCTACTGCAACATTAAAGATTCATGGTTATTTCTTATTATAGTAACTCGCGAAAGTAAGTTGTGTTTGCGCTAGAGATTTTTGCTCTTTGACACATGTATATTGAGTGTATGAATAGATCGCTTGAACCTTCTATATCGTTCGGTGATGCAACTTTTATTGCAGATATCCTTGAGCGTACTAAAGACGTCAAACATGCACGTCGACTTACTGCGATTCGATTCAGGATGCTAGGGTATTCATCAAATGAAGTTTGCAGGCTTCTCAGAATTACCCATGAATCGCTTCGTAAATGGGTTAATGCCTGGAATAAGTCCGGTGAAGCTGGGCTGTAACCTATTCCACGTTCAGGTCGCCCCCAGAAGCTTGGTTCAGAGATACGTGACCTTGTTGTTGAAAGGATCCAGGGTACAACACGGGATGGCGAACCATTTACGGCAACTGTTTTTCATGGATATCTAAAAAAAACTCTGTAGAAGTCAGCTATTCTACACTTTGCCGAACCCTGCATCGCTGGGATTTGCGACGTATTCAACCACGTCCCTTGTCACCAAAAGCTGATCCAGCAAAAAAGGAGGCATTCCGTGAACAAGTACGTCTATTGAAAAAACGAGAGAACCCTGTTTTCTGGTTTGAAGATGAATCAGCATTTTGGGTTGATCCCGGTGTATACAAGGTTTGGGCTTTGAAAGGGACAAAACCCACCTGTCCACGCAGCGGCAGCCATTATCACGCAAATGTTATGGGTGTTGTTCGCCCCGAAGATGGTTTCTGCTATGCAGTCCAGGTCAGTCGTGGAAATCGGTCAACCTTCCAGTTATTTCTTGACTTACTGCAACCCAACATCATTGAAAAGCGTCCA
>JAIOHU010000203.1 GCA_019912845.1 bacterium
TCAAAATCCAGGGTTTAATAAGTTGTTCTTTTAATGCCATAACGACCTCCTGTAAGTTCAGGAGGGAAAGTAAATATTCTCAGCTCTCAGAGCAATACTAATTAGGGATAGGTACTAAACATTCTCCTGAGTTTTGCTCAATTTGAACGTGAGATCATATCTGAACGAACCAGGGATAAGATTGCCGCGGCAAGAAGAAAAGGGAAATGGACTGGTGGTACTCAAGTACTCGGATACGATGTCAATTTCCAAACTGGCAAACTTGAGATTTATCCAATGGAAGCAGATCGGGTCAGACAGATTTTCAATCTTTACCTCGAGCATCGTTCACTGCGCGAGGTAGTCCTTGAACTCGACCGAAGACAATGGACAGCAAAGAGCTGGATTACCAAGAAAGGCAACCTTCACCAGGGATTGGCTTTCAACAAACAGCGACTATCCAGTTTTCTTAAGAATGCCCTTTATATCGGGAAGATACGGTATAAGGATGAACTCTATGAAGGTGAACATGAAGCGATTGTTGACATGAAGGTTTGGCGAGCTGTACAGGATCAATTGAGATTGGGTAATCGCACCCCTGATCATCCTAGAAACCGATACCGCGCTATCCTTCGAGGGCTATTGTTCTGCCAGTCCTGCAATTCTCCAATGATCCATCTTCCGATTTCAAAGAACAAGCAACGAGTGTACCGGTACTATGTTTGTGAGAATGCGCATACATATGGTTGGGATCAATGTCCATCCCCTTCCATCCCTGCAGATCAAATTGAACAGTTTGTAATTGATCGCATTCGGGATTTAGGATCTGACGACAATCTGCTGGATGAAATCATTATTCAGGTTGAAAAACTTTGGCGTGAACGTGTCGATGGGATGAACCGCGAGATTGAGAGACTCGAACGATTCATCGGTTCAATAGAAGGTGATGATCAAAATGTATATCAGAGTGATCTTAGAGCAGCAAAGGTAAAACTGCACGACTACAAAACTCGCATAGAAGAATCGAAGCGGCATGGAATATCAGTCGATGAGTGTTTGGATGGAATGATGCGGTTCGATGATCTGTGGGGACACCTTACAACGGATGAACAGATATGGGTCTTGAACTTGATCTTTACGAGGATCGATTTCAATGGTGCCAATAGTAAGATTTGCGTCCAACTTCGAAAAACTGGAATCACCAGTCTTGCATCGTAATCAAAGGAAAAGAAAATGAGTGAAGAAAAAAATAGTCTGGAATTTGATGTTTACCTGAAGTTAGGTCGTAACGGAAGACAGCAGCTTCGAATGGGAAAGAAACCTGATGATTTAGTACTTCCCATCGGCAGAATTCCCAGAGTCTCAAAGTTAATTGCCTTGGCACATCGCATGGCAAAGATGGTACAGGATGGGGAGGTTGATGGGTATGCTGAGCTTGCTCGCATAGGGCATGTATCAAGAGCACGCATTACACAAATCATGAATCTCTTACTGCTTGCACCGGATATTCAGGAGGAAGTTCTCTTCCTTCCAAATACTGTCATAGGTCATGATAAAATAAACCTGCATCACCTATTGTCTGTTACGAAAGAGGTGAGTTGGTCAGCTCAACGAAGGAAGTGGGAAGTGGTGAATTCAGAGCTGTTAATCTGATATAACATTTACTAATACTATATTGAAAGATATCAACGATTTAACTATTTTTTCTTGCGATGATAGCGCTTTTATCTGATTCATATACTACAGGAAGAAGATGTACGTTGGCAATAATCACAAGGGGTGTTTATTAATTTACTGAATCAACTACTTTGCTAAATCATATAGGTACCACTTTTCATGGAAATCCGTAAAATCTTTTATTTGCCGTGAAGCAACTCCTAACCAGCCACCCGTCCATGTGGGATAAGCTTTATCTCCATTTAATTGAAACAAATGATCACAAAATGTATTGCTTGTATAAACAGGATTCTGAAAACTATATTCAGATCCAAGTTTTTCAAAATAATCCCCATCTATATAAAATTTCTTTTTCCCCTTATGTGACAAATAAACTTTTTCAAATCTTCGATTATTGATTTGTTCGGAATATTGAAGGAATACTCTGAAAACATCTAGCATACTATTATTATCAGATAAGGAAACTAGATTATAGTTTAACGAATTGAATTTTATTAATAGATCATATCTAACTAAAACATCAA
>JAIOHU010000204.1 GCA_019912845.1 bacterium
CGCCGGTTACCAGATATTCAGGCTCTGCGAGAACTCCCTCTACTAAACCGCTAATTTCGATTTGAGCAAAGAGATTTTCATTGCACAAGAGTGCAACTGTGCAGATCAGGAGGGATAAACGCATGATATTCCTCATAGTTACCTCGTACTTGGTTTCGCCCAGGTTCTAGAAATCCGGCTCGTAATCATTAATTATCAATAAGTTACGACAATAAAACATAGAGAGAAAGGAGCAAATTTAATCTTCTGCTCCTCCCACTTTCAAAATAGTCTGCAATTAATATACCAGAGATAATCGATTGCAGTTTCAATCATCCTCTTTCATAATACCGATATAGGGAAGTTCCCTGTATCTTTGGTCGTAATCCAAACCGCATCCGACAACAAATTTGTTCGGAATGGTAAATCCAACAAAATCAGATTTAATATCCACTTCCAGTCGTGCAGGTTTTTCAAGGAGAACACAGGATTTTAGTGTTGCAGGATTTCTGCTTTTGAAAAGTTCAATAACCTTTTGCAGAGTAGCACCGGTGTCGAGTATATCGTCCACGAGAAGTACATGCTTGCCAGCAATATCATGCTTCACATCTCGTTCAATTTTCACATTACCGGAGGAACTGGTCCCTCCACCATAACTCGAGGCGATGAGAAAATCCACTTCGCCAATAATGACTCCCTTACGATGTAACTCACGTACAAGGTCAGCCATGAAAATGAAACAGCCACGTAGTAGTCCGATGACCGTGACAGGTTCACCTTCGGGGAATGAGGAGGCAATTTCGCATGCAAGTTCAACAATTTTATCGTTTACCTGTTGTTCAGATAAAAGTGGATGTGCTTCCAATTCGGGCATTCTCGCGTCCTGGAGTAAGTAACTAATTTGACCATTACACTATGAAAATCAACGAGTGAAAAAGTAGCTGATCGCTGTTACTCAGTCAAGTCATTTTATTGCAAACGCTTGACGTATGGGAATGTGAAGAGTAGTTTATGTTTTTACTCAACTTTTGAGCACATTGTTCGAAACAGGAGAGATATATGGCATCCCCTGAAAAGAAGAATCCCGATCCAGTGCTAGACAATGAGATGAACGAAGAAGTCCGCGCTGCGATAAACCGATATCTGGAGTCACACCAGGGATTGGAGAAAATGGGACTACTGGTTGCGGGTATCGCACATAATTTGGCAGGACCCTTATCCGGTTTGCTGGGCACAGTTGATTTGCTCTCCTATAAATTCCCAGACTTGAAGAATGATTTTGATCGTATCCGACGCATCGGCAAAAAATTACAGCAAGATATCTACCTGCTATCCAATAAGGCGAAGCATGAATATTTACGTGATGTGGGTGAGGTAAATTTCATTGAACTCATAAATAATGAAATCGAGTTTTATAAGGCAGACCCTCGTTTCAAACATTTCACCGACATCAACTTTACGCATCCGGATACTGTACCTGTTTTCAGGGGAATCCCGGGTGATTTCTCCCAAATCCTGGCAAATCTGTTCACCAATGCATGTGAAGCGATGGATCACATGAAGCAGAAGCAGCTAGATGTTACTCTGATGCATGTGGATGACTCGATGCTGATCAGCATTAAAGATTACGGCGTCGGTATGGATACAGAAACGAAAGAAAAGGCGTTTGATCCCTTCTTTTCGACTAAAACACCACGTCCAGCTAACGGTGAACAAGAAGTCCTTGCTACAGGCATTGGATTAACCCATGTGAAAAATCTCCTGGATGATATGGGAGGAACCATACGGTTGGAAAGCAAGCTGGACGAAGGGACAACGGCAACAATGCTGATACCCTACAAAAAACTGGATGAAAAATTACAAGCAGAATTGAGAAATAAAAAACCAGAAGCGTTTTAGATCATTACAGATGTTGCAGGATCGATAAAGATAACGAAGAGTTTTTCATAATTCTACCAGGAATGTCTATGGGTGAACTGTTCACGCAAAGCAGCGCAGAAAAAGATCAACTCCGATCTTTCATGAAATGCCTTCTCAATGATGTTCATGCACTTGAGAAGATGGTGGAAGATGGGTTACTGGAAAGCGGTGTTCGACGTATTGGTGTCGAACAGGAAATTGTGCTGGTGGACTCTGCATTTCGCCCTGCACCTGTCGCTGATCCAGTACTTGAGGATTTGAATGATCCGGCATTTACAACCGAAATTGCCCGGTTTAACCTCGAGTTTAATGTTGATCCTCTTGATCTTGGGGGAGATTGTCTCAGCCGAATGCAGAAACTTCTGGATGATGGTATCCTGAAAGTTCAAGCTGTAGCTGAGAAACATGGAGCACGTCCATTACTCGTTGGAATCCTTCCAACGATTCGAAAGACTGATCTTACCCTCGAGAACATGACCCCGCGTGAACGTTACTATGCACTGAATGAGACTCTGACACGGATGCGAGGTGGAGCATACGAGCTGAATATCAAGGGGAAGGACGAGCTCTCACTCAAGCACGATAATATCATGCTGGAAGCCTGCAACACCAGCTTCCAGGTACATTTTCAGGTTGATCCTAACGAATTTGCACATCGATACAATATTGCGCAGGCTGTAGCCGGCCCTGTACTCGCTGCTGCGACAAATTCACCACTGCTGGTTGGAAAACGTCTCTGGCGTGAAACCAGAATCGCCCTGTTCGAGCAGTCTATAGATACGAGAAGTGGGCATTACCTGCGTGATCTCAGTCCACGTGTCAGTTTCGGGACAAAATGGATTCGCGAATCCGCGCTTGAAATCTTCCAGGAAGATATTGGCAGATTTAAGGTATTGTTTGCGATCGACACGGATGAAGATCCCTTTGAAAAACTTAAAAATGGTGAAGCTCCAGGCTTGAACGCCCTCCGCCTCCACAACGGCACAGTTTATCGTTGGAATCGTGCCTGTTATGGAGTGATGAACGGGAAAGCGCATCTACGCATAGAAAATCGTGTCCTCCCCTCCGGCCCAACGACAACTGACGAAGTTGCAAATGCGGCATTCTGGTTTGGCATCATGAGTGGGATGTCAGTTGAGCATGGTGATATTACCAAAGTGATGGATTTTGACGACGCCAAGGATAATTTCATCTCCGCCGCCACTCACGGGCTCGGGGCTCAATTTACCTGGCTGCACGGCAAGCGACGTACTGCTCAGGAACTAATCCTTAAAGAACTGCTACCTTTGGCAAGGGAGGGGTTAATTACATCTCGTGTCGATAGTAGTGATATAGATAAGTATCTCGGGGTCATCGAGGAGCGGGTTGAAAAAGAGGCAACTGGCTCTCAGTGGACTTTGTCATCGCTTAATAATCTTAGACTACAGGGTCCTCGCGGTGAGCAGTTAAATGCAATAACTGCGGCTATGATAAACCGTCAGAACACAGGTGAACCAGTTCATAAATGGGAACTGGCAAAACTTTCTGAAGCGGGTGGCTGGCAAGAAAATTATTTACAGGTTGACCAATATATGACTACGGACTTGTTTACGGTCAGTCCGGATGAACCTGTCAACCTGGTTGCAAATTTGATGGACTGGAACCGCATACGTCATGTTCTGGTTGAAGATGAACATCATCATTTGTTGGGTTTGGTGTCACATCGAGCACTGCTGCGATTGTATGGAAGACAGCAGGACCCAAATGAATTACAGTCAACGCCGGTTACATCGATTATGATCAAGAATCCAATCTATGTGTCGCCGGAGACTCTGACTCAGGATGCGATAAAATTGATGCGAGCTCATCATGTATCCTGTCTCCCAGTGATTAAGGATGGCAGGCTGGTTGGTGTGGTAACTGAAGATAATTTCCTGGGGATGGTTATAAATCTCCTCGAACAGAGATTGTCTGAATAATACCATCAGAAAGAATAACTGAAAGAACTTTTCAACTCTACTTATCACATAATGAAGTATAAATAGCGGGCTGTACTTTTTATGAATCAACTTCAAACCAGTTCTCATATTCACCCTGTTCTTGGTGACTACTACAGTGGAAAAACTGGGAAAAACGTCATCGTAATAGCCGGACTGCATGGCAATGAGTATTCACCTGTAAACGCTGTCTTGGAAGTTTTTCGAAAACTGAATGATTTGAAGCCTGAAATTAATGGACGAGTAATTTCGTTGGCTGGAAATATTCCTGCTCTACGTGAAGGTGTGCGCTATATCGAGGAGGATTTGAATCGTATCTGGGATGATCCCGATCTCTTGAATGGAAACTGGCACAATGGCACCATCGAACGTCAGGAACAAAAACGGTTGCTTGATACCATAATATCTATTCTCGATATAGACAGGGATGCGGTGATTATTGACCTGCATACAAGCTCTTCGCCATCTATTCCGTTCATCCCGGCAGGAGATAACCGTCTCGCGGAACCCTATTTCAGAGCAGTAAAAGTGCCCGTCGTGCGTGATCCTCGACGCTATCTAAAAGGTATGTTGATTCAGTTTTTTCAGGACAATGGTTTTACATCATTTGCTTATGAAGGTGGTGAACACAGCACCAAAAACGCTCAGGATGATATTGAAGCTGCGATCTGGTTGACCATGGCAGAAGCGGGTCTGTTTAATGAAAATTTCGATAACTTCATTTTTAAACAAAAAGAGAAATTGCATCGCTTCTCAGATGAATACCCTGCTGTCCTGGAAATTATCCATCGACATGCGGTACAACCGGATGATGAATTTAAAATGAATAAAGGTTTCAAGAATTTTGACAGAATTGAACAGGGCGATGAGCTGGCATCCGACCGTCATGGCTTTATCCTTTCGCCGTATCAGGGATATTTGTTGATGCCGCTCTATCAGAATCAGGGTGAGGATGGTTTTTTTATTGCCAGGGAGATTGATTGATAGATACTCATTTACACTCATTGAATATTTCCAATGGATTAAGTGATTCGCCCTGGATTTATCCCCGGTCTAATATGTTCAGTACAGGTGTTATTAAACTTTGGACAAGTCCAAAGCCAGTTCTCAAAGCATGGAAGCCTTCAACTAGTGAGAGATGCCGAAGTGAAGTACACAAATAAACACAGACAAGCATTGCATGTACAACGGATGAAATATCTTATTGGAATAACTCTGCTACTTTCATCCTTGCTTCTCTTCGCAACCTCGTTCGCTATCCCACCACCTGAATACTTGGAAAAAGGCGGTTTCTATTCACACTCACGGCATTCACAAAACTGGCAACGTCTCTATCACGAGCTGGATGCAGATACGGTACATTCCTTTGATGCCCTAGATCTTGACATCGCCATCCATCCCAATCTGGAAACTAGAACTGCTCATTCAGAAGTAACGATGCGTTTTCGTGTTATGGAAGACAACTTGCAGGAAATTGAGTTGCATCTAGCCGATTGTACGATAAATTCAATCACCATGGGTGATGTACCCCTGCCAATGCAATACACTCAAGATGGCGAAAATCTTACCATTAATCTGGGAGCTCCTCAAAACCTTCATGATACTCTTACTGTCACCATCAATTACGAATTGATCATCCTGAATAACAACTATTTTGGTGGGCTGATTTACAGACATCAACAAAATACCATGTACACCTTTGGTGAGCCATACGAAACTCGTTTCTGGCTGGCATGTTACGATCGTCCTTTCGACAAAGTCACCTCTACCATGAGGGTGACCATGGCAAGCGAATACATTGTTGTTTCCAATGGCGAACTTGTTGGAATTGAGGATGCTGGAAATGGTGAATCGACTACCACCTGGCAGAATTCTGATCCAATCTCAACCTATTTAATTAGTATTGCTGCTTCACCTTACGCAATCATCAACTTTGCTCCTGCCGGGGTCAATAATACTCCACTCAGTGTCTACTCTTTCCCCGCTGATTCGGCGACCAGTGTTTTCGAATTTGGTAGAACTGGTGAAATGCTGGAATTATTTGAATCTCATTTTGGAGCCTACCCATTCAATAAATATGCTCAGGTGTTGGCTCCGATATTTGACGGTTGGGGTGCAATGGAACATCAAACCTGCACTACCTATGGAGCTGCTCTTGTTCGATTGGGAAATCGTCAGGCTGAACAGATCGTAGCTCACGAACTCGCTCACCAGTGGTGGGGTGACATGGTCGGTCCTTTTACCTTTGCGGAAATCTGGCTCAATGAGGGCTTTGCGACCTATTCTGCGGGTCTCTGGTTGGAACACCTCGATGAGCATCAGTTTGAAGAATATATGTACAATGGCATGATGTCTTACTTTAACGAAGATGCCGATCCAGATCGTGGGCGTTTTCCGATCTTCAATCCACCTTATATACGTGATGGCTGGGATCCCATGTTCAGCAGCACAGTCTACCGAAAGGGTGCCTGGATACTTCACATGCTACGTTGGGTGGTAGGTGATGAAGATTTTTTTGCGGGGCTTAGGGCTTATGGCGAAACCTTCGCTTACGGGAACGCAAAAACACACGAGTTTAAGGAAGTGATGGAAGCTGTATCCGAGCAGGATTTAAGCAGTTTTTTTGATGAATGGGTGTTTGATCAAGGTTATCCGATTTTCAGTTTTGAGAATCTGCAGAGTGTACCGAATGATTCAGGATCGCGAGTTAGCTTTGAACTTGTACAGACTCAAACTGACGCCCCCTTCTTTACCACCCCACTGCCCGTTCTATTAACAAACGGCGAACAAGAGGCTCTGATTCGTCTGGAAAATATACAGGGAGTGGAAAGTCAGATTATAGAACTGGGTCAACTGCCTTTCACTGCCACAAGTCTCGAATTTGATCCGGATCATTGGATATTGAGTGGAAACCACGCTTCATTTGCACCTGAAGATATTCAATTAAGTTTACCTGAAAGCATGACCCTACTGCCAGCATACCCTAATCCATTTAACAGTGGAACGAACTTTATTATCAGCCTACCACATTCATCATGGCTTGAAGTGGTTGTTTACAATCACTTGGGTCAGCAGGTTGATCTGGTGACAAACCGATATTTTCAAAGTGGCAGCCATTTGGTTAAGTGGAAACCTGAGAGATCAGTTGCAAATGGGATGTACTATATTCGAGCATCATCCAATACCACAAATTCATCTAGATCAGTCATTCTCTTAAAGTAAGATGCGGTTTATATTATCAGATAAAATTGGTAAATCCGGGGGTGAGTAGGCTGAGGATCGCAAAAATTGCAACAACAATCATAAGCACTCCAAATGCAATCGGCAGCAAGTTTTGAATGTCATGATTGTAGTTATTAAGTTTCCTTTTAATTAGATCAATCTCTCTTCTTTTTTCTGTTGATCCTTCGACTATTTCGGAATCATCCTCAATATCCTCCTCCATCTTCTCGACTTCAAGCACCAGGAACATCAGTCTTTTTTTTAGACGACGTGGTCGTTTTTTCAACATCTCAAAAACAATATACCACCCCGCAACAAAAAGGATGCCATTTATTCCTGCGAGAACCATTCGAAGTAGTGTGATTTGGGTTTCAGTCATCGTGATTTATCTGTTTTCCACGTTTGCTAAAGGTACATGTATCTGTTCGTATACGAGCATCTCGTGCTGTCCACAGCAATAAAACATCAGTCCAATAGGACAATTATCGAAAGAAGTGAAATTCTAACATTAATAATATCAATATCTTCCTGGATCCCGGCCTAACTCATCACCGGGATGACGCGATGAGCGTCGTATTCTAATATTAATGGTGTCGTTCCAGCTTAGTTTGTATTGCATACACTCCAGTATCCTCGCAAAAGAGCCGTGAACCATTCATTTCTGTGAGACAGACCCTGTTGAACTGTCCACCGCTCCATGAATATTCCATAATAGATCAAAATTTCGTATCGTTCAACATTATGAAACTCAAAGAAATATCCGACACACTCCGTGCACTCGATTTTGATACTGTCCTGCGCTCCATCGCGGACAACGCTGCAACTCCCTTCGGGGAAGATCGAATTCTTGGCTTGCGTCCCACAATGGAGCTGGAAGAAGTAGAACAAGAATTTGGACTCATCGAAAATGTGATGGGAGTATTGGAACGCGGTGAAGCGTTGCCAATAGCAGGGATCAGAGAAATTCGCCCGGCATTAAAACGTACCAGAAAACAGGGCTCTCGTCTCGAAATCCACGAATTGTTAGATATTTACCAACTTCTCAACGGAATTGAATCACTTTCTGAGTATATCAAGGAGGACGATGAACACCTTTTTCCGCTGCAACATCTACTGGAAACACTTCACCCCCTTCCCCCTCTTCAACGGATCATTACGCAAGCGATAGATATTCGTGATGGAATAATCAAAGATTCCGCTTCACCACAATTGAACAATCTCCGTAAATCAATCCGATCCCTGGAGCAAAAAAGCCGTAAACAATTAGAGAATCTTGTCAGCAGTTATATGGGAAAAGGTTGGATTCAAGAGACTGGCTATACGATAAGCGATGGACGGTTTGTCGTGCCGGTAAAATCAAATCACCGTGGCAAAATTCAAGGCATTATGCATGGCAGTTCAGCGTCTGGTGGCACATTATACATTGAACCCGCGGTGCTGGTTGATCTGGCTAATCAGTTACGTCAGGCGCATGAAGCTGAAAGTGCTGAAATTCAACGAATTCTGGAAGATCTCACCCAAAAAGTACGTGAAAATCATTATGATATTTTCGTCAGTATTGATACATTAGGATTCATCGATTCGCTCCAGGCGAGAGCTGAGTTTGCATACCGTTGCGGAGCGATACGTCCAGCGATGGGCGGAGCGGTATTGAATCTCGTGGAGGCTAGACATCCTTTGCTCTTGTTACGAAAAGGGCTTGATGCAACGATACCACTTAACCTCCAGCTTTCATCCGAGGCGCAAACCCTGGTAATTACCGGACCCAACGCGGGTGGTAAAACTGTCGCTCTGAAAACTGTCGGACTAATCACCTCCCTCGCCTGGTCTGGAATTATTCCTCCCTGTGGGTATGATTCCGTAATTCCAAAGCTGGAAACCTGGCATGTGGTAATCGGGGATGATCAATCACTTGAAAGCGACCTCTCCTCATTCTCTGGTCACCTGACTCGTCTCGAAAAGGTATTGTCGGACAACAGTTCAGCCAAACTTGTTCTCATTGATGAGATTGCTTCGGGTACCGACCCTGTTGAGGGAGCAGCTCTGGCTGCTGCGATCCTGGAGGAGGCGGTAGCCAAAAAGTGGTGGGCAATTATCACAACTCATATCGGTTCTTTGAAGGTGTTTGCTCATAAAACTGAAGGCATACGCAATGGGTCGATGGAATTTAACCGGGAGAGGTTAGAACCTACCTACCGCTTTGTACCCGATTTACCCGGTTCAAGCTATGCGCTTGAGATCGCCCAGCGAGTAGGAATCAAAACGGAGCTACTTGAAAATGCACGTGGACATCTTGGTACCGATAAACTGAAGATGGAAACCTTGATCGAAGAATTATCCACCAAACTTCGCGAGGCAGAACGTGAAAAACGGTGGCTCTCAATAAAACAGAGCGAAACACAGGCACTGGAAAAACGACTTCTTGAACGAATTGACAAACTTGAAGCAGAATTAGCAAAATCGAAAAAAACAGCAGCCGAGGAAGCGGAACGTATCCTCAATGAAGCGAACCGTACGATCGAACTGGTCGTAAAGGAGATACGAGAGAAGCAGGCATCAGGTGAAGCGATACAGATGGCGCGAACTGCCATGCAAAAAGAGCGCGAAAATGTAAAACAACTTCAAGAAAACGCTATTGAGATAGAGCAACGTCAGAAAAAAGTTCGAAAGTCGAAAACTCCCCCACCTCCCAAATCCGAAGAAAAATCTGTTGAAGATATTGCTGTGGGTGATCAAGTGGTACTGGAATCCGGGGTATCGGGAGAAGTGCTTGCATTTCAGGGAAAACGGCTGCAAATCACCGCTGGATCACTCAAAATGTGGATAAAGGTTTCAGATATTGCGAAAGTGAAGACTAAGGCAGCCGGAAGTGGTTCAAGGGTGCAGGTTCACCTGAGTGATAAAGCCGAGAAAGAGAATGTCCCCCTCGAACTGGACTTACGTGGCAAGCGTTATGAAGAAGCTCAAAACCAACTGGAACAGTATCTGGATGATGCGGTCTACGCTGGGATGCCATTTGTGCAGATTGTCCACGGCAAGGGAACTGGAGCACTTAGAAGTATGGTTTTTCAGGTAGTCAAGAAACATCGTGATGTTGCAGAACATCGTCTTGGAGAGCCCTCTGAAGGGGGGGATGGTGTGACTGTCGTTAATTTCAGAAAAAGTGACTAAGCAAGGCAAGTTGTTTCTATTGGACAATCGAGGATTCAAGGTGAAATTAATCCCATTTTGATTTTAACTCATTCCAAATTCCCTCCAGAGACAATTTGATTCAAATTTCCCATTTCAGCATATTTTTTACGATATTTATTGCTTCTAACATTATTATTAAAGTGTTGCAATTGAAAACTGATCTCGCTACTTTATTGAATGCTTTTCTAGCGGTTTCACACGTGGTTACATTATGCGAGGAAGACGATGACTCGAAGACTGCTGGGCTTTATTGTTCTTTTCTTAATCGCGTTTCCCCTAATCTTCATCGGCTGTGGAGATGATGAGGAATCGCCTACCAAACCTTCTTCTGGCCCAAAAACATACGAAGGTTCTGGTGATATAAGTGGTACAGGTGGTCGTGTTGAGATCACCGATGCAGATTCACCCATAGAGGGTGCGTATGTGGAGATCCCCGAGGGTGCACTTGATGAAGTTGTCACCATATCCCTGTCTCCTACACCGGATAATATCACCATACCTGGTGATACTTCTGCAATTGGTATCGAATTTGAACCTTCAGGCACCAGCTTCAATGTACCGGTTACCATTGCACTGCCTTATAGTGGTTCTTATCAGGAAAGTTATCTTCGATCTAATATGAAGATTTTCCAATTTGATCCCTCTACTGCTGTTATCTCTCAAATCCTGCTGGCGGACGTTAACACCACAGACAGGATAGCAACTTCAGAGGTTATGCACTTTTCAACCTACCTCGGATCGTTCGATCCTGGTGTTGATCTTAAACCAAGGATGATTCGTGCCAATGGTAAACCAGGACTACGTTTAACGGCTGTACGCAATCAGAGTACTTTCCGTACACTTCCAGCGCTTCCACAAAGCGGCTATGAGACCATGGAAGATGTACTAGTGGATAGCCCCGATCCGATCTTTTCAATTTTCACAGTTTCCTTACGTGAAGAGGGTCCAATTTGGGAATCACCAATTGCAACACAATCCATTACAGTTGAACGTATTGATGCCGAAGAGGGTGGTCACGCATTTAATGTGTACATGAACGATGAGGGTAACCCTTATTTCACAAGCCTTCCAGCTGAGGATATGAATGACGAGTATGATTGGCTGAGTGGTGTACCATTAGCGATTGTCTTCGATACTGAAGTTGGTGGAGGCAATTATTATATGTCCTTTGAATGGCACATGGCATCAGCCCGAATTCCTGGAATCGGCGAAAAATATACTTCAACCTATAATCTGCACAACTTCCAGGATGCCAAAACCGTGAATGGGATGACATCCTATCGTAATGATGCTGACAATGATATGATTGATGATGGTTATCAGCTAACCAATGATGACCTTACTCCTCCTGTTGTGAATGGTGTGGCTCCAAATGCCGCAGTCGGACCTTCAGAAGATGTTGTCGCTGTCACTGCACGTGCACTCGATGAGGCTGATCCAAACGATTCTGGAATATCGCACGTGGTATTTGAGGTTGAGATTAATAGCGCTTGGGAAGCCCTGGGTGAGGATGATTCCCCAACCGCAAACAACCAGTATTCGGTTGATTGGGATACCCGGACAGTTCCAAATGGAATGTATCAATTGCGAGCAACTGGTTATGATAATGCTGGCAACATGGATGACGCCATCTGGACTGCTGAAGTTGGAAACAGCTACGATCCAATCATTACCATTGAAACACCTTCTCAAGTTGTCAGTGAGATGGTGACGATCAACTTCAATGTCCGCGATGATGATGGTGATGAGAATGATTTTGGTATCTTTTACAGAGTCGGCGATGGTGAGCCGATGGAGATGACTCTGGCTGAGGTTGAACATGGTACAATCGACCAAAGCTCAATCATTGATGTTCCCACAGGCGACAACTATATCGTGTGGGATTCTTACACTGATTTCACCGAAGAGGACAGCGATCAGATAGAGATACTCTTTGTCTACTCTGAAGATGTACTGTTTACTACCGATAGATTCCATGTAGACAATTATGATGAGCCGGATGATGCAGTTCTTCTCAATTACGAGATGAGCCCTGAAAATGCCAGCCTCTTCCCGGGTGGCGGGTTTATCATGCGCTACTACCTGGAGAACACAAACGACTTCAGAATTGATGTTAAGCTGGACGCCTACTGGCGAGCCTCTGGTGGCGAAGAAGGCGAATTGAATCCAGTGGATTTCGAAATCGAACTTCCACCAGGACGTCACTGGTTCGAAAGAGTCGCTTCGGTATCGGTTGATCTTACAGCAGGTAGTTACGCACTTTCCTGGGTGATATTGCGTGATGACGATACTTTCATCTCGCAATCCGACTTCATGAACAATGCATTTGAAGTACGTGAAACTCAATTTGATATACAATCCTTCCAGCTTGGAAATACAAATCAGCAGGTTTCAATGGTGCGTATCGATGCTTCTGGCAATCTGTTTATGATGGGTGCGGACGATAGCGAGCAGGATGCGGAAGATCGCGAATATCCGCAGCATCCAGTACTTTTCGACGAAAATTTCTGGATCGGTCAATTTGAAATTACTCAGCGTCAATGGTTTGCAGTGATGCGGGAGTGGCCGGGTCATTTCGAGGGTGATGCTAAACCTGTTGAGCATGTAAGTTGGAATGACATTAAAGAAGATTTCCTCTTCCGTATCAATGGCGGTCCGAATGGAGCATGGCGTCTCCCAACTGAAGCGGAATGGGAATATGCTGCCCGTGCCGGTGTTGAGTCTCGCTTCCCCTGGGGAGATGATCCAGATTATTCCGTGCTGGGTGACTATGCCTGGTTTGATGACAACAGCAATGGTGGAACTCATATCGTTGGAACCCGTCTGGCGAATGACTGGGGCTTGTATGATATGTACGGCAACGTGAACGAGTGGGTTGAAGATTATTACCACAACTCGTACGAAGGTGCACCTGATGATGGTTCACCCTGGCTGTCCCCAGAAACCGCACATCACTTTGCACGTGGCGGTAGTTGGTTCTCACCTGCTGATGAGTGCCGTCCGGCATACCGTGGGTTAGTAAGTACACCGACCAGTCGAAGTGTTATTATGGGATTCAGGTTGGTACGCAGAGTCGATTAGAAAACATAATAAGCTTGTTTATCATTGCAAAAGCCGTTCAATTGAACGGCTTTTGCATTATAAAGTGCTACTCAATCACCTAGCGATATCATCATGGAAACTCACAGGAAAACTCAAGAAACTTATTCCAAAGGTTGCTACTTCAGGATACTATTTAAGATATAACAGTTTTTGCGACATTTTCTGACCTGAATCTGTACTCATTATTAACAGGTATATTCCACTTGAGAGGCTGCTATTTTCATAGTTTATTGAATATTTCCCGGCGATATGGAGTTCGCTGCTTTCTAATGTATCTACCAGCCTTCCCTCAATTGAATAGAGCTGCATGCTGATCGTAGCGGTTTCAGGTATCTCATACTGAATGGTCACTGTCGAATTGAAAGGATTCGGAAAAACAGAACGAATTGCAAATTCCTCAGGGATCAGTTGTGTTGGGGTATTTATTTGGGGGACATCCAGTGTGTTGATGACAAAATCAATCACGGTGGTATCATTTTCCACTATCTGGACACTGTCCTGCCTCTGCAGCTCAAACTGCTGAAAGCGAACCACGATTGTATACTCGCCAGGTTGTAGATCAAATTCAAAGTACCCGGTCGAATCGGTGTGATTATGCCTTCTGGGACGTTCCAGCGCCATAACTGTTACATTTTGAACCGGCTCATTGAAGTTGCCAGACACATGACCCTTTACCCTGCCCATGGGGACATCTATCGCATCAACAGCTAGATCAGCACGAACCAATCCGGCACCATAGTCATTGTCTTTTCCAGGTTCACCCAGATCTTGTGCACTGCATTGCAATAGTGAGTCTACCTGCACAGGCAGCAGATTTGGGTCTTTAGACAACATCAACGCAACCACACCTGACACATGCGGAGCCGCCATGGAGGTGTGACTGAATCCACCATAGAGTGAATCATTAGAATGACGTAGTGATGTACCATTTGCTCCCGGTGCGGCAAGATCAGGTTTGATTAACCCAACATGACCATCGCCAAGAAGAAAATCCTGGTACCCCTCCACATCCTGCCATGTTACTGGACCGGGACTTGAGGATGCCAGAAAGTTATTCTCCTGGTTGAGTGAGCCTACTGTGATCAAACCACTTCTCTCTCCGGCTTCAATCTCATCCGGGTGACGCCAGGGCGATGGAACCCCACCAGGAACTGATATGGCATCCGGTGGTTCTCGGACACCTCGTCGATTGCCCGCGGATTTGACGTTTACGATTCCGGCTGCATTCAATACATTGTAATTATGACGCCAGACCGGTCGATCATACAGACCCGGATCACCCCATCCCAGTGACATCTGAACGATATCAACACCGTGCTCAACTACAAAATCCTGCGCCCTCCATGTATCTCCAACCTCGCCAACATTCAGGCTACGTCGAACTTTCACTGCCATAATAGTAGCATCAGGTGCAACTCCGGTGGTTGTACCAGCCGATCCATCACCCGCAACAATACCAGCCGCTGCTGTGCCATGCCCTGCACTATCCATGGGATCAAAGCTATCATCATAAAAATTATAGCCGTGGTTCGGATATTCTTCGCCTCCATCCCAGACGTGATCCCGTAAATCAAGATGGTTGTAATTGACACCTGTATCAAAAACTGCAACCAGCACTCCCTGCCCACGGTAGCCATCTTCCCAAATAAAGGGAGCCTGAATGTGTGAAATGTGCCAGGAAATATCATCGAGTTCATCTTCGGGAAAATCTGTTGTAGTGGGTGATTCGTTTTCAATGGTACGCGGGGAATCATCAATACAAACTCGGACAACATCCATGGTCAAAATCTCCAGCAACTCAGCTTTGCTCACCTGCAATTGTACTCCGTTACAAATGTAAATTGGCTTTGCTAACGGTATCGTTGCGGAGGTCGCAATTCCCGATAGGGCTTCGTTGAACCCTGTTTGACTATTGCTGGTTTGTTCAATAAGAGTGTTCCAGACAATTGAGGAGCGTTGGTTTCGTTCCACTCCCTTTACAAGATTTTCGAGAGCTTTGACATCAGGCAAGGGATGCAAGAGGACAACAACATCAAACTGAGTTTGATAATCACTGTTTTCCAATTTTGAGATCAGAGATGGGTCAACTGCAGTTGGGGTGGCAAAAGCTGACACGGTGCAGACACTGATCAGGAGGAGTATCAGCGTAGTCAAGTTGCGAAGATTAAAATTCAACATGCTCTATTTAGCGAATTAGTGTGATTTTTTTTATGACTCTATTCTGATCAGAAGTTTCGAGGGTCAGGAAATAGAGTCCACTGCCAATATTCTCGAGAGTAAGCTGGTGCAAGTATCTGCCTGGCTCTTTTCTTCCGAGGTATTCGTGAAAAACTTCTCGTCCAAGGAGATCAAATAAATGTAAGGATAAAGTAGTCACTTTAGGAATGGTATAGCTGATTTGAATCGACGAATTAAACGGATTCGGCCAAGATGCGTTCAACTGAAAATCAGATACCAGAATATCATTACTTTGAGCGACACTAGTTCCTTCAACTTCAATCGAAATGGGGAGAGTTATCTCCTCACCAAAACCGTTAAATTGAGCGTAGAGAGAGCCAAGGTATTCTCCGGGCTGACTTTCATAGGTGTTAACAAACAGGCTGATATCTTCCTCTGCCCCTGGTATAAGTGAAATTGAATCCGCCACTAAGCTTACCCACTTGAAACCTGGTCGGAAAAACCAGCCATGCAGATCGATGTTATTCTGAAAATGGAGAATTCCAGCGATGGTGACCTGGTAGTCTGGAAATCCGTTTACGAGAGCGATCCCACTGATATAACGATTATCTTCATCATATAGCACGCCCAGGGATTGCCAATGACCGCTTGTGATGTCCACCTCGAAAAGGTGACGCAGGTTTCGGTTCTCTACGGCTACCAGCAATTGGTATTGATCCCTGGAGAATGGATTCATACTTATTCCACGTACCAGACTCTCATTCTCTACTCGATTCAGCTCTTCGCCGGTGTTGGCATCAACCTGAACTAAATCGCCAAACTGTGCGGCAATCCAGAAAGTGTGCGACAGACTGTCAAACGTAAGTGAATAGATATCAAAATCAGTAATAGTCAGTTCCCGTACAAACTCACCAGTAGTTCTGGAAAATCCAATGATACGATCCCCTGATGCACCCCAGAGTGTGTCTGTTGAGACATCCAGGCAGGTTAAACCCTGCTCAGCGTCCTGTTCAACAGGTTGATCGAATGAATCGAGGATCATCCCATTCTGATTCAGTTGATAAATGAGGTATCGTTCATCAACTTCTGCAGCGATGTAAAAATCTGGACGTGTATAACAGACACCCGATACACTCTGTGGTTGCATTAATTCAGCCAGATCAAAATTATACTGCTCCTCGAGAAATTCAGGTTGAGTATCTACAACTGGCAAGATGGAGAGATTGATGTTGAGGGTATCACTACCTGCATTGCTCAGTCGGAACGAATCAAAGTGAGATGTATCTGGAGGAAGACTATAGGTAAATTGCTCACGGTTCGCCTGAAGTTCCCCTGCTATCATATTAATATCGATAATTGTGGTTTCATCTTCCTCGATAACAACATTCTCAACATAAAACTCATCCAATGGCGGGAGAGTCGCTTTAATCTGATAGACTCCAACCGAAACCTCTATCTCAAAGTTACCTTGAACATCAGTGCTATCTGAACGACGAGGTCGATTGACTACCTCTACCAGCACATTTTCAAGCGGCTCACCTGAATTGACGTTCCGCACAACACCTTGAAGAGTTCCAACGGGTATGAACACAGCATCAATAGCCTGGTCAGCTCTGATTTTACCAGCACCAAAAACATTGTCTTTTCCGTCTTCGCCGAAGTCCTCTGCGGTTATTTGAAAGAGTGAATCGATCTGTACAGGAAGCAGATTGTTGTCCTTGGATAGTAATACAGCGGTCAACCCGGACACATGTGGACAGGCAACCGAAGTACCCATAGTCTGGATGTAACCATTGAGAGTTATGGTATATACATCTTTTCCAGGAGCACAAAGGTCAGGCTTGATCATCCCAACATGTTCCTCATCGTAGGGATAATCACCATACTCAGGAATATTCTGCCAACTGACCGGCCCGTTGCTGCTCCAGGATGCGATAATGTCTACACTGTCCAATGCCCCCACCGCAATGAGCCCTCCTCTTCCTCCCTGTTCAACTTCATCAGGATTACGCCAGGGAGAGGGGACATCGCCAGGTACTGTGATGGGACCAGGTAAATCGATAAACGCGCCTAAATTTCCAGCAGATTTTACATTGACAATACCAGCAGCATTCAATATCTCATAATTGGCACGCCACACTTCACGCTCTCCCTCCCCCGGCTGTGACCAGCCAAGAGACATGGAGGTGACATCAACACCATGTGCGAGAACGAAGTCATGTGCCTCCCATGCGGCAGCTACCACACCAGTACCCATATCACCACGTACCTTCAGAATCATCAGAGTCGCTTCGGGAGCAACACCGGTTATAATGCCGTTCGTTCCATCACCAAGTGCAACCCCGGATGTCGCAGTGCCATGACCATCCTCATCCATCGGATCGAGAGAATCTCCCTCGAAATATGCAGCGTGAAAATTGAAACCATGATTTGGATACTCTTCACCTCCATCCCAGAGATGATCCGCTAGATCGGGCATATTGTAATCAACACCAGTATCGATATTCGCAAGCAAGATACCCTGACCAAGATAACCATCATCCCATGCGTGCTGGATATGAATCCGTTGTAAGTTAAAAGCCACCTCATCCAATTCTGTGTTGGGCAGTGTCTCTTGCTCTTGAGTTAATAATGATTCTGCTTCAGATTTTCGAGGGAAGTTATCAATTAACTTGTGTACATCATCACGGAGCTTCAATTCTTCAATCAACTGCTGGTCTGCTTCAATCGCAATCGCATTACAAATTCTGATGGGACGGATATAGCTTACCTGCCCAACACTCATTTTCTCTTTCAAGAAAGATATCAGATTTTTTTGTGATGAAATTGAAAGTGAGGCGAGATACTCCCAGACTATAGTAGCTCGGTCATCTCTGGGTACACTTTCTACAGAAAGGTAAAGTGCATCAATATCAGGTCGCTGTTTAAGCAGTACGACTACCGGAATCTTGTGCGATTCAGCATAACTCAGCGGATTTGACATGCAGAGCACCAATGCCACCAACAAAATTTTGACGGTGGCTATATCTACATTACGATTTTTCAACTTCATCGAAGGTTATGGGAAACCTCAATTTATATCGTCATGGTGGCCTGCTACTAAACTATAAAGTACATTTATTTGAAGCGACTCTCAAGGTAATCACGGCATTATCTTAATACATGGATTACTCATACATCACGCAAATAGTTAACTTTTCAATTTGAGAGTAATGAGGATTGAGTTCAATTCCGTTCACGGAATTTACCTGTCAGATAAAGATGAACACTAGCTTTATTCAGCATACAAGTTTACCTTTGCATCTGATTTTAAGGATATCTGGAGCAAGTAAAACTGGATGAAAGATGACAGCCTTAAAAATAAGACCAGGTGATCAAACCCGAATCATGGCAATTTTGAATGTCACACCTGACAGTTTCCATGATGGTGGACGTTTTATTCATCCCGAGCAGGCGATCAAGCAGGCGAAAAGGTTGGTTGCTGAAGGTGCGGATATCCTGGATATTGGCGGAGAATCATCACGACCTGGCTCAAAGCCTGTAGAAGTTGTTGAGGAGATCCGGCGAGTGATCCCTGTAATTGAAGCGATTCGTTCTGAGGTGATGATTCCGATATCGGTTGATACCACCAAAGCCATGGTTGCGGCAAAGGCAATTGACGCTGGTGCTGATTGGATCAATGATATTTCTGCCGGTCTGATTGATCCTGATATCCTGAAAGTTGTTGCGGACAGAGCAGTCCCGTATGTTGCCATGCATATGCGTGGAAAACCGGGAACTATGCAAAAGAATACCTCCTATCACGATATCTTCGAGGAAATTAACAGGTATTTCGAGGAACGGTTAGAGGCTTTTATTAAGGCGGGAATTACACTGGATAAATTGATCTTAGATCCGGGAATTGGATTCGGAAAGTCACTCGAGGATAATTTCAGGTTGATTGCGAATCTGAAACGTTTCAGTTATCATGGTTGCCCAATTCTTATGGGACCATCCAGGAAAAAATTTCTAAGTCTGGCAGGTGGGTTGGAAACTGTTGATAGATTACCTGCTTCAACTGCTGTAGTTGCATTCTGTGCGTATAATGGTGCGGATATCGTGCGTGTACATGATGTCGCAGAGGCAAAGCAAGCAATTTCCATCGGCAAATTTATGAAGAGTACTTCAGTAGAAAAGATTCATGACTAAAACTAAGCAAAAATCTGAGATACGTGAGCTGACAGCAAAGGATATTCCTCATATTGCAGAAGCTGAGGTGAAGTGCTTTCCTGAGGATGCCTGGGATGAGAGTGCGATAAGAGAATCGGTACTTCATCCACTTTCATATTCTCTGGTTCAGATGAATAACAATGTGCTATCTGGTTACTTGATCTCGTTTGTCTACGCTGGAGAAGCTCACCTGTTCAACATCGCTATATTGCCAAAATTCAGACAGCGTGGTTATGCATCTGAACTGCTTTCGCACTGGATGAATATAATTACTGTTATGGATGCTCGGGTTGTCTATCTTGAAGTAAGACACTCAAATCAAGCTGCGATTTCCTTGTATGAGAAGTTTGGTTTTCGTACAGTAGGAGTTCGGACAAAGTATTACAGCAACGGCGAAGATGCGATATTAATGACCTGCGATATTCCGCAGGATGATGATATGGAGTAGAAAACCATGGCGAATTGGTTTAAACGGTCAAAGGATGGTCTTGAGGGCGCGGAAAAACGTGAAATGCCCGAAGGCGTATGGGTAAAGTGCAATAATTGCAGTCAGGCAATTTACAGCAGGAAACTTGAACGGAATTTTCAAGTCTGCCCGGAATGTGACCATCACATGCGATTGTCAGCGTCAGGATATATCGCTCTCCTGGCTGATGATGGGAGCTGGTCGTCTTTGTTTGCGAACCTTAAATCAATTGATCCTTTAGGATTTAAGGATTCTAAAAAATATGTTGATCGTCTAACCGCCAGTATGAAAAAAACAGGCAACAACGATGCCATTCAAACTGGTGAATGTTCGATATTCGGACATCCAGTTGTGTTGTCTGTTATGGACTTCCGTTTTCTTGGTGGATCAGTCGGAAGTGTGCTGGGTGAAAGCCTCGCCAGAGCGATTGACTTTGCAGTTGAAACGAATCGTGGCTTGATTGTGATTTCCTGCAGTGGTGGAATGCGCATGCAGGAAGGGATGTTCAGCCTCATGCAGATGGCGAAAACATCATCTCGTCTCACAAAACTGAGTCGTGCAAAACTTCCTTTCATCTCCATCCTGACTGATCCTACAACAGGTGGTACAACTGCCAGTTTCAGTATGCTGGGAGATTTGAATATCGCTGAACCAAATGCATTGATTGGATTTGCAGGACCACGAGTGATCAAGCAGACTATCGGTCAGGATTTACCTGAAGGTTTCCAACGTTCTGAATTTCTCCTCGAACATGGGTTTCTCGACCAGATTGTACATCGTCATAAACTAAAAGAGCACCTGGCAGACTATTTGATGCTCTTTACCGGAAAGCAAAACGAGATTGTTTCAGACGATGTGAAGAACTCTTAATTCACTATTGAAAACCGCACCCTTCATTCTGAGAATAGAAATTTCAGATTCATGGTGAAAATTTCGTCTAGTTGAATTTTTAACGTCAACAATATCAAAAGCTTCTTGGATGCCAGCTAACAGCACGCTGGCATGACGCAGCAAGAAACTGTGTTCTTAGACAGCATGCGATCAGGGGATGAGTCAAAAAGAGCAGGATTCCTATCTAGCAAATTTTAAAGTATCTGCCAATTGTGCAACCTGATCAAAACTCATCCCCGGCTATCCGAAAATGTTCCTTATTTCAAAAATACTGCTTTTGTCACCGCACGTTGAGTGCCACGTGAATCGCTCAGTGATTTCACGATGATATAATAAACTCCAGAAGCCCACTGTTCCGAGCCAATCTGAATCTGATGAATGCCAGCTTCAAGCTGATTATTTAAAACAGTATCAATTTGTCTTCCCAGAATATCATAAACTGTGACCGTCAATGCAGCATGCTCTGGCAGTGCTACACTGATATGAGTACTGGGATTGAAGGGATTCGGGAAAGGCTCGGATACTGCAAATTCAACTGGTAATTCATTTTCGTCAGACTGAACGGATTCGAGCTGATCTACTACGATAGTTGTAGCTGACAACGACCACTTCGAGATATCCTCTTGTCCATCAATGGAACGTGCTTTATAGTGCAGAGTTCGATTCACATCCTCGACGAAACGCTCCATGACAATAAAGGTATCCTCAACTGCTTCAGCAACAATTGTTCTCTGTTCGAAGCCGAGAACAGGACTGATGTCATCAACATAAAATCCCTCTCCAAGAACACGCTGATCTGTAACGTATGCAAATCTAACCAGACAGGTTTCACCGACATGATCGCCGAGTGGGAATTCCCCCTCAATCCATTGATCATTTGAGTGAGCTGTAATTCCATTGCCCCGGTTATTGCCATTTGGATCTGAATTTGTAGTGATGTTCCCCTGTAAATTCACCCAGGGTCCATTATTAAAACTAGCCTGTACATATGCATAGTCCCAGTCTGCTTCAATATCGAACCATGTGTTAAAGGTGAAATACATTCCCTGTTCCACCATAAATGGTTCAAACAGTGAGAGAGTCTGGAAAGCAGCATCCTCCATACCGGAGTAGTATGAGAAGGAGCCACTATTTGCTCGTGCACTCACCCTCAGGAAGCCATCAAGCTCCCAAATTTTGAGATCATCGTTTTCGGCATCATCATCATTGATAGGATGTTCAAGTTCGACTACATCATAGGCAACTGGATGGTTTCCATTTGTATCTGTTGGAACTGACCAGGTGACGACAAATTCACCAGAAACCGTATCTGGTACCGTTACCTCTGGAGTCGGTGGTGCAAGGAGGAAATAGGGTGCTCCCCCAGCTTCACAGAACCTGAGCAGAGGTTCTTCCTGTTCGGTCACAAGATCATCAATATCGTTTGTTGAAGGCCAGAACCCCTGCCTGCTGGTGCCAACTTCAACTATGAAACCGAAGATATTGTAATCAGCTCCTCCCTCCATCCAATCGCCCGCATCACCATTCACTGGATACAGAATATCAGGAGTATTGCCTGCAGTAAAACCAATTGGCTCATTAATATATTCAGTGAGTACTTGATAAATATCGAAATCTTCTGGAGTAAACTCGACGTCAAAACCGTACGGAAAAAGAATAAGATTTCCGTAGGAGTGATAGTTTATCGCAGAGACAAAATTCCGGGAATTTACATACTCCATAAAAACTTGCGTCTCAGGCTCTGACGCGGGTTCCTCTCCACGGTAGGTTTCTTCCCATGTGTCCGGAGAGGAGCCTTCATTATCGTACCCCCACATGAAATCAAAGTTACGATTCAGGTCGACTCCCACAATCTGATTGTTCACCCTTCTTTTGTTTTTCCGCCACATTCCACCACCATTCGGATCACGTTCCTCATTATATGTGTACCCATCCACATTGAAGACAGGCATGATGAATATCTCACGTGAATCAACCAAGTTTGTGGAACGTTGATTTTCGCCGTAACCTTCAGCGAGTAACTCAGCGAAATTCATGAGAATGAGTGGAGTAATCACCTCGCGGGCGTGGATAGCAGCATTCAGAAAAATCTCAGGCTCATCTTCATCCTCTTCCGGATTGTCCGATATTTTTATCACCCAGATCGGTCGACCTTCTAAGGTATACCCAATTGTGTCGGGTCCAGCGGTGAATTCGGGGTAGGTGTCAAGAAAATTGAGAAACCAGTCGCTAATCTCCTCATGAGTAGGATAACCACCCATATCGTCCAATTCATAATCCAAACGAGATCGGTAAAATTCTTCGATATTCGCTTCGACAACGGTATAGTTGAGACCAGAATCCTCTAATCTGGTAAGATCATCCTCCCAGCCAACCACACGAGCGTAATCGTAACCAACTTCAGTCACATCAAAATTACCCTCAATAAGTGTTTTATAGGATTGTTTATCGGGAAGGTAGACATCAAGCATTGGGGTTGCGACAGCAATACCAGCAATGCTCAGTACAAGACACAATGCGATCAATTGTTTCATGAATCGGCTCCTCATATTTTCACAGTAGGTTTACTAAAATAGGTGTGAAACCTTGCATGAGCAAGGAAACATCCGGGAACCGATTCGCATTGAGAAGGTTTGCTTATCTTTCGTTTTGCATCAGCAACAAGAATGCACGAACAACTCTGGCGGCGAGGATTTGGGTTCGTCCGGTTGTGTCCTGATCGGGCGAAGTCTCAACCACATCTGCTCCCACAATTTTTTTTCCCTCAAGTGCTTTCAGCAAGGGTGCGAGTTCATTCCAAGTAAATCCTCCAGGTTCAACAACACCAGTGCCTGGCGCTTCCGAGGGTTGGAAGCCATCCATATCAAGTGAAATGTAGAGCGGAACATTTCCCCATGCCTCCAGTATACGCTTGAAACTTGAAAGCGAGAATTCTTTCAGCATGTTATGCTTGTTCGCGAAATTGAATTCTGCTTCAGTGCCGCTGCGAATACCGAACATGGCAATTCGGTTCCCACCGGTAAGATTGAAGATATTCCTGGTAATACAGGCGTGTGAATATTGGGTACCATGAAACGATTCGCGCAGGTCTGTATGTGCATCAAAAATAATGACATGCAGATCAGGATGGGATTTGAGGGCGTGTTCAAACAGTGGCAAGGTTACCGAATGTTCGCCACCAAGCCCAAGTATGGTAGTATTCGTTGGTAACTCGCTGATTGCTTTGCTGGATTTCTTGAGAAAATCTTGCGGAGATACGGGACCAGTTTCCAGATCGCCCAGATCGGTGTAGGCAATATTCAGAAGATCACGATTAAGCAATGGATCCCAAGTCTCAATGGCAGCTGATGCTACACGTATTGCGTTTGGTCCTAATCTTGATCCTGCCCTGTAGGATGAGGTGGCATCATAGGGCAGACCGATAATTGCAATTGATCCAGAGTCAAGGGTGTCGCTGGATTCCAGAAAATGCAAGCGGTGAAAGTTCATAGATATATCCTTAATGGTTTAGCTTTCAGAATTTGGATGTCGAATTTGAGATAATTTTGCTAGAATAGCAAGTGATTTGAAACAACAGGATATTCGGCTCCACATCGCTGAATCTTCGTTTTAAATTCAAGTGGATGAAGGGTAGCTTTCAAACTCCATTAATAAAAAATCCAATTTTACATGAGGCTTTGGGTGAACAGTCGATTTCAGGGGATTATCGCATTCTTTTCTACCGGGTTAATTGTCCTAATAGCTGGTTACTTC
>JAIOHU010000205.1 GCA_019912845.1 bacterium
GAAACATTTCAATGGGTGGTGGACGGAGAAACTTGAAGAACTCGAAATACGAGTCGATGATGTTATTGATCTCTTCAAGCAACATCCAGAATGGATTCAAAGAACATGTGCAACAACAACTTATTTCTGAGAAACACTATAGTAATGAAACATTCTATAGTAATATGCTTGTTATTTTTATTGGCGAATATTAAGGTATTCTCACAACCTGATATTCGATTAGATAGAATCTATGAAGAATTAGAGGAAGATAATCCCCAATATACAGCAATTGAAAACTCTATTTTAGTCATAAGTCGTGGTAATAGTGGTTTAAGTTTATATCAAATAGATGAAGAATTAAATCTTACAATCCTGGACTCAAATCGGGATCAGTTCATTTCAAAAATATATTTTAAAAATAATATGGTTATTGGGAGTAGCTTTGGTGAACATCCTGTTTTTTCTACTATAAACAATGATCTATCCCAGATAAACAGTATAGGGGACGATAACAATAATTTGCGCGAACCTCTAATATTAGGTGACAGACTGTTATATCCTGATTATTGGTCACAATCACTGAGAGTTTACAGTGTTGAGGATTGGGATGAAATTGCAGAGGTAATTAATCTGGAAGTGATGATGTATCCATCAAAGATTTGCGTGGATTCAGGAGAGGAACTGTTATATTTAGCAGGTAGTTCACGAGGAAATCCTGAGTATACTTCACTTATTTGTATGCAAAACAATGACAATTATGATCAATTATGGTCGTGGAATATAGCAGAATTTGATATTGATAATAACATAGTGGATTTTTTTGTAACTGATACGCTACTGTGTGCTGTAGCCAACAATGAAGTATCTTTTCTCAAATTGAACGGAGATCAAATCCCACAGATGATTGGAAGACTAGAGGAACAGGAGTTTATTGCGAGGAATCGTGTTGTTTATTCAGATAATTACTTTGTTACATTTAACTCAATGACTGCTGTTTTAGAACTGTATGATATAATTAATCCATATATACCTCGATTGGTTGGCAGACTGAATGGATTTTCATTTAAGGATATAAGTTTTTATTCCAAAAGCTACTTTTACGCTACTATTCTTGGTGAAAACAACATTTATAGCTTTGATTGTAGCCATGCAATGCAAGAATCACAAATCCCCATTAATAACAATCGTTTCGAATTAATTTCCTTTTGCCGTGAACCCTCATTTGAAACAGTAGACAGTTTGTTTGCCAACTGGGAAGGTTTACAGATCGTTGCGACTGACAATGGACAGTATTTTATTCCCGGTTTAGTGAATACACTAAACGGTATCGACATTTCAAAAGGTTATCGCGTATTTACCACTTCCCCAGATACAGTGCGTCTCCGCAAACCTGAAATATCAGAAGATCAGCTCTACCATATTGAAGCCAATCGTTGGAACTGGATTGGATACCCCTATACATCGCCAACCACAATAGAGCATGGTCTTGACTGGGTATACGAAGAGATTGCCATAATCATGAATGATGACGGTCAGATATGCATACCTTATGTGGTCGATAACCTTGACCAGTTCACACCCGGTGAAGGTTATTTTGTGTTTTCCTATTTTGATCTGGAGTTCGAATTTCAGCCACCTTTAGATGACGAATTACAGAATAATCCTACTCCTAATCAACCTGAAGAAAATTCCGAGGTAGCCAGTCAATCAGGCGTCTCTCCTACAGGTTTACCGTATGCAGTGCTGGTTACTTTGAGCCAGTCTCTACGTGACCTTAATCCAGAAATCATCGAAGTATATGATGGGGAACAACTTGTTGGGAGTGCTAAGTATTCTGGAGATCAGACAACAGCGGTTATCGCATGGCAGGGATCAGAGGAGTATGGACTTCCTGGATATAAACAGGGGCATCCGATATGGGTGAAGGTGTTGAATGACAAGGGAGAAGTGGTTGGACGAAAGGTTTCTGTGTTTGAGAATGCCGGACTGGAGACCGGCACTCCAAACGTCGCTCCAGATGGGAATCTACCAGTGAATGTGAGCTTCAGATCATCAACCTTTGGAACTAATCCTTACGCTGAAATTACAATTGACGCAGTTGAAAACGAAAAAGTAGATTATCCTACTCTATTCACAATTGGTAACCCCTGCCCGAACCCATTCAATGCCTCATCAGTAATCCCTGTGACTCTACCTGAAACTGGAATAGTTTCGATTCAAGTTTTCAACCTGATGGGGCAGGAGGTCTTCAATTATTCCGGGAATACACCGCTGGAAATAATCGAATCCAGCTTGATCTTGGACTTTTTGATGATAATCTGGTGAGTGGATTGTACATTGTCCGGATGGAATACAAGACGCAATTCGGGTATAAGAAATTGCTCTTGCTGAAATAAGTATCGTTAATCTAATACTTATAAATTGCCTTACATCAGCTCATTTTTTCTGCAGTAATAATTCTCCTAATGCTATCGGAGGTTCAGTGAAAGAGATTAGAACTGTTCGTGAAAAATTGTATTGGTCTTACGCTAATTTGGCAATGGCTCATACAGCACTCGATAAGGAACAAACAAAATATGGACCATTTAACTTTATGATTAGATCGAGACTTTTCAAGGGATTAATCACTGGTAGTATGAATATTCATACTTTACTGGACGATGAGAAAATCAAACTTGGAGCAGGTAACCACTGTTCATATTGTGGTGCAGGAGGTAATCTTGCTTTGGATCACTTAATTCCAAGGTATTCAGGTGGTCAAGATACAGGAGACAATTTGATATATGCGTGTAGGTCATGTAATAGTTCTAAAGGAAAACTAGACTTGATGGTCTGGATGGAAAAGCAAAAGAAATTCCCACCATTAATGGTTTTAAGACGATATTTGAAAATTGTTATAACCTATTGCACAACCTTTGATCGCTTGGATATGTCATTAGAAGAAGTAAAAAATCAACAATTACCATTCAGCATTGAGCATATCCCAATAGACTTTCCAAAGCCATCAGAACTGATAATGTTTTATGATTGAAACATATCATGTTAATTTGAGAAAATCTACCGAAACCAGCAGCTATTTTGTATTTTAATTTGCTACAAACTGAAGCTTGACTTAGAATCAAATCCAAGCGAGTTATCGAAAATGCCGTTGTGGATTGCTAATAATTTACAGCTTTTGGTGAGTGAATCTGGAGTTTATTCAGGCAGGCTTGTACCACACGTTCAGCGCCCTTACCGTCGAGGAGGTTTCTCCCATTACGGGAGAATTGCGCTCTTTTTTCGCTGTCAACCACAATCGCTTCATATTTCTGGCAGATATCGATGGCATCCATCGTCTCGATCCAACCTGCAACTTCAGTGATACCCAATTCTTCCATACCCTCTGCGAAACTACGTTGATTCTCTTCAACAAGGAAGGTGAGATAGGGTGTCCCAAAGGCTGCGGCTTCGTATTGCGTAGAACCCCCGGCGATCAAGGCAAGGTTGGCATCACGGAGCAGTTCGACCCAATTGTTCGGTTGAACGAGACGTTCTGCGAAAGGGAGGTTCTTCAGTTTATTGTCAAGAGCTTCGCCAAAGGGATACATTTTTCCGGTCACAAACAACGCTTTTTCAGGCCAAAAAGAGTGTGAAAGCTCATGAAATGCCTCTGCTACCCTGCCAACAACATCATGTTCATCTACACCACCACCGTTGACAAGTACCGTTGTAACTCGCTCGGCGACATTGCGAATGTCGGGAAAAACTTCGAGCACCTCTTTTCGCAGCAGAGCATATTGAGATCCAAGAAGTAACTGACAATCACCATTCACTCTGGAATAATCCAGCTTCTCAGCACCAGCGTATGCATTGTACAAAAATGATAAGCCTGTATAATCTCTGCCACCAAAAACGTCACTACCCAACACAGGCGCAACTTCAGCGAACTCTTTCCAATGCTCAGCGGGAAGATGATATGCATCGACCACAAACAGATCGACATGACGGCTGTCAGATCGTAATACTCGTTTTACCCAGGCAGCCTCGAGGTTTTCACTTACACCTGTTGGAATAACCTCGACTTCAAAGCCATAGTCCCCGATCAGTTTCACACCTGACCCATCGATTTGACGTGAGAAAAAGGTAATCTTCGCCCCTCGATGCTGGAACTCCTGCGCTAACGCAACAGATCGCATGATATGACCATACCCGATGACATCACCGCCATCAACACGAAATACAATATGTGGTCTATTTTTAGACATCAATCTCCCAATGGGTTAGTACTCTTCTTTAGATTGCACTCCTGATAATGAAATTCGTTTCAGTGAAGAATAGTTCTAATAAACCAATTTACGTTTTTTGAGAGCTGGCTTTGGACTTGTCCAAAGTCTATTAATTCCGTCGGTGTTCCAGTCAATAGTCTTACCATTATCATTGCGAGGAACGTAGTGATGTGGCAATCTCTTACTCTCAAAAGAGAGATTGCTTCACTTCGTTCGCAATGACTGAATAATTTCGTCGTCGTTTTATTAAACCCTGAATAATATCAATACCCTCCTGGATGCTCAACCTGCGGTCGGGTTCTTCGAATCCAGCTAACACCATGCTGGAATGACGAGGCGATAAAAATTCTGACGTCGTTTTATTATACCCTGGATAAATCCAGGGCCAAACTATATGAGAATACGTAATTCTAATAATTCTGGAAAATTGCTTTCAGGTTGTATGTTCTAACATTAATAAAATCAGTACCCTCCTGGATCCTGGCCAAACTCACCACCGGGATGACGCGACGGAAGTTGCGCTTAAGCAGACTGCTTTGCGATAATTACGAGATCGGGCTGTACTTTCGAGAATCCTCCAGAAAGCTATAAAAAAGCCTGGAAATAAATCCCAGGCTCGAAAGGTTCGTACATTTATTCAAAGACTCATACTTTCACATCTGCTTTCAGGATATCTCGGACGTAATTGATACCAACATCCAACGCCTTCATATTATACATCTCCGTGCCACGAGGAGCGCGACGTTTCAATGCTTCACGTACCGTTTCTTCCTTGACAACATCAGTAAGTGCAATCATTGTCCCGAGGCACACAGCAGAAGTATACACCAGCCGTCCCAGGTGTTCAGCGGTAAGTTCGATGACCGGCACCTCGAATATCTGGTACTTTTCTTTGTCCCCTTCAGGAACATCAACGAGGTGTGGATCGACCAGCACCACCGCATTATCTGCCAACCCCTTGCAAAACATCTTGTAGGAGTTGGTTGCCAGGGAGAGAAAGAAATTGATTTCTTGTGTGCGTGGGAAAAGAATCTGCTCGGAATCGACGATCACGTCCACCTTTGTTGGACCACCACGTACCTGTGCAGTGTATGTCGGGGAACCGGCAGCATATTTTCCCTCAAGAATGGCGGAATCAGCCAGAATCGTCCCCGCAAGAATAATTCCCTGACCGCCAACCGCTGAGAATCTCGCTTCAAAATGCATTTTATCCCCCTAATTGCCGTTATTCAAACTATCGATCAACTCCTGGTACGTCTCAGTATATTCTGGACGACTCACATCTTCATGAATTACTCCGACCGGGAAGCATCGGGTTTTGTCCTCATCAGAAAGCGCTTCAAATTTTTTCATCGGTTTCGCACGGTCGGATATCCAACTGATCATATTCATTGGATCTGCCATCTTATTCCGCCTGCCGAACTGAGTATGGCAGTTTGAAACCACTTCAACAAAAGAGAAACCTTTGTGGTCGAATGCTTTCTTCAGGATCGTATTGAGCTGACGTCCATTGCCTACATGCCCACGAGCAACAAAACTCGCGCCTGCTCCCTTAACCAGCTCGACAAGATCGAATGAAGGTTCGAGGTTGCCGTATGGTGCTGTTGCTGCCTTTGCACCTAATGGTGTAGTGGGGGAATACTGCCCGCCAGTCATACCGTAGATATTGTTATTATTCACGATCACGTTAATATTGATATTTCGTCTCGCAGCGTGAATCAAATGGTTACCACCAATCGCAGACATATCGCCATCACCTGCAATCACGACCACATGCTTGTCGTGACGATGCATCTTGATACCAGTAGCGAAACTTAACGCCCGTCCATGTGTGGTGTGCAGCGTATTCATGTCCATATATCCTGGCGCACGGCTGGTGCAACCAATTCCGGAGATAATTGCAATATCAGAGGGATCCCATTCAAGATCGGTGAAGGTATGGATCATCGCCTTAACCACAATCCCGATACCACAACCAGGGCACCACATGTGTGGTAGCTTTTCTTCACGCAAATAAGTCATATAATCAAAAGGCATCAGGAAATCTCCTTTACTGATTCGAGAATCTCTGCAGGTGTGATCGGTACACCACCAACCTTCGTCCGACGTATCACAGGAATTGTCGACTGAACAGTACGTTCCACCTCATAAACCATCTGCCCGAGGTTAAATTCTGCAACCACAATGCCTTTCAACTGTTCTGCGAAATCCTTCAATTGCTTGTTCGGGAAGGGCCAAAGAGTAACAGGACGGAAGAGACCTGCTTTTATCCCCTGTTCACGTGCATGTTTAACCGCAACCATCGCAGCACGTGCTGTCGAACCAAATGAGAAAATTCCGACATCAGCATCATCAGCCATGTAGTACTCAACCTTGTCGATCAGATCACGATTCCCAGTCACCTTACGCATCAACCGTTCTTCATCTCTGGTCACGAGCTCAGGGTTCGTTGTTGGGAAACCGGTTTCATCATGGTTCAAACCAGTAGTGTGCCAATGGTATCCTGGCTCAAAATAGGGCACGAATGGAGGTACATCGCCGAAACTGGTATCGTAAGGCAGATATTTATCAGGTGGTTGGTCGGTCATTTTCCGGTTGATGATCTCAAATGTTCCCGGTTTCGGGGGGCGAACCCCTTCGGATAAATGACCTAGTACCTCATCGAGTAGCAGGATTACCGGCATCCGTAACTGTTCAGAAAGATTGAAGGCACGGATGGTTTCCATGTAGGTTTCCTGATGAAACGCAGGAGTAATTGCTATTGTGGGATGGTCGCCATGAGTCCCCCAACGTGCCTGCATAACATCCGCCTGCGCTGGGTGAGTCGGTAGTCCAGTAGATGGTCCACCTCTCATCACATTTACGATGACACATGGTGCTTCAACCATATAGCCGAATCCCAGGTTTTCAAGTTTCAAACTGAATCCAGGACCGGATGTCGCTGTTAATGCCTTCGCACCTGCCAGACTGGCACCAATTACAGAGCCCATCGCAGCGATCTCATCCTCCATCTGGATAAAATGACCACCACGTCTCGGCAGCAGTGCAGCCATGTGTGCCGCAATTTCAGAGGATGGTGTAATCGGATAACCACCGAAAAAATTACATCCAGCAGCAACCGCGGCCTCTGCGACAACAATATTGCCAGGTAGAAATTTTACTTCGCCATTGCTTTCTTTCACTTTGACGTTCCCCTTTATGAAGTCGCTGCAGCTTTTTTAACCTTTTTGGGAACATCAATCTCAATCGCGAAGTCCGGACACTGCAACTCGCAAAGCAGACATCCCACACAGGTTTCGATATCTCGTACGATCACCACACTACCCTGCCAACGATCACCCATAGGGACCATCTCAAGGGTATCTTTCGGGCAGACATCCACACAGATTTTACAACCCTTACAGTATTCCTCATCAATCATGATGGTGAAATTGTGGGAAGTACCCTTGATAAACTTCTTGCTGTCGTTTGACATGCCGTACTACCTCCTTGGTATCTGGCATCATTGTCTACTTGTATATCAACAAGGGGGTTATACGAAAACACATACAGCTCCCCTCATCCTTAGCTTCGAAGCAGTGAATCTTCCGTTGCTGAACGAATCGTATCTGTTGCCCCTCCTCGACATCCTTCAGGATTCACTTCTTTCTCTCCCTTGTTTGTCGAGCGGGTTTCTCTATTAGATGATTTAATTTGAGAAAAGTAACTCAAGAGCCAATCTCTTGATCTTTCATAAGATACTTTTCACTTTGTGTGATTTTGTACAAGAGACTGACAAAGAATCAAACGGTATGAAACTCGAGTTTTTAACCACGCAACAGCCATATTGACCCTTATGCTCACTTTTAACTTACAAAGGAATTGACAGTATAATCA
>JAIOHU010000206.1 GCA_019912845.1 bacterium
CTTGCGGAAGTAGCCGAAGAGCATGGTGTACTGGAAGAGGATGAACGTGAGATGATTCATTCCATCTTCGAGTTTGTCGAAACTGAAGTTCAGGAAGTGATGATCCCACGTATCGACATGATTGTTCTAAGTGACACAGCATCGGTTGAAGAAGCAGTGACCCTTATCCAGGAAAAAGGTCATTCTCGCATTCCTGTCTTTCATGAAGATATCGACCATATCGTTGGGTTACTATATGCAAAAGACCTCATCGGAAAACCACTTAGCAATGGAACCATCGCCAGCCTTACCAGAGAAGCCCATTTTGTCCCTGAAGGGAAATTGATAAGCGCACTTTTAAAGGAATTTCAGCAGGAAAACCGTCACATGGCAGTGGTAGTCGATGAATATGGCGGAACTGAAGGACTGATCACTCTCGAAGATGTTCTCGAGGAGATTGTCGGTGAAATCCAGGATGAGTACGACCAGGAAGAATTAATGTTTAAAAAGCTGGATCGTGGTAAATTGCTGGTGAGTGCGAGGATGGAAGTTGATGTTTTTAACCGGGAAATCGGTGAAGAACTTGTACCCACTGAGGGAGATTTTGAATCTCTGGGAGGATTTATCTTCCACCTTGCCGGTGAAGTCCCGAAAGTTGATATGGAATATGAATACCAGGGCTGGAAGTTTAAGATTGATGCGATGGAAAACAATAGAGTCTCAAGTCTACGAATCACGCCCCCCGATGATGCTGATATACTTGCGAACAAGACCGAAGAATAAATATGCTTTTACCCAAAGTTTGACTCCCCTAAACCCGCTTGAATACAAGTCCCGCTTGCTACTTTGCTTGAAGAGATTGTACTATAGTTCACGTAGTTTGTGAGTCGTTGGGGGACGGTTCTATTAATACCGCCCACCAACCGTATATTTCCAGATCGCCATGTGAAAATAATAGCGAACTTTATCTGTGATTGTAAGTTAAATCATTGATAAACAATTGCTTATGATATGTCCACTGTGAGGTTGATATGCCAAGCACCATCACCAAACGTTCTATTGATATGGATTTTATCGAGAAGGTTGGAACCATCAGTGGTGAAGCCTTCAAAACCTGCATGCAATGCGGCACCTGCTCCACAGTTTGTCCAATGCAGGAAAGTACGGAGGTAACCCCTCGTAAAATCATTCATCTGGCACAATGGGGAATATTCAGTACCGTTATGTCTGTGAATATGGCGTGGATGTGTGCCTCTTGTCATACCTGTGCAGTGCGCTGCCCACGAGGGATTGATATTCCCAAAGTCGTTGAAGCCATCCGTCTACTTACGCTTCGTAAAAATAAGAACTTTGTCGAACCATTTGAGATAGTGAAGGAACAGATCGAAGAGATGCCGCAAGCAGCAATGGTCAGTACTTTTCGCAAACACACCGCGTAAGTCAATTAAGAATTAGAAATTTAAGAAAAAACTAAACTGGATTTGAGTTTATTCAGTTAAGGATAGATAAAGATGAAAATTGGATATTACCCGGGATGTACACTAAAGACCAAGGCGAAGAACCTCGAAATCTCAACCATTGAAGCGATGAAAAAGCTCGATGTTGAAATGGTTGAGCTGGATCGTTGGAATTGCTGTGGTGCGGTGTACTCTTTAGCTGATGATGATCTGGTTCATCTGCTCGCTCCGGTACGTGACCTGATACGAGCACGTGATGCCGGGCTGACTCCATTGATGACCCTTTGCTCCATGTGTTACAATACACTGGCTCGTGCCAATTTGCTCATGCGGAATGACGAGGTAAAACGTGAAGCAATCAACAACTTCATGGAGGAGGAGGAGAACTACCAGGGAGAGGTTGAGGTGGTTCATCTGCTGAATTTTCTGCGTGACAGTATCGGTTGGGACAAAGTAAAAGCCGCTGTGGAAAATCCACTTGATGGGATTAAACTTGCACCTTATTACGGCTGCACGCTTACACGCCCTCTCGATGTCTCTGTCGATCACAATACTTATCACAATGTATTTGGTGACATGATGAAGGCACTGGGTGGTGAGGTTGTGGATTTCCAGGAGGCGGAAACATGCTGCGGTTCTTACCAGGTGATTTCCAACCCCGATGCTGCCGAAAAGACGACAGTTCGCATCATAGAGTCTGCACTCAAAGCTGGTGCGGATGCATTGGTGTTGAGTTGTCCCTTATGCGATTACAACCTCGGAAAAAAACAAGCTGATTTGATGGCAAGCCGAGAGGGTATTCAGCCACTGCCAGTGGTTTACATGTCGCAGTTGATGGCATTGGCTTTTGGTGTTCCAGCCGAGATGGCGCATTTTGAATTGAATCCACCATTGACCCGTGAATTTCTGGAAGCCAGGGGATTGTTAGCTCGAGTTTGAGAATATTTTAAGTTCAACAAAAAAACAAACGAATTTCTGATATAGTGGGGTGGTTATGTGCGATACCGCAACAATTGAGAAAAAGGTTCCTGAAGTAGCTGAGGAGCTGGTGCCCATATACATCATGGGTAAAAAGTATGAAGTTCCCGCATCGTTGACAATCATGAAAGCGATGGAATATGCTGGTTACCAATATATTCGTGGCGCAGGATGTCGTGGTGGCATTTGCGGGGCTTGTGCGACAGTCTACCGTAAACCCGGTGACTATCATATTCGCGTAGGTCTGGCATGTCAAACAGTTGTCGAAGCGGATATGTACCTGACTCAAATCCCATTTTTCCCGGCGAATCGTGCTGTCTACAAGTGGGAGGATGTGAGAGGTGAAGCGGAGGAAGTTTTCGCTGCCTATCCTGAACTATTCCGTTGTCTTGCATGCAATGCCTGCACAAAAGTCTGCCCCATGGATATTCCGGTGATGGATTATGTCGCAGCGATTAAGCAGGGTAATCTCGAAAAAGCTGCCGAACTATCCTTTGATTGTATTCAATGTGGATTATGTGCAACACGTTGTATGGCTGAAATGGCGCAATATCACATCGCGCAGATGGTGAGACGGCTTGTTGGTGCAAAAATAGCCGTACCAAGCCCGCATGTTGATAAGCAGGTGGCAGCGATAAAATCCGGTCATTACGACGAAGCGTTAAAAGAGGTAATGGCTCTTGGGACAATGGATCCTTTCAACCAGGATGCCAATAAAGAGAATATCGATAAACTGAAAGAGTTGTATAATAAACGTCAGGGTGAGTCCCATGCGACAGATGAAAGCTGGGAACCGGACGATAAATACGCGTTGCTTGAAGACGCAAGATAACGTTCAAGACTTATTGTCAATACTTACAACGATTTAAGAGTTAATAAAATAGATCAAGGTGTTCAATTCTTCATTTTTAATTCTTAATTCTTAATTGAGGTCAAAGATGCCTTATCCAGATAGCTTGAAAGAACTGATAAAGAAGGTCGAAGCGACGCGTCCCGCGCGAGTTGAGAAGAAAAAAGCTGGTGGGGAATTTCCTGCTCTTAATCTCGATGAACGCAAAGGCGTTCTTGAACAGTTCCACCCTGACGTTAAGGAAGAGGGACGGCGTGAAATAAAAATCGGACCGAACAAAGGCTACCGTATCTGCCATGAGATGGTCGATCTGGTTGAAGCGCGCAGTCGTGTAAACCCCGATAAAGTTGATCTCTCCAAACCTGACTATACAACCGATGTATTGATCATCGGTGGTGGTGGTGCGGGAACATCCGCTGCCCTGCTCGCCCAGGAACAGGGTGCAAAGGTCATTATCGCAACAAAACTTCGTCACGGTGACGCCAACACTATGATGGCTGAAGGTGGTATTCAAGCAGCGACAAAGGGCTGGAAAGATTCACCATATTATCACTATCTCGATATCATGGGTGGTGGGCACTTCACTAATGTACCTGAACTGGTGTCAACCCTGTCAAAAGAAGCACCGGACGTCATTCGCTGGCTGCTTTCACTCGGATGCAATTTCTCCAAGTTTGAAGATGGTACCCTGAAGACCATGCACGGTGGCGGTACCTCACGTAAACGTATGCATTTTGCCGCTGACATCACTGGCGCTGAAATGATGCGTACAGTGCGTGATGAAGCGCGAAACCGTATTGATGATATATCAGTGATTGAATTCTCCCCGGCTGTTGAATTGATCATGAATGATAAGGGAGCGTGCGCGGGTGCTGTCCTGTATAACATGGAAACCGCAGAGTACTTGGTGATCAAGGCTAAATCGGTTGTCATGGCGACTGGTGGTTCTGGACGCTTGCACGTTCAAAATTTCATGACCACCAACCACTACGGCGCAACCGCGGATGGTATCGTAATGGCGTATCGTGCCGGCGTGCCACTCTGCTTCCTGCATACGATCCAATACCATCCCACCGGCGTGATTTTCCCTGAGCAGGCAGAAGGTATTCTCATCACTGAGAAGTTCCGAGGCGCAGGTGCGAACCTTGTCAATGTCGATGGCAATCAGTTTGTATTTGAACGCGAACCACGGGATGTCGAAGCTGCCTGTATTATTCGCGAATGTGTGAATGTCAATAAGGGCGTACCGACGCCAACCGGAAAATTCGGAATCTGGCTGGACAGCCCCATGCTTGATGTGATGTTTGGCGAAGGCTATGTGAAGAAGGAATTCCCTGGCAAGCATATCTTGTTTAGCCGTTTTGGCATTGACATCGGTGTAGAACCGATGCTGATCTATCCGACTCTTCACTATCAAAATGGGGGTCTGGAATTCAAGGATGATGGTTCAACAAAAATACCTGGTTTCTATGTCGCAGGTGAGGTTGGAGGTGGTATCCATGGCGAAAACCGTCTCATGGGTAATTCCCTGCTGGATATCATGGTCTACGGTCGGATTTCCGGTAAAAACGCTGCTCAGTATGCTATGAATGGTGTTGTTGATGGCGAATTAACCCTCGATCACGTTCGCAAGTATCATCAGGAGATTGATGAATCGGGTATTGAAACCGACCGTATCTCACCCATGCTACTGCCGGACTACACACTGGAACATGTAAAAGCGAAACAATACAGCGCAGAATATGAGGGTACATTAAGGTAGATTGAAAGATGCTGTCTAAGAAATGATAGCAAGCTATTTGTGTAATAAACCAAGCGTTCCGCAATATCTTCGGATATTGCGGAACGTTTTAATAGGTTGGCACGGGGATGACATCAATTATTCTATCAAAAAGCGATGAATTGAAAAACTTACAAATAGCAAACCTACAACCAAAAGCCTGGTTGTGTCAGATTTCTAATATGATGTGAAGCCAAGAATATCAATATCAAATACTTACTGCACAGGTACTGTTTAACTCGGGTTATCTCATTTGCTTCCTGGATGCCAGCTAACACCCAGCTGGCATGACGCTAGGTTGAGTATTCAATAATAAACTGCCGGATCATTTGATCCGGCAGTTCGTTCAGGGAACTAATTGCATTTACTCAGTATTGCTCTTGTAAATTCTTTTCTGGATCCCGGCCCAACTCATCACCGGGATGACCTGCTCTGATCCCGGCCCAACTCATCACCGGGAAGCACAATGTTTTACTTCACGAGCGTCACTTTTCTGGTTAGAGAAGTGGACGGTGTGTCAAATCTCAGGAAGTATGTCCCTGCTGCGAGACGGCTGCCATCCAACTGGAATCTCTGTGTACCAGCCTGCATGTATCCATTGTGCAGGGTAACAATCTCACGTCCCATCAAATCAAACAGCTTCACAGATGTCTGACCTGCGATCGGCAACCCAACCGAAACTGTTGTTGTCGGGTTGAAGGGATTCGGATATGTTTTCAGCAATGTAGCAGTTACGGGCAGTGCGCTTGTTTCACCAGCGACGTAGTTCTCATCGGCTACCCATGCTAGTCCGGTTGTGTCGCCCGGCTCACGCCAGATCATACCGTTAATCTGATAGACAATGATGATCGGCATACGGTCCGGGTGTGTGATTTCGCCACCAACGATGGTTACAAAGTCACCAGCCATTGGACGTTCTGCACCGTTCCCTGGATCATACTCCGGCTCACCGAAGAAGAGACCGTAGTCAGCAGCTTCGTCTTCATCGATATCGAGGGCGTAGCAATTATGCCATTCGCCTTCTCGTACCAGAGCAAAACCTTCGGCTTCGACCAGCACTGGATCAGTCCAGTTATCCCAGCCATCACCACCACCACGACGTCCACCATGATCCGGTGCGACTCGCCAGTCAAGACCATTGATGGTGAGGACAACAACCATCTGGGGTTCAGTGTTGCCAACCAGCATGCCGTGAATTTCGATCTCGTCACCCTCTTCGGGACGCACCGCACCATTATCTGGAGTGTAATCTGCGGGGCCGAAGTTCAGCATGTAGTCTTCAGCACCATCATTGTCGATATCAATGAAGTAAGTGGTCAATCCATTATCGTCGACAACAACAATTGCAAATCCTGCCAGGTCAATCGGTTCACCAGGATGACGGTCACGTCCACCACGTCGTCCATCATCACCGCCACGATCCTCTCCAGCTTCGAGGATGAAGTTGGCTTCTGTCTGACCATCGAGAACCACTTCAACAGCCTGTTCGGCACGGACAAAACCACGTTTGCCAGCGATTGCGATATAGTTGCCTACCGGGGCATTTTCGATAACATAGTTGCCATCCACATCAGTGAGGGCATCGAGACGATGGTGACGTCCACGTCTGCCGGGATCGCCAGGATTGTCATTGTCCCTGCGCAGGCTGATACGTGCGAGTTCTACTGGAAGTCCGTCAATATCGGTAACGTTTCCAAAGACTGCACCTGTTTCAAAGTCGCCGCCATCCCACGCTTCCAGGACGACATCAACTGTAGTTTCTTCATTCTCGAGAACTTCAACTATTCCACGGAACTGCTGGAAATCACGTGCAAAGACCACAATACCCCATTCGCCAACGGGAACTTGTTCGAATGCGAATGCACCGAATTCATCGGTACGGGTTTCGATATGGCGACGTCTCGGGTGACGGTCATTATCGTTCTGAATGTTGATACTTACAATCGCACCAGCAATACCAGCACCGTCAACATCACCTACTGTACCAACGACTGAACCGAAAACGAGATCATCATCGCCACCATCCCATGCTTCGAGGACGATATCCATAACAGTATTTTCGCCTTCGAGAACTGCGACAGTGCCTTCAAATCGCGCAAAGCCGTGGAACCCAGCGTGAATTGCCCACTCACCTACTGGGACTTCATCAAAGGAAAAGGCTCCAGCATCATCAGTTCTGTTGACCAGGTTACGCGGGTGATTACGGTCATCAGCAACAGTGATGGTTACTACAGCACCAGCAAGAGCTTCACCATCAACACTGGCGACCGTTCCGGACACACTGCCGAAAACGAGATCATCACCGCCATCATCACCAGCGAGGACAAAGTCTACGACACTCTCTTCGTTCTCAGTAACAACAACCGTTGCCTCCGCTTCGGGACCGCGAAAAAGTCCTGCATGCATTTCAAATTCGCCAACTGGTACACGTGGGAAGAAATAGATTCCTTCAGGGTTTGTAAAAGTACGGAGACCGTGCATTGGGCCATGATCGCCAGTTAAAATTCTCACTTCAGCACGTGCAATAGGATTGCCATCCTCAAAGGTTACCATTCCTGTGACCGTCCCGAACTGCTGAGCAGCCAAGGGTAACGTCATCATTAACATTGCAAGCAGTACCCATCCAAGCCTTTTCATGATTCTCTCCTTTTAAAGGTTAGCATGTATTTGATTCTAATTTGCTTCTGATTCTTCTGGATTATAAATATTATATTCTATAGAAGAAAATATTCCAGAACTGTATCACTTTTCACCGGTGCTGTGATGTCTATCGCTAAATGTGTGCCAGAATTGGAGAGGATTAGCGAGAGGCAATGAGTGCAGGCTTCATGAAGTGGTCCAACTCACTGTTGCCGACCACGTTATACTGGTCTAATTCATCACCGAGACTCATTATGAGACCATCGTCAATAGTCCACCCCAGCGGGGTGGGATTTGGGTAGCCCCCAGTGGAACGAAGAGGAACTGGGGGTAGTAATTCAGCCCAAAGACCCCTAGCCCTGTAAGAGCGATACGTGTTCTGATAATTTTAACATTTATAATATCAATTGCTTACTGGATCCCGGCCCAACTCATCACCGGGATGACGCGATTAGAAATCGCGTTTTCAGTCAGACTGTGAAGCACGCACTTGTTGGCAAGTATCGTTCTCGACCGCTATGTCGTAAAATTCGACAAATTAGTCGAGTGAAAAAATCAGCTCTCCTGAATTATTTTACAACACTATATTGCACATGTCTTATGATCCTATTATTATTAGGATATCCTAACTTTTTGGACTCTTTTGAACGAAACATCAACATCTTCCAGTGTCTCACCATCCGCCGAAGAGTATCTTCTCACGCTCTTCCGTAAGGAGGTTGGCAACGAGCAGATTGGTACGAGTAAACTTGCCGAGCTGTTTGATGTCAAAGCTCCCTCGGTTACTGGTATGTTGCGACGTTTGCATAAGCGAGGGTGGGTGACTTACAAAAGATATCGTCCACCGGAACTGACCGACCTTGGTCGATCCATTGCCACCAAATTAATTCGACGTCATCGATTGCTTGAAACCTACCTGGTGAGCCATCTTGAATTTGACCCCGATGAAGTACATGATGAAGTAGAAATCCTCGAACATGCTGTTAGTGATACATTGATTGACAGGATTGATGAGAAGCTTGGTCATCCTGCATTCGATCCTCATGGCGAACCTATCCCAGATGAAAATGGTCACTCGCCTAATATGAATTTGATCACCCTTTCGACTGTGGCAGAGGAGAGCAGTGCGGTATTCAGCAGAATGGATAACCGTGACCTGGGGATGAAAAAACATCTCACTTCCCTGGGATTGCAGCCTGGCACCAACTTGACTCGTATGAGCAGTGGTCAAGCAGATCAACTATTGGTTAAAGCTGGCGAACGTCTGCTGAAAATGCCTGAAAAAATTGCTCAATTGATTTGGGTTTGGCCCGATACCTACTGATTCTGTTCGAATTATTTGTTTCTCTTCCATCCAGCGATCATTATACATTCCTTACGCGAATAGCGTACCTTCCAATAATCAGCAACACTTTTTCACTACTTAGACGCAATTGAAAGTATCTTATGAAATCAAAAAAACATGGTCACGATAAGTTCAAGGGTAAATCAAAAAAGCCATATATCAAAAAGCACACTTTTACAAAACTGGAACATGCCCTCCTGAAAATTTTTCGTGAGTCCCCCGAAAAAGCATTTCACATGCAGGAACTGCTCGTACCCATGAATTGGCGGGAAGACCGCTTGCAGGAACTACGTAAAATTGTCAAGTCCCTGATTACCAAGAATGAAGTTCGACAAACCAGAGGAAAACGATTTCTCCTGACAAAAGCACAGGGGAAGCGTGTCAAAGGGAAAGTTATCCTCAATCCACGCGGTTTTGGCTTTCTTGCTCCTGAAGAGGGAGGGGAAGATTATTTTATCGCACCACGGGACTTGAGAGGAGCGCGTCACGGTGATCTGGTGGTTGCCTCAATCGCAAAACGGAAGACAACGGGACGTGAGAAAGCGGTTATTGAGGAAATTGTCGAACGAGCTGACCTGCCGATCGTAGGACGTTTCCTCCGTATGGGGACAGGTGGTGGCTGGGTGTATCCAGATGATCCGAAAATGCCAGGTCCGGTGTTGGTGTCGCAAAGAAGTAGCATGGATGCCGGTGATGGGGATCGTGTGCTGGTAAAGCTCTATGATACTAAAAACAGACGCGAACTAAAGGGTAAGATTTCAAGAGTATTTGGCACAGAGAACGACCCGAATGCGCGTTTTAAGGCACTGCTCGCACAATACCAATTCCCGGAGAATTTTTCCGAAGCTGCACTAAGTGAAGCTCAAAATTCCAGCGAGGAGATCACGGAAGAGGAACTAGCCGAACGTGAAGATTTACGTTCACGGTTGATTTTTACCATTGATCCAGAATCCGCTCATGACTTCGATGATGCCATTAGTCTGAAGAAATTACGTGGTAAGAATTTCGAGCTGGGTGTACATATCGCGGATGTAAGCTGGTATGTTCGACCCAAATCAGCGTTGGAAGCCGAAGCGTATGAAAGAGGGACAACTGTTTACACTTCCCATGGCATCCATCCCATGCTGCCGGAGCATCTTTCCTCAAACCTTTGCAGCTTGCAACAGGGCAAGGATCGCAGAACAGTAAGTGTGTTCATGAAGATTGACGAACATTCCAATATTGTCGATGTGCGAATCAGCCGTTCTTTAATCAACAGTAGCAACCGTATGACCTACGATGAAGTTCAAGCGATGATCGAGAAGGGGCAGGAAAAGTGGGGCAACAATCTGCCACAATGGCGGAGTGATCGTCTGACCGTAGTGATGCAATATCTCTATCAACTCACGATGAAGATGCGCAGTGATCGTTTCAAACAGGGTGGGATGAACCTGGAGGTACCTGAGTACGCCGTGGTCCTGGATGAGGAGAATCGCCCAGCGAAAATCGTCAAACGGACTACTCTGGAGTCCAACCATCTGGTAGAAGAGTGTATGCTTGCGGCGAACCGTGCCGTTACAGACTATGCAACGCGTAAAGAGATCAAAGGACCAAAGTCTTTCATCTTCCGTGTACATGATATTCCAAACCCTGATAAACTGAAAGAGTATGGGATATTCATTGAGTCACTCGGCTTGAAATTTCCTTTCGGCGATACTCAGAATTTGAAATCAAGACAGTTCAATGATTGGTTGAATTCGTTTAAAGATCATCCTCTGGGGGAAATTATTCAGTCACATGCTCTGCGTACCCTGGCAAAAGCAGAGTATTCCACTGAAAATGTCGGGCACTATGGGTTGGGTTTTCATAATTACACCCACTTCACCAGTCCGATCCGACGTTATCCCGATCTGGTTGTCCACCGTATCCTGATGGATCATGTGAGGGGAAACACGCAATACAGTGCTGAAAAACTGCAGCAACTGGGAAAAATTGCGACACAATCCAGCCAGCAGGAGATAGCGGCACAAGGTATGGAACGTCAATCCATGAAAATTCGTCAGGCGGAATTTTTTGAGCAGCATATCGGCGAGGAATTCGATGGCTTGATCGTCGGTATTATCCCGGGTGGACTGTTTGTTGAAGTGGAAGGTACAGGAGCGCAGGGTTTTGTTGAGGCTGATGAACTAGGTGCTGGTTATTATGATCGCGACAAAAATGCTTATATCAGTGTGCGAGGGAAAAAATCCTGGAGCCCGGGAAAGATCATTCGTGTGCGTGTTGTTGCTGCAGATACCGCACTCGGGCAGATTGATATGGTGCCGGTTTGAGCAAGTGACGGCTCATTTGTTAGAAGTTCTGAGTGATTGGGCTTGGATTTATCCAAGGTATAATAGATGGCATAAGGAATTATCTGAGTGATTGGCCTTGGATTTATCCAAGGTTTAATAGGTGACTTTGGGAATTATTCCTGATGTCATTGCGAGGAACGAAGTGACGCGGCAATCTCTCTCTTTAAATACATTAGAGATTGCTTCAATATGTTCGCAATGACACCTTAAATTTTCTGAATACTTGACCACACGTTTTAATCAGGAAGCTACAATATGTAAAGCATAACGTAAATCACTACTCCACTCACTGATACAAACAACCAGACAGGAAATACCCATCTCGCAATTTTACGGTGTGTTGCAAATTTCTCGCGAAACGCCAGTATGACGATGGTTATGATGAAAGGAACCATCAAAGCCGCAAGAATGATATGCGGGATAAGGATGGTGAAGTAGAGTGTTCGTGTCCAATCGTGATGGGGGTAGGGGACAGATCCGACCTGCTGATGATAGAATAGATAACTGGTCAAGAACAGTGCAGAAGTGATCAATGCAGATATCATGAAGGCGCGATGTTGTTGAATCCTGCCGCTTCGGATATTAAGATAGCCGAAAATGAGCAGAAATGCGCTGATCGAATTCAGGACTGCATTCAGCGTTGGTAGGTTTTGGACATCCATGAAATTCCTTTTAAGTCGGGCTTAGGGCTAAGGGCTAAGGGCTCTGGGCGTCGGGCTCTGGGCTTTAGGTAACTTTTGCGTTTCTCGAATGTATTATCCGATTTCGTCATGCCAGCGTGGAGTTAGCTGGCATCCAGGAAGATGTTGATATTATTCACTTTAGAACAGACTTCAAGGCAACGTTACCGACAATACAAACCCTCAGGTCTATTGACCCCTGAGCCGTTTGATATCAATAATCAACTGATCGACTTCTGTATCGTCAAAGCTGTCGTAGTAGCCACGTATCTGCCCCATGGCATCCACCAGCGCGAACTTACTGCTGTGTCCCATGGGTAAATTATCCGCAGGAAGCATAAAGCCTTTTTCAGATAACGTCACAACGTCTTCAATCGGAGCGTGCAGAAACACCCAACGTTGATCAGTAACACCGTGATCAATCGCATACTGCTGCAGCACTTCCAGTGTATCATGCGCAGGATCAACCGAAATTGAAACCAAACGAACCCCGGGATTCTCTGAGAATTCAGCGTACAACCGCTGCATCTTTGTCGCCATCACCGGACAGGCACCCTGACAGCGTGTGAAGATAAAATCAACAACATTGATCTCGCCCATCATCTGGTCTGTGCCGAAGGGTTCATTTTGACGTTCGGTAAAGGTGAACTGAGGCACCTGACCATAGATATCCAATTCAACTTTCTTCGATCGCTGTGCCTGAAATATGACCAGCATTGCGATCAATGCCATTACCACGAAGACACCCATTCCGATCACAATGGCGGATGATGTTTTATTTTTACTCATTTTGCGAATTTCCTCTGTTGATTTACCGCACTGAAGAGCAGCAGCAACACCCCAATAATTCCACTGGCAATCCAGAGATGCACCAGGCGCATAATGGACGGCATGCCGAACATTATCAGGCTGGCAGCAGATATTGCCTGTAATCCCATCAATGCCACCAACGCAATGGCACTTTGGAAAACAAGGCTCGTGCTGTTCTTGGATCGAAGCAGAATTTTAATTCCCACATGCAATCCAAGCCCGATCAAAAGCACACCAATTGCCTGATGGGTATGATTGACGATGCCGAGATTAGCGACCCAGGAGGAATCCACAGCAAAGGGACGACCTTCTGAAAGAATCTCAATTGTCGAACGTAGTTGAGTTCCTAAAACTATCTGAACAATCGATGTAATCCAGACTGCGATCAACCAGCCTTTGATCTTTGCCGGGTATTCTGCTTTGGCTTCAACCTTTGGATGCCTGACATAGTAACTTTGTTGTGCTATATAGACTAAGAGAGTTACAATTATCAACGCAATGCCCATGTGGGCTGATACGACGATTGGTTCGAGTTCAGTGGCAACCACCTGACCGCCCTGCCATCCCTGGTAGGCAACCAGCAACGCTGCGATAACTGAAGGTAGCCAGATTTTCAGGATATTACGTGCATGCACAAGCGCCAGGATCGCAGTTGTGAGAATCAACAAACCTACTGTCATTCCCACCAGACGATTGGTGTATTCGATCCAGGCGAGTGTGAAGTTGAACATGCTGGGGTCCATATCGGCAGGAAGCTGACTGATATTTGTAGGTGGAATCCATCTACCGAAACACTTCGGCCAGTCAGGGCAACCCAATCCAGCACCTGATACTCTTACAAGTCCACCAACAAATATGAGGAAATAGGTTGCCAGTGTAGAGATTATCGCAAATCGCTGTAAATGCTTCATGCTTTCCAACTCTAATGATTATGTGAAAGTTAGAACAAATAAACAAGTAATTATCTATAAATAATACAGTTAAATTATAGGTTGTTAATCCTGTGTGGTCAGGCTCTCCTGTTGTTTCTTAAGAAAGTATTTGTACCCTGATGAATCTCTCGCACTCATTTCTGCTTTGGATTCAAATAGCGTAGCAGCCTTACCCCACTGATCTGTTTTGCAGTACATCGACAGTAATTGTTTTTCTGCAAACTCAGTAAATTCTTCAGAACTTTTCATTTCTATTAATAATCGTTCAGCTTGATCATACCTTTTTAGGTCGACAAGATTCATTACGTACATTTCACGCACAAGTTTCTTATCTGACCATAAGTCGAGAAGTATTCTTAATGTAGTATCCGCTTCTTCATATTTATTTAATCGAGTTTGCGTAAAGGCAATCTTCAGAAGTAAACCTGCCTTCGGTTCGGTCTTGTCCTCAATATAGGGCAACGCATCCTGATAACATTCTAAAGCAAGGGTGTATAAAGAATCACTGGAATCTTTCTCTGCAAGACTTTGATACGCTTGACCCTTAATCGCAAGCATACCCCCACTCTTTTCTCCACCCTTTTTCATAAACTCGTCGAGCATTTCAATGGCTTCCAATTCCTGATCATTGTCAATCATTTTGAGAATATGGAAATAATCCTTCATCTCCCTGCTACTCCAGAATAGATGATATGGTATCCACATGATCAGAATGAATGGGATAAACACAAAGAGCAGAAGTTTCAGCTTTTTCGACATTTATCACCCCCATTGAAATAAGCGAAGCTTTCTTCGTCATGATGTTTTTCTCAAACAGGCATTCGTAACATCGAGGAAGAGCTACTACTAATAATAAGGGCTTTACATAGAATCAGCAATATCTTCGGATATTGCTGAACGATTAGATACGACCCAGATTTAGCACAAATAACATTTTATTCAATGTTCAATCTGTTTACTCTAGCTGATAGAAATCGTTTAGCTGTTTAATGCCCACCGTTACTAGAATTTTGTTTCTCATGTCCAGTGTCTATGCCAGCGGATTCATGCTCTTCTTCACCGTGATCATCAGCATCCATGGTTCCTGCATTATCGCCATGAGATTCAGCTTCACCATGCCCCTCTTCTGCGCCATGTTCACTATGACCACCATGTTTTGCGCGTAATTCTTCAATTGGTGCCTGGTAATGTTCGGATTCAACCTTGATCGGTTTACCAACCTCTGGGAAGATATCGCCACGACGTTCTGTGTCGAACATGGTAATTACGATAAAAATTGTCAGCGTGATCATTCCTACTAGAAAGAGCATGAGGTAGAGTTTGCGGTCGAATAGGAGATGCATGAAGATCAGCCCCACCAGCAAAGCCTTTGTCCCTGCAATAAGCATGGCGACGACCATATTGAAAGGACCCAGATCAATAGCTGCAACCACAACAGTTATGATAGTAAAAAAGATGAGTGCGGAAAACACCCCCAGGTACGCCGATATCGGTAGTACATGCGGATGAAATTCTTCGTGTGCTTTATTATTTTGTGTGCTCATATCTTATCCAATCAGGTACAAAAGTGGGAAAAGGAAAATCCAGAACATATCAACAAGATGCCAGTAGAGACCAAAATTTTCGATGTAGGCATAATTCTGTGGTGAATAGGCACCCTTAGCCAGTTTGATCATGATGAATATCATCACAATCATTCCGATGAGGATATGTGCACCGTGCAATCCGGTCATGGCAAAATAGATACTGAAGAACTGATGCGGATTTGCTCCAGCAATACCATCATAAAAATAAAACTTACCGGGTAGCTGACCAACGTGAAATTTATGGGAGTACTCAAAATATTTTACCACCATAAATACCGCAGCGAAACCGAAGGTCGCAATCAGATAACCCAAAGCCTGTTTGCTTTTGTTCAACTGTACCGATCGTATTGAAAGTGCCATGGTGAGCGAACTGACAATCAGAACGACTGTATTCAGGGCACCCATAGGTACACTCAGCACCTTGTGTGCATTGTGAAACATCTCCGGGTACCAGGAACGGTAAATTGCATAAGCACAAAACAGACCACCGAAAAAGAGTATTTCGGTAACCAGGAACAGCCACATCCCGAATTTCGCGGAATCATGCTGCTGTTCGATATCTGAATAGTGATGCTGCAATGCCGAGGGCGGTGTTGCAGTCTGTTGTATTTCCATATTATCGCTCAACGAATTATCTTTCGCTATGTCTGAATTGCCAAGTGGCGAATTACGCTTTGATTTTTTCTTTTTCCTCTTTTACATATACCCCATTCTCCGGGTCCTCAGGAAGATCCTCTATTGCGATTTGATCAAAATCATAGGGTCCGTGAGTAATCTTTGGTGTTGATTCAAAGTTATGCGGATGTGGGGGAGAGGTTGTCTGCCAATCGAGAGTTAATGCACCCCAGGGATTCGCACCTGCGGGACGTCTCGATTTGAACGATGCCAACAGATAGAACATGGTGATAAACAGTCCAAGCCCCATGATATACGCACCTACAGAGGAGAATCCATGCAGGGGTTGGAATTGATCCATGTAGGTGAAATACCGGCGTGGCATCCCCTGTGATCCCATAATGAACTGCGACATGAAGGTCATGTTGAAACCAATAAATATCAGGATTACCGCGATCTTTGACCATAACTTATTGTACATCACCCCGAACATCTTCGGCCACCAGAAATGCAACCCGCCCAGGAATGCCATCACTGTCCCACCAACCATAACGTAATGGAAGTGAGCGACAACGAAATAGGTGTCGTGGAGATGAACATCCACAGTAAGTGCTCCGAGGAATATCCCGGTCAACCCACCAATTGTAAACAGAATCAAAAAAGAAAATGCATACAGCATAGGAGTTGTCAGTATGATCGATCCTTTATAAAGGGTCGTTGTCCAATTGAAAACCTTCACTGCAGAGGGTATCGCCACAAAAAATGTCAGGAAGGAGAAGATCATTGTTGATAATTCCGACTGACCTGAGGTAAACATGTGATGCCCCCAGACCAGGAAACTGACCAGGGCGATTGCCAGACTGGAAAATGCGATTGTGGTATATCCAAAAATCTTACGTCGCGAGAACACAGAAATCAATTCGCTGATGATTCCCATCCCTGGCAGAATCATGATATATACCGCAGGGTGGGAGTAGAACCAGAAGAAATGCTGATAAAGAACAGGATCACCACCCATTTTCGGATCAAATATGCCAATGCCAAACGCTTTTTCAAGAATAAGCAGCAGCAATGTAATGGCAAGCACAGGTGTCGCAAGAACTTGAATAATCGCTGTTGCGTAAAGTGCCCATACCATGAGTGGTAGCTTAAACCATGTCAGACCTGGAACACGTAGCTTATGCACGGTAACAATGAAATTCAGACCAGTAAAAATAGAGGAGAAACCGAGGATAAACACCCCGAAGGTCATTGAAATCACTGAGGTTGTGCTGTCAGTACTGTATGGAGTGTAAAATGTCCAACCGGTGTCAACAGCACTGGTCAGGATGGAATACAATGCAAATAACGCCCCACCCACAAAAACATACCAGCTCGCAAGGTTCAATCGTGGGAAGGCAACATCTTTTGCCCCAATCATGAGCGGTAGGATAAAATTACCTAAAGCCGCGGGTATCGAAGGGATAATGAACAGGAAAATCATTATCGCCCCATGCAGGGTAAACATCTGGTTGTAGGTATCTGCCGTCATCATATCCGCACCGGGATGAAGTAATTCGGTACGGATCAAAAGCGCAAAAATCCCACCAAGCAGAAAAAAGATCGAAATGCAGATCAGATAGAGCACACCGATTCGCTTGTGGTCAACTGTAAGTAACCAGGATTTTAACCCCTTGGGTTCATTCAGATAATTGTATGCTGGATATGAATTTGTAAGTTCCACTATTTCTCTCCCAAAGACTTGATGTATGCCACTAAGGCATCCACATCACGATCTTTCAACAAGCCCTGGTATGTAGGCATGATCGGCTGGAAACCGGCTACAACTTTGCTTTGCGGGTTCAGGATTGATTCACGGATGTAATTTTCATCCGCAACGATGGTCGTACCACCTTTTAATGCTACTTCGTGACCAAATACTCCAAGGAAAGAAGGACCATTCCCTGTTGAACCATCAACCGAATGACAGGTTACACATCCACGGCTGGTATATAGTTTGGCACCATAATCGGCTGGGTTCATATCAGCACCAGCATTGGCATTGGTATCCAGCCATTCTTTAAATTCACGATCTGATACCACTTTTATTTTACCCAACATTTCGGAATGCTTGGTTCCACAATATTCAGCACAGAACAGGATGTTGTCGCCGGGACGAAGTGCCTCGAACCAGGTTACTGTGTATCGATTCGGTAAGACATCTCGTTTCAGACGAAATGATGGTACGAAAAAGCTGTGAATTACATCCTGCGAAGACATCAACAGTTTGATCGGTTTGCCAGCCGGGACTACCAGTTCATTTGCAGTACTGGTGCCATCAGGATAACTGAATGACCAGAACCATTTTTGGGCAGTTACCTTAATCTCCATTGCATCTTTTGGTACCACGCTCTGTTTCATAAATCCCTTAAATCCCCAGACAAAAATAATCATCACAAGAATAAGAGGAACGACAATCCAGGCAGTCTCAAGTACAGTATTATGCGAAGGACCTTTGGTTGTCGAAATATCTCCTTTTTTCCGTCGAAACTTGATCGCAAATACGACCACGCCTCCGGTAATCAGGATGAAGAAAAAGATGGACAGATAGTAGAGGAAATAAAATAGTGCATCGGTTTCCCCTGCCATTGTCGATGCTGATGGTGGTAACAGAAAAGTACCTGTTGTGTCCATATTTCGTGTGCCTTTGCCCTGACAGAAAACATTCCGTTGAATGATTCCTGCGCTTTTTCATCTGTTCCGTCAGAATCTCCCTGTGGAACATATATGAAATAAGATTTTTTTTATTTTGCTTCCCTGTTGCGAATTTTGTCCCGCACCCAGAGGAGAGAAAGGAAAATTCCCAGTATCAGTACAGTTGCAATTCCACCCAACCTCATCACATTTCCCGCCAGGATTACATAGCCCTCTCCATCGGGATCGTAATGAAAGCAGGATAGTACGAGGCGATCAATGGTATTGCCGATCTTGCCGTCCGAAGCTTCGAGGAGTGCGAGACGTACATCCTGCTCGGTATGATCGAGCCCATAAAGGTAACGTGAAATTTTGCCCTCGGGTGTCAGAACGAACAGGATTGCCGGATGTGCGAATTGATCCTTATCCTCGACATAGTAATACTTAAAACCAACCGCATCTGCCAGTGATTTAATGTTTTTATCATCTCCTACAAGAAATCGCCAACCATCTTCTGTTGTGCCATCAGGAAGCATTTTCAAATAACGTTGCTGGTATTCATGCGCATCGACTGGAGTATCACGAGGATCAATACTTACACTGAGCATCTGAAACTTTTTCCCCGCCTTCCATGCCAGTTGCGAAACTGCTTTACTCGCACCATCCAGAACCAGTGAGCATAACATGGGGCAGTTGGAATAGTGCAGTATCAATATTACTGGTTGATCTTCCTGGAAATAGTCCCCCAATTGTACTGTGTCCTTCAAATCATCAACGAAGGTCAAGTCAAGTGGAATGAATTCCCCCAGGTGCTCAACAACATCAACATCACGCAATTCCTTTGGATCATCGAGAATAACCTGACCGAAAGAATTGTTGATAGTTAGAATAAACCCAAAAAATACCCACCAAATCAAGATTTGTTTGTCTGTCCTAACTCTCCAATCAGAGCCTTTGGCAGGTTTGTATTTTGCTTCCATTAAAAACTCCAGACTTACTCAGACCAGAAGGAGGGAAAAGCTGTAAACTTCCGGCGAAACAACAATTTACCCAGTGCGTGCTTTTGCACTGAGGAATAAATGGATATGTAACAATAATTTAAGTTGCTAAATTTGTTGAAGATAGATTGTTCTTACAACTGAATCAAGTTATACGCTATATAAACAACATCCCGCACCGCCTACTGCGATACGGGTTTCTCAATTAAATTCAGTTTCCCCGTTCTGCTATTGTTGAGATGAAGCTAAACGGTGAAAGTTGTCTCAGTTCTTTTTCTGTTCCTCGAAATTTTCAGCGTCTATCAGCTCCATGGCACGACTGATGGGAATACGATAGACTCCGGAAGATTCATCCACAATACTATAGCTGTTGAGGATCTCTGCCTCTTGTGCTCGAAGTTCACGTAACTGAGCCGACTGTGGTTTTAGAACCATCTCTTCCACCATCGCTTCTTTTGTCATGATGAAGTACTCGTTGAGCAGGACAAAGAAGGTAGCGAGTATCACCATGCTTATCACAGCGACGATCAGTATTGGTTTTGCCCGGGTATCTTTTTTCTCATACCCATCAGCATGTGAATGATCAGACATAGGCTAAATATTCTTCATTTTAGGGACTAACAAGATCAATCGATTTTTGCAGACGCGGGTCACGTAAAGGCACAATCGCATTCGCTGTGAAACGTCTCCAGAACAACCACATGACCAACCCGCCAATTGCCATCATCGCAGCGAAGTCCATCCAGGATGGCATTGCTGAATCCGGCTGAATGTTCGGCATGACCAGCCAGTAGAGGTCGACATAGTGCATCACCAGTAACCAGACTGCAAAGAAACCGAGAGTGCTGGCAGAACGTTTTGTCGTTCTTCCCATCAACATAACGAACGGAATGGTAAAGTGACCGAAAACCAGAATCATGGATGCCACGCTCCACGACCCACCCCACCTATTCATATAAAAAATGGTTTCTTCAGGGATATTTGCATACCAGATCAGGAAATATTGCGAGAAAGCCATATAACCCCAGAGGATCATGTAGGCAAACACCAATTTGCCAATATCATGGTAGCGGTCAGAGTTGATTTCTTTCTTCAGGACACCGCGTTTGTTCAACATGCTCACCAATATCGCCATAAAAGCCATATTGCTCATGATTGAACCGGCGAAGAAATAAATACCAAAAATAGTCGAATACCAATGCGGGTAGATTGACATGATCCAATCGAATCCCGCGAGGCAAACAGTCACAGCATAAAGAATCAAACCAGGAGCACTGATCGTTTTAAATTTCTTTAAGAGTGCGAATGAATGACCTTCTTTATCCTGTTTGATGGATAGACCATACAACCACCATCCCAATAATGCCCAGGCAGCGAAGAAAATCACTGTTCTGATGACAAAAAATGGGGTATTGAGAAAAGGTTGTTTCCATTGGAGCAGTTCATCATGTGCCACAGCGTCTGCATGACTCCAATGATATAGATCATGAATTCCGAGGAGAACTGGAATGGCAAAAATAAACATGTAAGGCAGGGTCGCCATCATGGTTTCGCCGATGCGACGTACCACGACGCTCCAGACAGAATTGCTCACATGATGAAGCAATACCATGAACAATCCACCGATTCCGATAGTTGTCCAGAAGAGGAACGCTGTAAGCCAGGCATGGAAAAAACGTGCGTGATCTACTGCATATCCCACTCCACACAATACCAGACCAACAACTCCGATGACAAGCGCGATCATACCAACATTGTTGGCACCGGATAATTTGTATGTTTCCTGATTCAGATTCATCTGTTTTCGCTCGGCTTCCGCTCGATCTTACCTTACTAAAATGAGTGCTTTGCTCTATCCAACTGTTACCGAATAGCTTGTCTACTTTGCTACAATGTCGCTGCGCTTATTTGCTGGTATATCTTCCAACGATGCATTCTGACTGCGTTGAAGCGCACGTAGATAATTCACTATATGCCAACGATCCTCTACCGAAACCTGCTGTGCATAACCTGGCATATTTCGGATACCATGGGTAATAACCCCGAAAATATGTCCATCCGGCGCATCACGGAGACGGTCGATGTGGAAACTGGGGGGCGGTAGATATCCACGTTGCACAACAATCCCTTTTCCACCACCAGTTTGATCA
>JAIOHU010000207.1 GCA_019912845.1 bacterium
AAGTAGGATGATCGTCCGTAAATTTCTTTTTTGAAATGATTTCAGGAGCATCTTTCGCTCATTCATACCTGTATCATATCGGAAGCCTGAAAAATCAGGCAACCGCCAATTCTTCATTTTGTTCAATCAGCAGTTCCACTTCTAATCCGCCAATTGTTTTGAGAAAATCCAGTACCTTCTCTTTGTCAAAATTCGGGTCGGTTGCTTCTATGCTGACAAAAAATGCGTCATCTGAGAACCTGCCGAAATTATCGGAATTAAAGACTGGATGATGGAAACGCTGCTTAATTAACCCTATCATGCCGAAAACAGCCCCGAACGCCGCAAAGAGAATCGCAAGTCCAAAAGTTACCGGGAAAAACGCCTGGTAGCTGAAAAACGGCTTACCAGCGATTACCAGTTGATAATCAACAGCCGACATCCACCATTGCATCAATAACGCACCACCGCCACCGAAAAATGCCATTCCAGCGACAATCCAGGGTAACATGGAACGTTTTTCACCCATCGCATCATCCATTCCATGAATAGGGAAGGGACTGTGACAGTCAAAATCACGGTAACCGGCATCACGAACATGTTCCGCAGCGGTCAGCAATTTGGCTGGATCATCAAATCTTGCCAGCGCACCTACAATTTTACCCTTCACTGTTGCATCACTCATGATTTTGCCCCCTCCATTCCGAGGTCACCGGATGCATGCTTCTCCTCTGATCCATGATGTCCTTCGTAATTGTGAGGGTCAGCCGCTGGCAGAACATTCTTCACTTCCGAAATCGCAATCATCGGCAGGAAGCGAATGAAAAGAAGGAAAAGCGTAAGGAAAAGACCAAATGAACCAACAAAAGTACCTATATCAAAGATTGTCGGTTTATAATAATCCCAGTTTGCAGGGAGATAATCACGATGCAATGAAGTAACAACAATCACGAAACGTTCAAACCACATGCCAACATTTACCAGTAGTGAACCAACAAATAGCACAGGAATATTTCGTCTCAGTTTCTTTATCCAGAACAACTGCGGTAAGATCACATTACAGGAAACCATGATCCAGTAAGCCCAGGCATAGGGACCAAACGCTCGATTGTGTAATGCGAAGGCTTCGTATGGATTTCCGCTGTACCAGGCGATGAAAAATTCTGTTCCATACGCTAACCCGACCATCATGCCAGTAAGCATCATGATCTTGACCATCTTCTCCATGTGGTTGTCGGTGATATAATCTTCGAGACCATATACTTTACGTGTGATAATCGCGAGGGTCATCACCATGGCAAAGCCGGAGAAAATCGCACCCGCAACAAAATATGGCGGGAAAATAGTTGTGTGCCATCCAGGAATAACACTGGTTGCAAAGTCTGTGGAAACAACACTATGCACTGAAAGCACTAATGGAGTGGAAATACCTGCCAGCAGCAGATAAGCGACTTCGTAATGTTTCCATTGACGGTTGCCGCCACGCCATCCAAGCGAAAGCAAACCGAAAATCTTTTTGCGGATCGTAGATGTTGCACGGTCACGCATGGTAGCGAGATCAGGCACCAGTCCTACATACCAGAATAATAATGAGCAGGTAAAATAGGTTGACACCGCAAAAACATCCCAAAGCAATGGACTACGGAAATTTGGCCACATTGCCATCTGGTTGGGAAGTGGGAACATCCAATAGACAGCCCAGACACGTCCGACGTGGATTCCCGGAAAAACCAACGCACAAATAACTGCAAAAAGCGTCATTGCCTCGGCAAAACGGTTAATTGATGTACGCCACTTCTGCCGTAACAGAAATAAAATCGCGGAAATCAGTGTTCCAGCGTGTCCAATACCGACCCAGAAGACAAAGTTGACGATTGCCCATCCCCAACCGACCGGGACATTCACCCCCCAGACACCGATACCTTCCCAGAACAGCCAGCCAATCATCCCGAAGAGAACAGCCGCCAGAGATGCTGCGGCAAACAGGGATAGCCACCAGCCACGAGGAGCTTTGGCTTCCAGGACACCAAGCACTCTATTGGTCACATCCTTGAATGTTGGATTGCCAAGTATCAGTGGTTCGTCTTCAGGAAACTGGTAGACTTGTGTTTGTTCGTTTGCTGCACTCACGTTCAACTGAGTCCATTTATTAATTGAATACGTCTTTTATAATCGAGTTTAGTGATGCCCACCTGCACCATTGTGTCCGTTACTACCATGTGTACCGTTATGTTCTTCCTTCGGCATACGATCCTGAGGTGGTTCGATCTCAGGGTTCGGATTCCGCAATTTCGCCAGGTATGTTGTTCGTGGGCGTGTGTTCAATTCACCCAACAACGAGTAATTTCGGTCACTGCTTTTCATCTGACTGATTTCACTGTGAGGGTCATTTATATTACCAAAGGAAATCGCATTCGTGGGACATCCCTGCTGACAGGCAGTGATAACATCACCATCACGAATCTCACGTCCCTCTTGCTTCGCTTCCTGACGTGCACGGTTGATCCGTTGATTACAATATGAACATTTCTCCATGACACCACGTGAACGTACAGTTACCTCCGGGTTCATCGCCATTTTGACAATCTCCGGGGTCTCTTTGGTGTAATTGAAGAAATTAAATCGTCGCACTTTATAAGGGCAGTTGTTTGAACAGTAACGTGTCCCGATGCAGCGGTTGTAGGTCATCACATTTAGACCTTCAGCGTCATGCACAGTAGCTGCCACAGGACAAACCTGTTCACAGGGTGCCATTTCACAGTGCATACAGGGGACAGGTTGATGAGCAACTTTTGGATGCTCGACATCACTTACAAAATAACGATCAATGCGAATCCAGTTCATCTCGCGACCGTTCGCAACCTGCTCTTTTCCAACCAATGGGATATTATTCTCGCTCATGCAGGCAACAGCACATGCATTACAGCCGATACATGAGTTCAAGTCTATGGTCATTCCCCATTGATAACCAGTATCATACTTATGGTCTTCCCATAGGGAATTTTTATGCGGTGGGATCGTCTCTTTCGGGAAGAAATGCGGTCCGTGACTGTATTCCTCAAGAGTTGCCTCACGCAGGATCGGTCTGCCTTCCATCGCACCATGTTCCTGCGTTTGTGCGATCAAATAACTGCCACCGATCTTCCGTATCTTCGCCCCTGTGCCTATGAATGAGACATTGCTGTCACGAAGCAAATATGTATTAAACCCTACATCACCCCCGACACGCATCTTCGCCTGACGTGCATAACCAAGCTCCAGACCGAGGCAATTGTCAATCCAGCCAGGCATTACATAAACAGGGATCGGAAGTTTGTTGCCCTGAAATTCTATCTCGACCATATCGCCGATGCCGACCTTGAAATGCTTAGCAGTCTCAGGCGACATCACCACCGGATTATCCCAGACCACCTTAGTGACTGGATCAGGCAGCTCCTGCAGCCACCCAACATTTGCATATCGTCCATCGAAGGTGCTGTAAGAGGGGTAGAAGACAACTTCCATGCTATCCCTGCTCACTGCCGCAACTTTTATAAGTGAATTGAGTGAGGAACGGATCCCGCCAGCATTCAGACGAGGTGAGCTGCCACTGCTGCCACTGTTGATCAGGACACCATCATGAAGGGTGCGATCCCATTCTGTACCAAGCATATCGACGTTCAGAATGTTCGTCCAGGATTCCCGAACTATGTCATACCCACGTACATCCTCACCACTGGCAAGCAGTTTTGCAAATTCTACATCCATGTGTCCGCTATAGAGCGGTCGAATCAATGGTTGTACAATACTGAGAGACCCATCAATAGCCCTTGCATCTCCCCAGCTTTCCATAAAATGGGCACGGGGAACATGCCAGTTGCACTCACTGGCAGATTCATCCGCAAAATCATTAAAGGATATGCTATTTTTTACTTTTTTCAGCGCAGATTTAAAGTCCAACTTTCGGGGGGTATCGTAGAGTGGATTGGTGCCGAAGAGTGCCAGTGTTTCCACTTTTCCGCTCTTCATATCTGCCACCAGGCTGCTCAAATCTTCGCTGTTGGATAGGGTCAGGTCATCAGCTTTATGGTAGGAAACCGTTTGTCCTGCATTTCCCAGTGCTTCATTTATTGAAGCGACTAACGCATGAACTTCCGCAGGTTGACGAGCACCAGCAACAACAAGGCTTTTGCCTTTGTGCTTTACCAGATCCTTCGCCAGGGCAGAAATCCACTTTTTATCGAACTCAAAAGCGTTTGCAGATACACCGGAGACTCCGGGAACTTCAACTCCATGTTTGCCCAATTCATGAGCAACCGCAATCGTAAATGCACCTATCTCGCTGCTGTGAATCTTCAGACGGTGGTCAGCATTTGTCCCTGTCAGGCTGAAAACTCCCTCAGCGACATAGAGACGGTTCATTGTGTCATGCGAAGTTTTCACACTGCGACGTTCGGCGTACCCTTTGGCATTACTGACATCATCCAACTCCATTCGCATGAAGTCAGAATCTAGTGAAAGAACGATATCGGCTTTCTCAAAGTGATTTTCACCCAGCAGTTTTTCGCCGTAAGCGATCTCCAACCCCTTGACACGGTTCTCCTCATGTACTGGATCGTATGCCACCCATTTTGCCTTCGGGAAAGTCTTAAGGAATTCTTTTCGCAGACGGTTCATGGTTGGTGAGATCAGAGAAGCGGATAACACCGCCAATCCTTCACCGTCATTTTCAGAGTAGCTTGTAAAGAGTGAGCGCCAGGCTTCGACAAATTCAGCCCATGAACTAGAGACACCATTATGTAAATGAAATTTTGAACGGTCAGGATCATAAAGGGAGAGAATTGCGCCCTGCATGAACGTATTGGTGCCACCACGGTTTGAACGGTGTAAGTCGTTTCCTTCAACTTTCGTGGGACGACCCTCATGGCTTTCGACGAGCAGACCGTAAGCATTCAAGCCCAACTGCATGGTGGTTGCGTAATACTCTGGTTTGCCTAGAACTCGTTCTTCAGGTGCGGAGAGGTAGGGTACAATTTTCTCCATCGGCTTACGACAGCCGATAAGGGTCGCCATCGCAACCGACGCACCCATAATTTTCACAAAGGTACGGCGTGACATTGAGTCTGGCGCTTCATCCGCACCTTCAGGAAACTCATGCTCGAGGAAATCACGGAAGCGGTCGGTATCTGCCAGTTCATTCAGGCTGCGCCAGTATTCTTTATCTTGTAGCGCTTGCTTTTCTTTTATCGATGACATGCGCTGCAATTCTCCGGTGGATTGATTTTCTTCTCTTCTTTAAATCGTTTCACAAATTCAGCATAATCTGCCGGTGGCTTCCAATACATATTGGTGACTTCTTCCGGTGGTCGAAGATGAGGATCAGGATTACGATGACAATCAAGACACCAGCCCATGCTCAGTGGTTGCTTCTGAGAAACCACCTCCATCTCGGCTACATTACCATGACAGCTCAGACAACTTACCCCCGCACGAAGATGTGCGCTATGGTCAAAATAGGCGTAATCGGGTAGCATGTGGACACGGTTCCATTCGATGGGTTCCTGATTCGCCCAGGACTCACGCAGAGGTAAGAGCTTCTCGTTATCCGTACCAACAATTGAATGGCAGTTCATGCAGACAGAGGTCGCAGGAAGGTTGGCGTGACGCGATTGCTCAACCTGGCTATGGCAATATCGACAGTCCATCCCAAGATCGCCAGCATGCAATTTGTGGCTGTAATCAATAGGCTGGCTGGGACGATACCCAACATCCGTAAATTTAGGGGAGCCGTAATACCAGAAAAAACCGACAACCAAGACGAGGATTAGTCCTCCCCCTGCTCCTAATGCTAAAAGCAGACCGTTCATCCGCTTGGAAAAAATTTGCGCCAACGTTGCTTCCCTGTTGTATGGTTCTCGCCAATCCGCTTTCGCGTGACAACATCAACGGCATATTTATCGAGTGAGGCAAATCGAAGTTAAAAATGATGAATACTCTACGAAACTTTTTTTCCTAAAACAACCTCTTTGCAGATCAACAAGGGCGCAGTTTATACGCCTCCTGAGACAAATATTTGCAGATCGTTGGTTGTTTTTTTGGACGTTCTTTTATGTGAACTACAGCACAAACTCGACTAATGCCATTTCCGAATGTTAGGATTGCCTAAGTTATTGAGGCTCAGGAAATCATGCAAGCCTGTGATGAGAAACTGCCTCCAGCGTGGGAAACTTATGGTGTTATTCTTATATCTCACAATTCAGGTGTAGGTTTTTCAAGGAAATGTGAAATTTCGTGATTGTAGAAATTGTGATCTCCATCCTCAATTTAAAGCCATTACAAGGTGCTTCGGAGTACCGTTTAACTTGCCTGAGACGCTCGGATTTCACATCTTCCGTCATGAAAAAAATATCCCCTGAACTTGACTATGTTGTCACCCGGTTTCAAAAGAAGCTGGCAGACCTCTATCTGATTGATATTGATCCCATCGATTATGGCGTAAAAATCCTGCTGAATGATGGGTCAAACCAGGCTGGTGGCAATCTCTATTATAGCCCAAAGAAAAAACGCTTCTCCTATGTTCCGAACAGGAAGGGGGATGAAGCTATCTCCAATGCTCTTCAGGAAAATCTGGCTGATATCCTGGGTACAATAGAAAAAAAGACTCAATCAAAGGGCGCAGTCACATCAAACCTTGATCATCAATTTGTTTCCTGGATTGGCACCGATGAAGCTGGCAAAGGGGATATATTCGGCCCCCTTGTGGTTGCCGGATTTTTCGTGCAAGAGAGTATCATCCCCGAATTGAAAAAACTAAACCTTCGTGACAGCAAAGACCTGAGTGCAAAACGTATTGCTGAGCTATCACAAACGCTTCACGATCGATTCAAGCAGCGAGTCGAGATCATCCGTATCAACCCAAAACGTTACAATGAGATGCAAGCGTCGCTTATCCATAAGGGCGGAATTAATGGTGTGATGGGGTGGGCGCACACCCAGGTTATCAAGAATCTCTCTGAACGTTTTAAAACTGTCGAAGGAGTTGTGATCGATAAGTTTATGAACGAGGGGAAAATGCGTGGCTGGCTGGGAGAAGATTTCAGCTTGAAACTGCTACTGGAACCACGTGCTGAGTCGGATGTAGCTGTCGCAGCGGCATCCATTCTCGCACGAAACAACTTTAACCAGGCACTCGCTGGGATGGAGGCGGAGCTGGGATTCATCCCACACGCCGGCTCTGGCGATGCTGCTGCCAAAGATCTTGCACAATTGTACAAATTGAAATCTGGTGAATTGAATTTATATGTGAAGACCCATTTCAAGCCGGTGAAAAAGCTGGGGATTTAGTGTAATAACAATTCACAAAGGTATTGAATGATCGCGTCATTCCCGCGAAGTAGGCTGTCCAGGAAAACAGTTTCACGCTGCGTCATGCCAGCATTGTGTCAGCTGGTATCCAGAAAGGTATTGATTTTAGACTACAATTTATAAAGCTTAGCAACTGGCTTGCACTTCTGCGTTCTCCATATTTCATC
>JAIOHU010000208.1 GCA_019912845.1 bacterium
TAATTAACCCTTACTGTTTTCAGGCAACAATCTGTCGCCATCATGAATGCCATTGCTTCAATTGCAACGGCTTTTTGAGAGATCAGAGTGGCTCTTCTCCTCATCATGCTCTTCAGAATGCTCGTTTACTTCCGGATAAAACGATTACAGACTGTATTCGATGAAACATACAGAAGGGTGTGCTCATATCAGCAGATCAATATTGCCGATCACAACATAAGATAGATGATGGTGCTCCGATTTAGCAAGCTATTCCAAAATAAAATATAAATTATTTGGCAACCATTTGTATTTTTGCTATTCAGGAGAATATCATCGACTCGGTTTTCAAGACCGCAATGGAATATATTACCATAAAAACGACAAGTTCAATGAATTGCAAACTAAGATAATATTTTTAGACGTATGGAACGGGTAACATGGAGGTATACGGGGGCAAATATTTATTGGATTCCAGCTAACACCACGCTGGAATGACGCAGGTTTCCTGGATGCAAGCTAATACCACGCTGGAATGTCGAAGAGCAAGTGCTTCCTGGATAGGGCTCAACTCATCACCGGATTGACAAAACAGCAAAATGCCACACTGGAGTGTGGCGCTCCAAAAGTTGGAGCTATTGTTTAAGCTCGCACCTTATTTCAGAAGGATTATTTTAGCTGGTTGACTGTTTAGCCCCTGCAAATCGACAAAATAAATACCAGTACCGACGCTCTCATTTTCCCAGGTTTTCACACCGAAATTACCATCCACAGGAAGAATATCAATTATTTGCCCATTCACATTTCGTACTCTGAGCAGACCTCCAGTTCGATTTTTTGGGAGGTTGAATTGAATATTCACCATTCCATTGGAGGGAAGAGGATAGATTGATAAATTAACCTCAGCCGGCAGAGAGTTTCGCCACTCATCGTTGACTGAATTAACTGCTCCGGGAAAACGTACAAGTACAGGACGGTGGTCACTAACATACTGTTCATATAACGGATATTCATCTCCGAGACGCAGTGTTTGAATGCTTCCACCTGTATACTCGTTTCGAAGTTGCGTGGTGACAAGATGATGGTCTATGAGAGAACCGGAACGTGGATAAGAAGCCTGTCTTCTATCGTCCATGATCTCCTCTGTCAGGAAGATGTAGCCTTGTGGATCGTGCAGAAAGGCGTTGAAGGAATTCCATTCCTCCGGGACATCAAGTTCGTCATTCAAATCGCCACAAATTAGCCAACGTTCTTCACCACCTCCTTGACGTACAGAATCGATATAGGATTTCAGCAGTTCGCAAGCGGCACGTCTACGGTCTATATTTTCCTGCCCTCCGAGTGCTTTGAGGTGATTTACAACGAGCGTAAAACGTAATGTATCACCCATTTCCATCATTGTGACAGGAACGATCATCGGTGCACGTGGAAATTCATACCAGTCATCCTGGAAAATTGCAGATACCGGACCAATTGCCACTGTTTCTGTATTATATAGTATACCGAGTTGCAGGGCATTATCCTGTGGACAAAGCACTCCTTCCCATCCATCTATATTTCCAGCAAGGGTTTCAAAGGAATTTTCGGAGGTAATCTCCTGCACAGCGATAAGGTCAATTTCCAGGTCTCTAATCAAGAGGGTCATGGTGTTGACTGTTCGGTTTCCATCTAATGGAAATTCCTGAAGATTCCAGGTCGCGATATCGTGAGTCCAGGGTGAGCCTTGCGGATCAACGATGGAAAAAGCTGTCGAGCCTAAGCAAAGGATCAAAATAATTGCATTTCGCAAAAGCGTAAGGTACTTGTTATAAAACTTGACTGTCATAATCATTTCGTGTTTATTTGTGCAATATGAGAACTGTCAGTTTCGGCTGTTGCCAAACTTCAGCTCGAAAATGATGCTCTTTATCTTTGTTACAGGTTTGTTTATATTTTCCAGTTGTAAGAGGTACATGTTATTGTTGCCTGACGCAATGAGATTAGAAGGAAGTTTGAAATCGCATGCGTATTACCAGTGTTAAGAAGCTAAAGCCTGGAGATGTTCTCGGCAAATCTCTCTTTAATGATCGAGCAGAATTACTGCTCGCCTCAGGTTATGAATTACATGAAGAGATGATTGATCGTTTGCATCAACAGGGATTCACCTACGTTTATATCATGGATGAGCTTTCCGATGATATCAGACCGGAAACTGTTATCTCCGATACCATCCGTCAAATTGCGGACAAAAAATTAGCTGAAACATTTGAAGAGATAAAGAATAACCTCTCCTTTGAGACCTTCGCACCTGATAATATAAAGAAAAGGTTATCAGATGGTGAGAAAGTCCAGGGACTGAATATCCTCCCGAAGGTCCGGAAAATTGTAAGTGATGTTATCAATGAAATCGTAACAAACAACGTGACGCTGTTTACTGCTCTTCCGACACGTAGTGGTAGTGCAGAAGAACATCAGCATGCACTCGATGTCACCCTTCTCTCCCTGTTAATCAGCCAGGAATTCCGATACGACCAACGTGAGATGAAACATCTTGGTAACGCTGCATTGCTGCATGATCTTGGCAAGATGATTTTCCCTCAGATGAAGGATAAAACACACAAAGAACTAAGCTCAGAACAACGAATGATTCTGCGTGAACATCCCACCTATTCCATGCTGATCCTTCGCAGCGATGACCCAACTGCATTTCGTGAACACAACACTGTACTGCATCACCATGAACGTCAAGATGGCACTGGTTTTCCCCTCGGACTTAAAGGAACTGGACAGTCACCAATCCCTAATATGCGCCATGAACCAGGAAATATCTATCGTTATGCAGAAATACTGGGCGTTGCAAATCATTATGACAATTTGATCACTGGTAAGTATGACGGCACCAAGTATACTGCCAGCGAGGCGATTTCGGCGATCATACGGGATGCCGGAAAGGCGTGGAACCCGTATGTTACCAAAGCATTGGCGAAAGTGGTACAAGTTTATCCTAATGGGGTGAGTGTACGTGTCACCGGAAACAGCTCAGGGAATTATATCGGATACCATGGAATTGTTGCCCAATCCAATCCCGATGACCCTACCAAACCGATCCTGATACTTACACACAATTCAACCGGTGCACCGGTGCAACCGCAGCGTATCGATTTTTCAAATGAACGTTATATGAACCTTGAGTTGAATGTAAGCTGAATACCTCATAAAATCCTCATATTTATCGTGTACATTCATTTCTTGTTTTGCTTTCAACCCTTAGTCACAACTATATTTTTCTGGTCTCTAATGAGTAACCAGTTCGTCTTATTCCTTGTTGCTATTGTTATTCTCTGTTCAAGTGTTTGATGTGTCGCCCTTTTATGAGGGCTAAAAAGTGGGGGAGGATATTTTGTCCCGTTGCTTACGCCTACGCCTTACTTACCAGTCGCTCCTGCCGGGACTATGAACACAGGCAGCCCGGAAAATGTTAGCAAGAACTACTACATACTCGAAATACTCGAAAACTTGTTGTTTTTCAGCCTTGTGAATAAAACGCACACACTTTTGGAGAAGAGCCTTGCCTGAGAAATTGAAACAAAGTTCACAACCTGGTGGTGTAGTTGATAGGCGGAGAATACCAGTAAAAACCTTGAGGAAAAAACTGATTTGCCGTGGGATTATTCAGAGTCTAATCGCACGACCAATGGAGATAGCAGACATTAGACAAGACCAATGACAGCACTTTAAAAAGAATTGCATGAATGATGAGTACCCAATTTTCGCTTTAACCCAATTATTACACTTGAGAGCATCAATGTTAAACAGAATATTTCGTCTCTTCCTGGCAGCCTTATTCCTTCTTCCCATTTTCCCCTTTGCAGGACACTCAAAGCCCAAGTATGAGATCAAATTTGCGACCCTTGCGCCGGATGGTTCCACCTGGACAAATGTTATGCGTGATCTGGATAAGGAGGTTCAGGAAGCAACCAACGGTGAAGTAGGTTTTCGTATTTACGCTGGGGGTGTTCAAGGTGATGAACCTGATGTGATACGAAAGATGCGATTTGGACAATTGCATTCTGCCGGATTCACAGGCACAGGTCTCGGTGAAATCCTTCCAGAGGTACGTGTGTTGGAATTGCCATTTCTCTTTGCGAATAAAGATGAGATCGATGCGGTTGCATCTGCTATGTATGAACGGTTTGACAGTGAATTCAGAAAAAAGGGATATGTTTTGCTGGGATGGACTGAGGTCGGATATGTTTATCTTTTCAGCAATACCCCCATTCGTGGCAAAAAAGATGTGCAGGGTCAGAAGGTCTGGACGTGGCAGGGTGATCCGTTGGCGAAGGAATTATTTGAAGAAATGGGTATCAATCCCCTACCCTTATCGGTAACGGAAGTTTTGACAGGTCTGCAAACCGGAATGTTGGATGCGGTATACTGTGCACCTTATGCGGCAGTTGGGTTGCAGTGGTTCACTCGAGTAAAATATATGCTCGACCTTCCCCTGACCAATGCGATGGGTGCAGTTCTAATGACAAAAAGCCAGTTTGATAAAATCCCACCAGAGCATCAAGCAAAGCTGCTCGAAATCAGCAGAGAGAAACTACGTGAATTAACTATATTATCTCGCAAGGACAATGAAGAGGCAATTCGTCAAATGATAAAAAGCGGAATTACAGTCCTGGAAAAACCCGAAGTGGACGAGTTGCAGAACTTTCGAGCCATTGGTGAAGGAGTGAAACGAGATTTGACTGGCAGTTTATATTCCGCTGAACTATTGGTGGAAGTTGAAGAAGTCCTGGCAACTTTCAGGGAAAATTCTCCCAAGTGATTGCATTAAAAAACAGCTTAAAAGTTTTTGAATCGACACTGGCAAAAATTGTCACATGGTCAGTGATTCTAATTTTGCTGTCCATGCTTTTGCTGGCGTTTCTTCAGGTTATCCTGCGTAATTTTTTTGCTACCGGGCTCCCCTGGGTGGATATTGTCCTGCGAAACCTGGTACTCTGGATTGGGATGCTGGGAGGCGTTCTGGCTGCACGAAGTGGACGTCAGATTAATATCGAAGTTCTCACTAAACTCACCCCTCCAGTTATCGGTAAATATCTTCGTGGAATTGCCAGTTTGTTTACAATTGTTGTTTGCTACTACCTCGTAAAAGCCTCCTGGACTTTTGTATCGGTGGAAAAAGAATTTGGGACAATGTTTTACGGTGACGTGCCGAACTGGTATGCACAAATGATTCTACCGATCGGGTTTGCGCTTATCGGTTTACAAGTATTGTTTAATCTTCTGCTGAATCGTGATGTAGAATTGAATTACTTAGGCACTGATTCTGATGATCTCTCCTTAGCTGCGATGGAAAAGAATGATATAAGGACAGAAACCAGCATTAATTCCATTGAATCTCTCGATGACGAGGAGAAACAGTGAGCATTTTCATCATCATCATTGCCCTTATCCTCGCTTTATGTGGTGCTCCACTTTTCTCTGTTTTGGGTGCAATCGCGTTGGCAGCCTTTGTTGGTGCCGGAATAGACATGGTTGCTGTGATTGTTGAGATGTATCGCATGACTTCACAGCCGACCCTGGTCGCTATTCCCCTGTTTACACTGGCTGGCTATTTACTCGCTGAATCGGGTGCGCCAAAACGTCTGGTTGCGGTAAGCCACGCACTTTTTGGCTGGATGCCGGGCGGGCTTGCTATTGTCGCATTGCTGACCTGCTCATTTTTTACGGCGTTCACAGGTGCTTCCGGTGTAACCATTGTTGCACTCGGTGGGTTACTCTTTCCAGTGCTGATCAAGGACCAATACCCAGAGCGTTTCTCGCTTGGCTTATTGACTAGCTCAGGAAGTCTTGGATTACTTTTTCCACCCAGTTTGCCGATCATTCTATATGCGATGGTGGCGTCTATCTCAGTAGATCAACTGTTTGCGGCGGGGATTTTACCCGGGATTCTTCTGGTGCTGGCGCTATCGCTTTACAGCTTTCGGATCGCAAAAAAGGCTAAGGTTCCAACCTTTAAGTTCGAGATGAAGGAAGCAATCGGTTCAATCAAGCAAGCTGCATGGGAACTTCCACTGCCAGTGGTAATACTGGTCGGAATTTACGGTGGCTTTTTCACTGTAACTGAAGCCGCCGCAATAACAGCAATGTATATCTTGATCGTGGAAACAGTGATCCATCGTGATATTCATCTTACGCGAGATCTGCCTGGTATTCTCAAAGAATCTACCATTCTTGTCGGCGGGATACTTTTGATACTGGGTTCGGCACTTGGTTTGACGAATTATCTTATTGACGCGGAGGTCCCTGCTGTCATATTCGAAGCCATACGAGGGACAATCAGTTCGAAATGGGCATTTCTGATTGCTCTCAACCTCTTTCTCCTGGTGGTTGGAGCACTGATGGATATTTTCAGTGCAATTGTGGTTGTTGTACCATTGATTCTTCCGATTGCACAACAATTCGGGATCAATCCGATTCACCTTGGCATCATTTTCCTGGCAAACCTTGAGATCGGCTACTCAACACCACCTGTAGGATTAAACCTCTTCATTTCCAGCTTCCGGTTTCGCAAACCAGTTTTAAGTCTCTACCGAGCAGCACTTCCCTTCCTGGCAATCCTCATTGTCGCGCTCTTGATCATCACCTACTGGGAAGGTCTGTCACTTTGGCTGGTGCATTTGATTTATGGGAATGGATGATGCGACATAAAAATTCCTGGATTCCACTATTTTTATTCATGTTCATAGTACTCTTTCCGCTCTTTATATTTTCTTCAGCATTTGCTTTGGATCGAACTGCTCAGGGTGAAGGTGGTGAATTGATCCTCACCAAAGCTGATAGTCTCTTTCTAAAAAACAATCTTCCCGAAGCCATTCAAGCACTCGATTCACTCATTAATGCTTATCCCGACAATGATGTATATCTATACAATCGTGGACTGTTGGAGCAGGAGGTTGGGAGATCACGAGGCGAGGAATGGTTTACCCGAGCTTACCAGAAAAACCCGCGAAATAAATGGGTATTATGGCGACTTGGACAGCTTGAACTCGAACAGGGAAGACTGGAGCAAGCGATTAATCATCTGGTAGCAGCCCTGGAAATTGATAAGAGTTTTTACGAGTGTCAGACCGACCTTGGAAAATGTTTGCGATTAATCGGAAAACCGGAAGAGGCGATTGCCTATCTCAAAGATGCGATCAAAGAGAGACCAACCTATATCTGGGCAACTGTTGAACTTGCATACGTTTACATGCAATTGGGACAGAACGAGAAAGCGAAGGAGGTGTTACGTACATCCTATAGTTCATTTCCGTATGCTGAAATACTCTACGAACTGATTCACCATTTTCAACAGTCTGACCAGCAGGATTCTGTCGCAATCTATTCTCAAAAATATCTTGATCTATACCCGATCGGACCACACGCTGCTGAATTGGAAAGTTATCTAACAGACCTGACTGATGGAACTACCAGCTACCATTCAGATATTTCTGAGTTGTTGCAGAATTTCGAAGAACCTGTATCACTTCCATTGAATAAACGATTGAAATACAAGGTAAAATATGGTCCACTTACCTTGGGATACCTCGACGTCGAGGTTATGAGAGGTGAATCGGATAGCAACAGAGCCTGGCGTATGCAGTATATCATCAGAACCGCGAATGGGGTGCCTTTTTTTACCATTCAGGATACATTTGAGGTGTACATGAGGCAGGATATGGGCGGTAGCAGTCGTATACTGATGAAATATTACGAGAACGAATACCGTAACTTTTCTGTTTATGAGACCGACTGGGACAAAGGAGTGATGGTCAACCGTGAGGTGAATGTGGATGGTAGTTGGTATGTTTTGAAACAGATATCCCCAGACAACACTTTTGATCCCAGCTCCGCCATGTGGATAACCCAGCAATTGGTACGTGAACGGCGGAGTGCTGAGCTTGCAATTCAAGTGTCCGGCGGTTATGAGAAAGCGGTGATTAATGTTATTGGACCTGATAAGACACTGGATTTAGCCGGTCAACAGTGGACTGATTCAATTTATTTGGATGGGATCTTACGTTATTCTGGAATTTCCGGGTTAACCGGCGGATATGAAGGGTGGTATTCCAATGACGATATGACGATACCTCTGATCTCAAAATTTAAGATACTACTTGGTTCTGTAAGAACAGAGCTGATCGGGATAGAAGAACTGACTGATGATGAAATGAAGGAATGGAAGCTATGAGAGTTCGAAAATCCGGTTTCCAACTTCATCCCATGATCGTCATGCCAGCCTGGTTCTAGTAGATTGATTCATCTGGAAAAGCAGGTGGCCCTGGATTTATCCAGGGTCTAATAGTTCCATTTCTAGAGCTATTAAACATTGGACAAGTCCAATGCCAAAATTCAAATCATGTGGGATAGACCACTAGCTGGCTTAGAGGAATTAGTTGCACCGTGCGTCATGCCAGCATGGTTTTAGCTGGCATTCAGGAAGTAGTTGCGCTTCGGACCCAATGGCGCGTTTAACATCGTTCAACAGCTTGTGTCTCTCACCGAATCTTCGCAGCGACCGACTGAACCGCTTCAAGTCCCTTCAAGGCAGCGTCAATATGCGCTTCTGTATTGAAAGCACCGATGGAAAAACGTACTGTCCCATGTAATTCAGTGGTGCCGATATGTTCATGTACCAGTGGCGCGCATTGTAATCCAGTACGAACTGCAATGGAATGATCAACATCTAGCATGATCCCGCTATTCAACGCCTCCACACCATCTACATTCACCGAAATTGTTGACAGGTGATTTTCCAGACTATCCACACCATACAGGGTTACACCCTGAATCGACCGTGCGCCATCCACCAGTTTTTGTGCGAGTTTCATCTCATGAGCACGTATATTCAGTATCCCTGTCTCATCAATCCAATCCTGACCCGCCCATAGGCCAGCTATTCCCATGAGATTAAGAGTGCCGGCTTCTAAACGGTATGGATACTCGTCGAGGTGATATGGATAGGCGGAACGTACCCCTGTGCCACCTGCCCTGGTGATATTGATGTCAATCCCGTCCCTTACAATAACAACACCAATACCTGTCGGCCCCATTAACGCTTTGTGTCCGGTGGTTGCCAGGATATCTATATGCATTTTTTTCATGTCTATAGGGATGACACCAGCGGTCTGGGAAGCATCAATCGCGAAAAGTGCACCCTTTTCCTTAACAACCTTTCCAATCGCTTCCACATCTTGAATGGAGCCGATCACATTGGAGCCGTGGTTTACGATCACAAGTTTTGTGTTCGGTTGAAAAGCGCCAGCAACATCCTGCGGATCAACGAATCCACCCTCGTCAAATGGGAGGTAAGTAACCTCTACATTGTGATCCCTTTTGAGATGATTCAGTGGACGAATGACTGAATTGTGTTCGAGCATGGTTGTGATCACATGGTCACCTGCTCCAACGATGCCATTAATGATCAGGTTCAATCCATCGGTAGCGTTGTAGGTGAATATGGTTCGTTCCGGCAAGTCGCCATTAAAAAACTTCATCAATCGTTCACGTGTTTTCTCAACCAGATCGCCCGCTGAAATCGCCATATCGAATCCACTCCGACCTGGATTCACTCCTGAATTGCGGTAAAACTCTGTCATAAAATCATAAACATGCGGTGGTTTCGGCCAAGCTGTAGCAGCATTATCGAGATAAATCAAGTTTTCCATGGCAAGCCCCCATTTTTTTGTGAAGGATGGTACAAAGTCTACATGAATATAAAGACTCAAAGATAGAGAGACCAGAGGACTGATGGATTGTCTCTGAATTAAGAGGTTTATTGAACACTTTGGAAGCAAAGTAAGAACGTTCTTAAGTATATTGTTGCTTATCCAAATTAAACAGTTCGCCTTCTATCTTTACTGAAGAGTTTACCATGAAAAGAACTTTATTTCCTTGCATCCTGATTCTCCTGTTGATGGTTTTTCCTGTCCTGGCAGAAACCATTGTGGTTGATCAGATAAATGGTCCAATTTATGCCATCCGTGAAGGTGTCAATGAAGCAAATCCCACTGATACCGTGCTCGTAATGCCCGGCACCTATTTTGAACGTGTAGACATAAGCCAGGAGATGGTGATTCTCGGTTATGATCGTTACAGCACGCGTGTTTCCAACGGCGATATCTGCTTTCGTATTCTGGCAGGTGCTGGAAATGCAAGAATACAGAACTTCTCCATTACTGGTGGGGGAACTGGTGTTGATATGGACAACCGCAATGCAAATGTTTCAATAATCGGTTGCATCATCCACAACTGTAATTACGGGATTTTTTCCGATGAGGATGTTTTCATTGCGGAAAATAATGTTTTTCGCTATAACACTCAGGCAATTAGATTATTCAGTTGGTGGGCAAACGGACAAATTCGCAACAACATATTCCACGATAACGACAAAGGGATAACTTTCATCTATGATGATATGGCACCTGTCATTCTCAACAATATCTTCTATGATAACAATGATGCATTATACGAAAGTAATTGTGATGTTGTCGGAAACATCGCTTACAATATTTTCTACTTGAACAATCGAAATATCTATGGCGATGTTGCCATGGGTCCCGACAACCAATACCAGAACCCGTTTTTTGATGATCTTGCAGAATTTAACTACTACCTGCTCGCTATTTCTACCGGCATTAATGCCGGAGAAATTGGAGAACTGCGCGAAGACCCTAATGGTACACGTAACGATATCGGTGTTTTTGGTGGCCCCAATGCCTGGGGTGGAATTGGTCCGGGTGTAATTAGCATTACAATCGACCCACCATCTGTACCGCAAGGTGAAACCTTTAATCTGGAAGCAACAGGTACAGTCCATTAGACAGAATGAATTGCTTGATTTAGGAATTGCTAATGAGATGTGGTTCTTTGCTGTTTCATGTGGGTAAAAACGACCAAGACTGATTTGGATGTCATTGCGAACGCAGTGAAGCAATCTCTCTTTTAGGCAGAATGAGATTGCCGCGTCACTTCGTTCCTCGCAATGACAATGGGAAAGTATCTGATTTGATATCTACCCAAATAGAATAGCAAAGAGCCAGCTATGTCACAATCAGTTGAAATTGCTTAGAGGATAACACCAGCCAGATGATGAAGCTGTTTTCAAATAATTCTGAATATCTCGCCAGATTTTTTGTGTTGTTGATCGTGTCTGTTCTGATCAACTCCGCAGCTTTGCCAGTGTACGCCATCGACAGAATTATAACCGGAGCTGAATATTTCATCGATGTTGATCCGGGCATTGGGAATGGTGTCGCTATTGAGGGTGAGTATGGCGATTCCACCGCTTCTATCGAAATCCAGAACATCGAAACAGCCGACTTAACCCCTGGGATGCATACAATTTATGTGCGATTTGCTCAACAGGATACAGTTACCGAAGTATTCAACTGGGGAGAAACTACTGGCTACCTGTTTCATGTAGCACTTCCGTCTGATGGACAGGAAATCTCAGCGGCAGAATATTTTATCGACTCAGACCCTGGCGAAGGCAATGGAATCCCATTAGAAGGAGCGTTCAACAACTCCACCGTTGAGGCGATTCTGGAAAATATTGAGACTTCAGCGCTTGAAACTGGTACACATACTGTTTACGTACGATTTCAACGATTTGACAATATCGCGAATGAGACAAGCTGGGGATCTCCACAGGGAATACTCCTTAATGTGAGTAGCCCCGAGAATCGCTTTGTTGTTGGTGCAGCGGAATATTTTATCGATGACGATCCCGGTGAAGGAAATGGTGTTGCTCTAGAGGGAGAATTTAATCAGCAGGAAGTAGAAGTACTCGTTGGAAATATCGACAGTGAGGAATTGGCAACCGGAACACATACAGTTTACACCAGATTTCAACTTCTGGATACTGAAGAAAACAGAACACAATGGGGTGAACCTGTCGGTAAATTGTTGAATATTGCGAGCCCATTGGATCATGCCAACATTGTCGCTGCTGAGATGTTTATCGATGATGATCCAGGAGTAGGAAATGCAATCCCGCTTACCGGAGATTTTGGAGATTCGCTGGAAACAGCCTTGCTTGAAGATATTCCAACTGATGAACTGAGTACAGGGACACATTCAGTTTATGTTCGATTTCAGAAAGAGGATCATACTGGCGAACTGAGTTGGGGAGAAAGTAGAAGCAGATTGTTGAATATCGCAAAGCCAAATCGTGATGTAAATCTGATCGCAGCCGAATATTATATCGATAACGATCCGGGGTTTGGCAATGGTATCCCGCTTCAGGCTATTGACGGTGAAATCAATGACAGCAGCGAAACTTTCCAGTCAATGGAAATTCCTACTGCAGATTTACCACTCGGACGCCACCTGGTCATTATGCGAATTCAGGATTCAGATGATCTGTGGAGTGAACAACGAGTAGCAATTATCAATGTTGAACATATTCCACAGCGAATTCCGCTGACTCCCGATTATTTCGAGTTGATTTCGATGTATATGACTCCTTTCAATCCCGATGCAAGGCAGGTTTTTGGTCAACTTGAATCACTGAGAATAGTTTATGAGAATAATGGTCACCTCTTTATACCTCCCAACCTGAATACCATCGGTGATATTTCGATTGATCAAGGCTACTACTTGTATTCAACTGAGGCGGAAACTCTGATCGTCCGAGGTCTGCCCGCAGATTCTACGGTAGAATACAATCTGAGTGGCGGTTCCTGGAAATGGTTGAGTTACCCGAAATCGCTACCAATGAATGTAGAGGTCGCGCTTGACGCCATTGAGGAGGAGCTTCAGATTATTATCGCTGATGATGGACGTTTCTGGGTGCCACCTGTGGGGCTCAACACCATGGGTGATATGCTTCCAGGGGAAGGCTATAAAGTGTTCTTCGAGGATGATGTGGTTTTCCAGTATCCGTTTGAAGAACAGATAGTTTTTGGTGTAGGAAATCAAAATTACAAAGCATTGGACTCCAAAGAAAATCCCGACCAATATAGCACAACAGGTCAGTTGGAGCTGCCCCGGACTGTGGATGCACCTCTACCAACCGGCTTGCCATTTCTTGTATTATTTACAATGAGTCAAGAGGTAAAAGCCCTAAATCCCGCCATTATCGAACTATATGATGGACGTATCCTGGTAGGTAAATCCGTAATTATTGATGATTTGGAAAATTCACCTGTCATTGCCTGGGAGGCTGATTGGGAGAGGGGACTTTCTGGATTTACCAGGGGCAACTCTATTTCCCTGCGTCTGTTAGATGCTTCTGGCGATGAGATCGATAATGTGATTTTCTCAGATGCTGCTTATGACCATGCACCCTGGGCTCAGATAGCTATCGATGTTGCGAGCGTGACAATTCCATATACTTTCAATGTGGGAAAGGCATACCCGAACCCATTCAACCCCTCATTTACTCTCCCCTTTTCCCTGCCAGAAAGTGGAAATGTAATTCTGGTTATATACAACACGCTTGGGCAGGTTGTGTATGAGACAACACTTTACTCGAAGGCAGGGCATAATCACTTTACTTATAATATGCACAACTCCGGTCAATCCAATTTTAGTTCAGGGGTTTATATAGTGAAGATGCATTACAAGAACGAACAGAGCCTGCAAAAGGTTATTCTCCTCCAATAATAGTCGTCCTCTTGAAACGAATCTCCCGATTATCAAGTAGTTTATAAGGTTCAGGAAGGAATTTTGCGAAACTGAATTATTATAATGTTTGGAGGGGATCGGGTGTTCGTTGTACCTTACCGCTCCTGAAAAATGAACATGCCTGCATGGATGGGCTACTGTATGGAAAGGCAAATATGTCTGCAAATAATGCAAAGATGGATGATCTGGCAGTAGTGGAAAAAATCGCCAACGCTAGAACTACCTTAAAACGTGAGATCGGAAAAATAATCATCGGTCAGGAAGATGTGATCGAACACCTGTTGATCAGTCTTTTCTCACGTGGGCATGTGCTGTTGGTCGGTGTTCCAGGGCTGGCAAAAACTCTTCTAATTCGTACACTTTCGGATGCTCTGGATCTATCCTTTAACCGTATTCAATTTACTCCCGATCTGATGCCGTCTGATATCACCGGCACTGAGATAATCGAAGAGAATCGCTCAACAGGAAAAAAGGAATTTCGATTCATCCGTGGCCCTCTGTTTTCACAAGTTGTTCTGGCGGATGAGGTAAATCGTACTCCTCCGAAAACCCAGGCAGCACTTTTACAGGCAATGCAGGAGCATGAGGTTAGTGCTGCTGGTGAGACTATCAGTCTCGAAGAGCCCTTCTTCGTACTCGCTACTCAAAATCCCATTGAACAGGAAGGTACCTATCCACTTCCAGAAGCACAATTGGATCGTTTCATGTTCAACATCCTGGTGGAATACCCCACTCTTGAGCAGGAAATAGAGATCGTTGAGAATACAACCTCCGGTTCCCCTGAAACTCTTCAAAAATTCATGAGTGGAGCGGAAATCATTGAGCTGCAGAACCTGGTGAGACGAGTTCCGGTGGCAAGAAATGTAGTTGAATATGCCGTCAAACTCGTACGTCAAACTCGTGCTGACCAGACAGACGCGCCGAAGTTCATAAAAGACTGGGTTCGTTGGGGTGCAGGTCCTCGTGCTGGCCAATACTTGATCCTCGGCGCAAAAGCAAAAGCAGTTATGGATGGACGTCCCACACCGGAAGTTGAGGATGTACGCGCGATTACTCTTCCAGTGCTTAGGCACAGGTTGGTGAGAACCTTCCGTGCCGAGGCGGATGGTGTTGATACCGATGCAATCATTAAAGAATTGCTGAAACAATCGCCCACAGCTAAATAATTCAAACTACCTGGTAGGACCCGATTTACAATGTCAATGTAAGGGGGAGCCTGATGCCTCGTTTAGGTTGGAACGCGAATCAACTGCAGGAAAAAGCACTGGACGTCAGAAGGGATATCATCACCCTGCTGGCGAATGCAGGCAGTGGTCACTCTGGCGGATCTTTATCTTGTACAGATTTTGCCACCGCACTCTTCTTTAACCGTTTGCGGGTTGAACCACGGGAACCGATGTGGGAAAAGCGCGATTTCTGGAATTTTTCCATCGGTCATGTAACACCGGTGATCTATTCTGTGATGGCAGAACGTGGTTATTTTCCGCTTAAAGATTTGCTAGGATTCCGACAATTTAATGGACACCTCCAGGGACACCCATCCGCACATGATACTCCCGGAATCGAGGTTTCAGCTGGTTCTATTGGTCAGGGACTCTCGATAGCTATCGGAGTCGCTCTGGCGTCGAAGTTGGATAAAAATCCCAGACACTGCTGGTGTATCATGGGAGACGGTGAGCAGCAGGAAGGCTCAATCTGGGAAGCTGCAATGAGTGCGGGGCATTACAAACTTGATAATCTGACTGCTATCATAGATGTAAACCGCAAGCAGATTGACGGCGACACTGTTGATGTAATGAATGTTGAGCCGTTGGCGGATAAATACAGGGCATTCAACTGGCATGTGATCGATGTTGACGGTCATGATATACAAGCCATTCTCGCAGCATTCGATGAGGCTGAAAACACCCCCGGCAAACCCTCAGTTATCCTGGCGCGGACAGTCATGGGAAAAGGTGTATCTTTCATGGAAGACAAAGCTGCCTGGCATGGAAATCCTCCCTCGCATGACGAAGCAAAAATTGCTTTAGAGGAACTGGGTACAGACTATGATACCTGGTATAAACGCCTTGCTGAAAGCGAAGGGAGCCGACCATGACACCTGAATTTGAGTGGAAAACCACACGTGAGGGTTGGGGGCATGGTCTAGTTGATGTCGGTATGACTTTTGAAGATGTTGTTGTGCTGGTGGGCGATCTGACAGGATCAACGAATGTAAATTTTTTCAAGGAAAAGTTTCCTGACCGATTTTTTCAAATGGGAATCGCAGAACAGAATATGGCGAATGTTGCTGCGGGAATGAGTCTGGTTGGAAAAGTGCCCTACTATGCTACTTACAGTGCCTTTGGTGTCGGTCGTGTGGTCGATCAACTTCGTGTAACCTCCGGTTATACACCCTGTAATATTAAAATTGGTGGTGCCCATTCAGGGATCAGTGTTGGTCCAGATGGCGCTACCCACCAGATGATGGAAGATATCGCCATTCTTCGTGCCCTCCCGAACTTCACGGTCATTGCACCCGCCGATTACGACCAAACCAGACTGGCAACGATTGCAGTTCATGAGATAAATGGTCCCTGTTACATACGATTTGGAAGAGAGAAGGTACCAGTTGTCACAAATCCTGCGGATTCCTTCGAGATAGGTAAAGCTCAAGTGATGGCAGAGGGTGATGATGCAACCTGTATCGCTTATGGACAGATGGTGAGTGAAGCATTGATTGCTCATGATCTCCTGCTTGAGGAGGGGATTACGCTTCGCGTTTTAAATATGCATACATTAAAACCTCTGGATGAAGATGCCATTATTATGGCAGCCGAGGAGACTGGTGCGATAGTTACAGCGGAGGAACACCAGATATACGGCGGACTTGGGTCGGCTGTCTCACAGGTTGTATGCCAGCATTACCCTGTCCCCATGGAATATGTGGCGGTGATGGACAGGTATGGGAGGAGTGGCAAACCTGAAGAGTTGTTGGACGCTTTCGGTTTGCGCCATAACAACATCATTCGTAAAGTAAAAAAACTCTTGGACCGAGTGTAAAATCGGTTCGATAAATTTTGTCAATGGCATTAACTAAAATGTACCCAGTGCCATGTGAAGCGAGGAGGAGACCAATGGAAGGTGCAAAAACAGCGTTGTATGACCGTCATGTTGCAGTGGGTGCCAAAATGGTGCCGTTTGCAGGATTTATCATGCCCATTCAATATAAAAGCATTACAGCAGAACATAAACGCGTGAGAGATACTGTCGGGATTTTTGATGTTTCACACATGGGCGAATTTTTTGTAAGTGGCGATGGAGCAGCTGATTTCGTAAACAAAATGACGGTAAACAATGTCGGCAAACTTAGCATCAATCAAGCCCAGTACTCAGCTATGTTACTGCCAGATGGTGGTATTATTGACGATCTGATCGTCTATCGTTTTCAAGATAAATTCATGCTGGTGGTGAATGCATCCAATCGCGAAAAAGATTTTAACTGGCTGAAAGAACACACACCCCAGAATGTGAAACTGGAAGATCACAGCGATGATTATACTCTACTCGCTATTCAGGGACGAAATGGCCCTGAATTAATCAAAAAACTTTCAAATATCGACACCGATGAAATCAAGTTCTACTGGTTCCGTGAGGGAGAGGTAGATGGTTCCCCCTGTATCATCAGTCGTACCGGCTACACTGGCGAGGAAGGATTTGAAATCTATGCACGTAACGAATACGCCTACGATCTCTGGGATGCAATTATGGATGCCGGGAAAAAATACAAAATTGAACCGGTTGGGTTGGGTGCACGTGATACACTCAGGCTTGAAATGAAGTTTGCGCTATATGGCAATGACATTGATAGCACTACGAATCCCATCGAAGCTGGACTGGGTTGGATCACCAAGGTCAATAAAGGTGAATTTATTGGCAGGCAGGCTGTTCTCGATGTAAAAGCAAAGGGTATCACTCGAAAACTTATCGGCTTTGAAGTTGAAGGGAAAGCGATACCACGTCATAGTTATACCTGCCATCAGGGCGATGAACAGATCGGTACTGTCACAAGCGGTTGCTGGTCACCCAACCTGGACAAAGGGATTGGTATGGCATATTTGGAAAAGGAATATACTCCGGTTGGTACACATTTTGAGTTGGAGATTCGCGGCAAAAGACTTCCGGCTGAGGTTGTAGAGACACCATTTTACAAAAGACCTTATTGATTGAGAATTTTCAAGTTATACGCTGTTTTATTGGGGGTATAACAGTTTGTTATGAATATCAGTCATTGCGAACGCAGTGAAGCTCTCATGTAAATACGAGCAATCCGGTTTTGGAGTGCTATTTTCCAGAATGGCAGTGGTTTTTGGCTTGGGATTTATCCCAAGATTAATATATCCTGCGATCGTTCTATTCTTGTGCCATCCCGGTGATGAGTTGAGCCGGGATCCAGTAGCCTTGCGTCATACCAGAATGGCAGTGGTTATTGGCTTGGGATTTATCCCAAGTCTAATAAATCCTGCGATCGTTCTATTCTTGTGCCATCCCGGTGATGAGTTGAGCCGGGATCCAGAATACTTCCAGCGTTCGTTCTATTAAACCCTGGATAAATCCAGGGCCAATCGCTGATTCATAATTGAATATATCCTGCGATCGTTCTATTCTTGTGTCATCCCGGTGATGAGCTGGGCCGGGATCCAGAATACTTCCAGCGTTCGTTCTATTAAACCCTGGATAAATCCAGGGCCAATCGCTGATTCATATTTGAACGTTTTCCCAGAAGTTCACCACAGCGTGGTGAGATTTGCGTAGCCCCCGGTGGAACGAAGAGGAACAGGGGGAGCAGAAAAACCTACCTCCCCTCCATCGGACGTTCCGCAACATCCGCAGATGTTGAGGGTAATTATCGCTCAACTGTAAAATAGAACTTGTTTCTTAGACCCGACGCAGAGCATCGGGCCATCTGAATGGAGCGCCAAACTCCTGTTTGGCACAAACGCAGTTCCGCAACATCCGAAGATGTTGTGGATAATTATCGTATAACTGTAAAATCGAACCTGTTCTTTAGACCCGACGCAGAGCATCGGGCCATCTTGTTCAAAGCCTCGGTAGAGGCGAAATGTGCATAGAGCGTAGCGTAAGAAACGGGAAATAAATAGTATTCATACCCAAAAGCCCGGTAAGGGCGGAATATTGATTTCTGTGCCAATCTTCCATGTGTATTGATCCACGAGCAAACCCTTTCCCTGCCTGGTTCTATTCCTTATCTTAAAACGTAGAACATCCCCGCCAACCACCCCATAACAGGGGAGAGAAATCCATGTCCATTTTCAGAAGACTTCACCCACTCATACTTGCATTTTCCTTGCTTGTCTGCTACTTAAACATCTACGCCGACGAAGACCATCCGGGTGGTGATCTTGTACCGGCGTACGCAGATGAGTGGACACCGTTACAACAGATTCAGGAGTTGGTATATCCATGGTATGGTGCAGTACATGCACGAACAATAGATGCAGAGAACATCCAAATCATCTCAGGGAGAACGCGATGGACAGATCCACACTTCATGTTTTACAAAATAGATTCAAATGGTACTATTTATCATAGCAGGAGAACTCAACAACATGAATGGCAAGTTAATGAAGTCAGGCATTTTGTAGATAGTAATAATTATATCTGGCTGATAATCGAAGGTAGAATGCATGGTAGCAGGACTGCGATAAAGTTTAATCAGGATGGTGATCAACCTGTTGGGGATGGGTTCACTGCAGTTGAGCTTGAAAGAAATAAGTTCGGTGATAACTATATTCTTACTCATCACCCTGATGGAGGATTTATCTATATCGCCCCCGATCGTCCCGAACCCTTTGAATTTGGAGATCAGTATTACGCTCGATACCGTCACTATTCAGAAGATTTCGAAACAATATTAGATTCAGTTGCAATTGAATTTGATCAGGATATCATTGGAGGATATAGAGGTATCCGTGATATCGCTGGAACGATCAAAGATGATATTATTCATGCAATTCTTGATGTACCGTTTCATCTTTATAATGGTGTGGTAAGTAGCCACCATTTCTATACTAAACTGAGTTTATCTTGTGAAATATTGCATGAACCTCAATTGATGACACTTGAATCAGATTCAATCGCTGATCTTCAATTGGGTCCTGCCATCTCACCAGTAGTTGATACTCAAGGAAACATCTATTTTATATCTAAATATGTGACGTTCGGACCAACAGCCGTTCAACTAACCGCATTGAAGAATGATGGAACCTATAACAGTACAATTGTCAGCGAGGTAGTAGGAGATTTTGCATTAACCGAAGATGCTTTCGGGAATGTTCATGTAGTGTTCAGAAACAATGAGGAAGATGATGGCATCAGCTACACACGCCTTCACAATGGAGACCTCTCCACCATGCTTCCCATTCAATCCCTGGAGATTGAAAATGAGGGCATCCACCTGGTAGATGATCTTACACTTTTACCTCACCCCACACGTCCGCAGGTTGATCTTATTTTCCTGGGTGAAGATGAACGGGAGCCAGATCATTACCGTGGTATTTATCGAATGCAGCTCTTGCCTGCACACAATGAACAAAACCAACTCGAAACATCACTTTTCTTGAATCAGGATGGAAAATTTTTACCAGTTAAAGAGGATAAAGTTGATGTGCAGTCTGAGCCAATAAATTATCGCATTTATGATATACTTGGACGATTTATTCAGGAGTATGAAACAACATCTATTCACGATAAAGCAATTTTATCCAGAAAGTTAAAAACTCAACTTCCAGCAGGAAGATATTTTCTCGTTTCGGAATCCTATCCGGTAGGGAAAACTATTTCGATATCAATCATGAAGTGAACAGGTTCTTTGTTATCTAATAATCAATTAAGTGCGCGCTTCACAGACTGATCAATAAAACAGTAGTTTCGCCCCTTCAGGGCTGACATGTGTGGTGTGGAATACTTTTCCCCTCAGTTCCTCTTCGTTCCACTGGGGGCTACCTAAATCCCACTCCGCTGGAGTGGATTCTCGATTGGGTGTGTACTTCATAGTCAGTCTGAATACAATAATAACAATACCTTCCTGGATTCCAGCTAAAAGCATGCTGGACTGACGCGTTGGTCATTCTAACGCTCAGGCACTCCATGATCGTGCTATAGAATAAACTCATTGACAATACGGTCAAAGGAATTGTTTTAGATATTATTTCTATATATGCAGGAATAAGTTTGCTTGTTCACTCTTTAAAAAAGCCTCGTATCGTTTCAGCAACATACTCAATCATCTCATCCGTCATCTCAGGATAAATTGGCAGAGACAGTTCACTCTGAGAATGATGGATCGCTTTCTGATAGTCCTCTAAATCAAGATTGAGGTACTCATAAGCTGGCATGGTCGGCAGTGCATGTGGATAGTGTACCCCGGAGCTGATTCCAGCTTCATCCAGTGCTGCGATCAATTCATCACGTCTTCTGGTTCGTATCGCATAAATATGGAATGTATGTCTTGAATTTTCGCGGATTTTCGGTAATTCAATCTCATTAATGCCAGCCAACAACTCTGAGTACTTTGCGGCTACTGCACCTCTCGCCGAACACCATTGCTCCAAGTGAGGGAGCTTAACATTCAAAATTGCAGCCTGTATGCCATCCAGACGGCTGTTAATCCCCTCCATCAGGTGAGTATTTTTGGTTAGCTGACCATGGTTGGAGTACTGTCTGCATTTTGATGCCAACTCGTCATCGTCGGTAACAATACACCCCGCATCGCCATAGGCGCCGAGGTTTTTTCCGGGATAAAAGCTGAATGTCCCGGCGATGCCCATTGTCCCCGCTTTTCTGCCCTGCCATTCAGAAAGATGTGATTGTGCACAATCTTCAATAACATACAAATTGTGTTTCTTTGCGATTGTAAGGATTTCGCCCATATTCGCAATCTGACCGTACAGATGAACTGGTATAATCGCACGAGTCTTTGGTGTGATCGCAGCTTCTAATTTGTTGCTATCGATACAGTAAAAATCCGGTTCAATGTCGACGAACACCGGCTTTGCGCCGGTGATGGTTACCATTTCGGAAGTTGCAATCCAGCTTGTCGCAGTTGTGATAACTTCATCGCCATGACCAATACCCAGCATTTTCAAGACAATCTGAATCGCATCAGTGCCATTGCCCACACCAATGCAATGTTTCGCACCGACCTTCTCCGCGAAAGAAGTCTCAAATTCACGTACAGCGGCCCCCCCGATAAAAGCGGTGTTATCCAGCACTCCCTGAATCGCTTGATCAATGGGGTTCTTCAAGGTTTTATATTGAGCGTATAAATCAACAAACGGGATATTCATGATTTAAGATACCCTTATTAATCAATTGGGATTTCATTAACTATTTTATTCAATCTGTCAAGTAGTCGAACTTCAAAACGGTGCGGCATACGTTTATGTACTTCAGATACGTCGGTAGATAAAACTTGAAGCTTGGAGCGATCGCTCAGAATCCCTTGTTCATACATCGGGATTGCATCAATCAGCATATTCGTCTCAAGTTCAAATTGACGGTATGCGAGGCTGTGAAAAGTGTCCCAGGGATAAATATCAACCAACTCTTGTTTCAGTAGCCAGCCAGCATCCGCTTCGGGTGACGTGATATGCAGTGTGACACCAATCTTTTCACCGCGGTATATTGCCCATTTAAAGGAATCCAACCCGCGGACATACGGCAGAAATCCGGGATGGGAGTTGACAAATGTAGAAGAATTAACAACTTCCGCTGGCAATATTCCTGCGCATGCGACCAACACCAATTCTATTCCCTTTTCGTTCACAAATTCTGGTAAATCCTCATACGAAACAACATGGTAGTTAAATCCAAGACGTTCGCAGAACTCACTCATGGGAGTATGTATGTAAACTGGTGGACGATGTGGGAGCAGTGGTGTGTAGCTCCTCTTCATCTCCACCCACGGTTTACCCACAACCATAATGTCATTGTAGCCCAATGCTTTTAAACGAAAAAGGAAGTCATGGGTTTTTCTATGTGGATTGTCATATGTAAGAACACAAATCATATTTTTACCTCAAAATTACAGCGATTATCAGATCGAAGGAACAAGTGATTTATCTCTGCGCTGCTCTATAGATTTTATCAATGATTTCAACAGTTTTTAGTCCTTCAATGCCAACGGTGCCAATTACACCGCCGCCTTGAAGTACATCGACAACATTTTCATATACTTTATCGTGATTAGACATGGATCCGACATAGGTGCCATACTGGTTCGGCGGATTTCCCTCGGGTAAACCTTCAATAGTGAAGTCAGAGATTTCCTGATATTCCAATTCGTTTAAAAACTGCCCGCCAACCTTCACAGTCCCTTTGTCCCCAAATATGGTAATCGATCCCTCCATATTCTTATTACACGAATTTATAGTGAAATGGATTGATCCCAACACACCACTATAAAATTCAAGTATCGCAACACCCTGATCCTCAAATTCAGTAATTCCCTCATGGTTGCTATTGGAAACGAATGCACGTACATCACGTACATCACCAATAAGCCAATAGATAAGATCAATAAAATGGCTGAACTGTGTATACAATGTTCCACCATCAAGAACTTTCGATCCCTTCCAATCACTCTCAGAAAAGTAGCTAGCTCGACGATTCCAGAAGCAGTTTAATTGCATGCTCAAAATACGTCCCAGATGTCCATCATCTATTGCCTTTTTCAAAGCAGCAATAGGCGGATTGTAGCGGTTTTGTTTTACGATAAACAGTCTTCTATTCGTTAATTCCGCTACCTTGATCATTTCGACTGAATCCTGAACACTGGTAGCCATTGGCTTCTCAGAAAGCACATGATATCCTGCCCGTAGCAACTTTATCGAATGTTCAGCATGTAATCCATTGGGAGTACATACCGCAATACAATCAATATCAAGTTTCTTTTCTATTAACTCATCAATTGATTGAAAGGCTTCGCAAGAATACTCATTAGCGATTTCTTCAGCACGTTCCGCGATTATGTCACAAACCGCTACCAAACTACCATATTCTGAAGCCCACTTTGCGTGGCGTCCAGCTATCCGCCCACAACCAATAATTCCAAATTTCAACTTTTTCATAGTTTCATTCTTACCTAAATTATGATGAGGATTAATTCATATTAGAAGATTACTAATTGAAACTTAAATCATCCTGTTACTTGCAAATACGTTTATCTCCAGTTACCAAAGCATAAAGTCCCCGAATGAAACCGGTACCGTATGCAAAGTGCAAGGTGCCATATACCAATGCCGTCCTGAAGAATCCAAATTCGCGATTTTTCTTGTATAAGATCAAACTTGAAACACCATTTGCCACCAGATACGGAAGACTCGCTAAAGCAAACAGATATCTTTTACTAGATACCAACGAGATAAGTGCAGACCCTGCAATTCCACCAACCAGTGCCCCTGGTATAAAATGACGAATGCTTATTTGCCCGGGATGCATCCGTATCACCTTTACCTTCCAGAATCCATAACGGAAATACTGCTTCCATAATTTAGAGAACGATCCCCTATTAAAGTAAAGGCTTTTAATTTTTGGGTTGCAGATAATCCGTCCACCAGCTTTTCGTAGACGATAACTGAACTCATCATCCTGGTTGTTTACTAAACTTTCATCAAATCCACCAACTCTTTCGTATACTTCTTTGAAACAAAGACCAAGATAGACACTATCAACTTCGACTTCTTCCTCGGTATAATGGAATCTCGAATCACCCACACCAAATGGAGTGCTTGTTGCGGCTGCAATAGTCCGTGCGAGAACTGATTCACCAATAGCACGCATCGGCCCACCCACCAGATCGGCTTTTGTTCGTAGTAATGTTTCAACGGCATGTTCTACATATTCGGCATCCAAAATTGAGTGCGCGCTGACAATGCCGATGATATCACCGGATGCGAGATCAATCCCCATGTTCCAGGCAGCCGATTGTATCTCTTTCGGATTGTTGAACTGTTTGAATTGTTCGCTTCGTTCGCAATACTCCTCAACCACTTCAACCGACCGATCTGTTGAATTGCCATCAAATATCAGTATTTCCAGTTTATCAGCGGGGTAAGTCTGCGTCAACATGGAATCCAGGCATTTGCCGATGTAGTCCTCTTCATTCTTCATCGGGACGAGGAGAGATACGATGGGCAGATCGTCGCTATAGGTCAATATTTTCATCATTATTCGAGTTCCATATACTGATTCAACACTTTGAGAGTAACACTCTGATAGGGCAACAAAGTACTAAGCGAATCAACTTATTACCATAATTTACAAGGGGGATTCTCTCGGGTGGGAGATTTGATGAATGTTGGATTTTTGAATAGTCATAATGTAAGATTTGTTGCACTTGGCTATTTTGTGTTGGTGGATATTGAATAAAAAGCGTTTTCATGGTCATTGGGGGGAACGTAATAGCGGGGCAATCTTATTCCGACTGCTGGATTGTTTCACTGCTTTCGCAGTGACGTCTATTCACAACTGCCAGTGATACCCACATGAGACAGTTAGGAACCAGATTTGTGAGTTGAATTTCATCCTCTACTGATCAATAATACGGAAGTTCGATCCCTTCAATCCACAAACCAGCTTCTAAGAGTGCCAGCTCCGTAAAATCGAGACGAGGGCGTTTGATACGTTTTCCTTCTTTTTCGTCAGTGAGCACGGTCGCAAAATAGATTGGTTTCGCATCTTCACGTTCGATCCAGCCAACATACCAGCCAACTTGGGGCAGTACACGTATCGCTCTGCCAGTTTTTGCAAATGCAGTCCAGCCTTCCCCTTTTGTATTCAACATGGCATTCTTGACAATCTCAACATGCTTTTCAGCAACCGGCAACTTCCCTTCAACCATGCGTTTTAGAAAATCGATCTGTTGAAGCGGGGTTGTGCGTAGTTCACCTTCAACCCAGAAGATATCAATTCCGCCTGCGATATTCTGATTGCCATACTCGATTTTTTTCATCCACTCAGTCATTCGTTGCTCACCAATCAGCGGTGCGATTTGCTGGTAGATATGGATAGCAGAGTAGTGCAGGGCATCATAGATTGAGAGATCGCGGTTCCATTGATCCCATCCGCGATCAACACCATCCCACTTGAAAACAGTTTCCTCTGTTACCACACCAGTTTCAAGCGCAATAAGAGTATGCGCTACTTTGAAAGTTGACGCCGGCGTGAACTCGGTTTCCGAATAATTATCCCCGAAAATGTGCGTTGTGTTTACATCCGAATCGTACAAGACTACGCATCCACGCAATCCCAGCGCATGGATTGCTTCACCGACTGGATCAATTTCCTCTGCACGCAACACATGAATGAAAACTACGCCGACCATTAAAAGGATAGAACCAATTAATATTGATTTTTGTATCATTTTCAATTATCCAAAGTTTGTTGATGCTGATAATCCTTATGTAGTTGATTCGATAAAATTTCGCTAATCTCTTTTAAAAGGCTCCAGGAGTCAATATTTAATGCAATTCCTATACTCACTGACTTGCCAATGTATGGCTCTGAAAATAATTTACTTAGAATCCTTACCACTTTTACCGCAAGCACTGGAGGTTGTCATGAAACGCTCAACACACTTCATCATGTATATCATCGTAATCGCTTTTGTTCAAGTTCCCGCATCTGCTCAGGAACACTTCGATCCAGTTGAACCAACAGGACAACCTTTTGCAGTAATTGTAGATTCCGCATTTCATGGTGAAGCGATGCTGGTTGCAGGAGATGAGATAGGGATTTTTGCGCCGTATGAGTTTGAATATATCTGCGTGGGTGCAGCGATAGTGGATGGAAATTATCCAATCCCCATGACAGCCTGGGAAGCTGATGAACGCAATGGATTCCCCGGTTTTGATCGTTGGGAGGATTTAAATTTTCATATTTGGATTGCAGATGAAGAGATTGAGTATCACTGTGAAGTAGATAGAGAACTCGATCCCTGGGGGCCTTACATGATGGTAAACCTGCATACTACAACTTATCTTGGTCACTTCACCCTCGATCGCTGGGGTGGTCAACCTTTCGCAATGGTTGTTAATAATGCTTCTTTTGACTTTGAACCACTCGGTGAGGGTGATGAAATCGGAGTATTTGTCTACACTATTGAAAATGAACTTGCTTGCATCGGAGCTGAAGTCACCAATGGCGACTATCCATTTGCCATGACAATCTGGCTGGGTAATCCTGAGCTCATCAATCTGAATACCGTGTTCTTCCGTACTTGGATCGATGAAATAGAGGAAGAATTTGAGTGTGTTTCCGAGTGGGAGGATGAGTGGGGATGGGATGGTCCATTCCGAGAGGTTTCGATCTACTCCTACTCCGAACTAGAGGATCAACTGACCCTCAACGGAAATCGCTGGAACCTGCTTTCCTTCCCTTATGATCCCCTGACACCGGAGTTAGAATTCCTTGCCCCCTTGATTGATCACTTTGTCATCCTGCAACATGATGAGGGTGGAATCTACATTGACGAGGAGATTAATACGATCAATGCCATCGATATCAGCGAAGGTTATCGAATCTTTGTCGAAGAAGAGAGTTCACTGGAGTATTCAGGAAGGGTGATAAATCCCGCATTGGAAATCGAGATCGAAGGCAACCGTATCAACTGGATTCCCTTCCCCTTCGCATACGGATTACCCACTGAGCAAGCACTGGAAGCGATCGCAGACGACATCGAGATTCTTCTCAATGATGCTGGCGAATTCTGGATTCCCGGTCTGATTAACACCATGCCCTTTATGCTACCCGGTGAGGGGTATATGGTCTTCAGCCATACTGATCTCAACTTCCACTACAATTTTAATGCCGAGCAGAATGGAACGTCTATCGCGCAACCGACTGTTCAAACTGATTTTGCACTCGATGCCCCTGAACCTACTGGTTTGCCCTATGTCATTCTCGTAAAAAATGATTCTGATCTTATCGCTGCAGGCGCTGCAACCATCGAAGCACTGGATGGAAACCAGGGTGTGGGAAAATCACTTATTTTGGAAGACGATCACTACACACCAATAGTTACCTGGCAGGGTGATCCCGTGCATGAATTAACTGGCTATACTTCTGGAAACAGGATTGAACTGATTGTACGAGATGGTGAGGGCAAGCCGTTGAACAATCAACTTGAAGTATCCGGATCAGGAAAATTCGGCGATCTGCCATACGCAGAGTTTACGATAAATACCTTGTCCAGTCATTCAATACCCGTGGAATTTACCGTCTCCCCAACCTTTCCCAATCCATTTAATCCGAGTGTTTCAATTGATATCAGTCTACCTGCTGCCGCAAAAGTTTCTTTTATAGTGACCGATATCCTGGGACGAGAACTCTACCGTACGCAGCAGCATAAGAACGCAGGATTACATCGTTTCAGTTTCGACAGCAACGCACTTGAGCTCAGCAGTGGTCTATATTGAGTGTGCAAGCGGGCAGAAACCACCATTCGCAAAAGGTCATGTATCTGAAATAATTTATTTGATAAAAATGGAGCACCATTCACCAGATTGGGATTTGGGTTATGCATTGATGTTCCAATTTAATCCATGTTTTGGCTAAACATTTGAATGGAACTCTTCTTCCCGAAATGCAAGATTCCGGGCTACCAGGGTTTTTCGTCTTCAATGGGTAGGTCGAGTGTCCAGGAGGGTGATGATTTTTTGAGAATCGGGCTGGATGTGGTCGGTAGTTCGAGTTGGAGCTGACTTGTTCCATGGTTACGATGGGTTTCTTCTGCCAGAGCCAGTAAATTGCGAAATGAACCGGTATTTATCTGGTGGATGGGGTAGGTTGCGGACAATAGCCCAGTCGCAACACGGACAGAGACTACGGGTAGATTGATCTCGTACCTTCGCCACGTGACCGTTCTCTTCAAGGTCGGTTTTTTCCCAGAGCGGTCAATCTCGGCGGGGCTTTCGATACGTGTCCAGCCATGAAAACGCACATCATGTGATTGTGTAGCAGACCAGCCTTCAATTGCAGCCACCCTGTCGCCAGTTAACATATTTAACAGAAAATGACGCAGCACCGCATAGGCACGGTCAAAATCTTTGAGCTTCGGATACAGTTCATGAAATTCTCGTTCAAAGGCGTGACGGCTGGGCAGTTTATGCAACGAAAAAACGTTCACCAGCTTCGACCAACCGAAGGTAAGGGAATCTGTGTCCGCCCATTGATTCCAGTGGTTGTGGGAACCAGCACCGGAAATACCATAGGCAGAATCGCCTGGCTTAATCAACCAGCAGGAACGTACCGGTAGTTTTTTCAATCCCCTTGTTACGGTTGAGGAAAGCTGTCGTTTGCCACGATGTACTGCTCCGACAGCACGTCGATAACGAACTCTTCTTTCTTCCTGTTCCAACCATGCCAGCCATTGGTTTGGGTCAACTCCCCAGATTCCTCGTTCCGCACGTTTATCAAACATTGATCGAAGTTTGTTCGTCTCATCGTTTTCGTTGGTCAAACGTGCGAAAAATGCGCCATCATCATCTTCAGGGTTGCCTGAAATTACCAACGCCCAGAAATCATCTGCGATCAAGAGACGAAAGGGGAGAGGAGGTGCGACAGACCAGCTTACTTCATGACCATTGTTTTCAAGTAATGGAAGTGCTTTCAAGGCTATTTTTAAGGAGGTGGGATCGACAGGAGCAGGATCAAGCAGTACTGTAATGGCTAAACCACGCTCTTTCGTTCCAGCAAGTTCGAGAAGTCGTTCCCAGAAGATGGCGTCCTGAGAAGGAGGCAGAGTAAGACGTACAGACCGTGACGCTGTTTGAAATCGTTCAAAAGCGAGGGTAATCCAATCGCTGGACTGCACGTTTCTCCTCCAGAAAGTGGAAGTTCAATTCGAATAATGATAAATATACAAAAGAAATTCCAGTTACGCACTTCTATTGATGCAATGGTATCAGAAGCTGGTGGGAGGTGGAATAGTGGTATCAGCGTGATGGGATGGCAGTTTTCTTAACACGACAAATGCGAGAATTGCTGTCATGACCGCAAGAACTGATCCGATTGAGAAAGGTGCTGACGGTGCGAGATGGTCATAAAGCAATCCGCCAGAAATAGGGGCGAGGATTCTGCCAAGACTGCCCGCTGATTGAAATACACCAAGCACCTGACCCTGTTTGTCCTTAGGGGCACGTTGTGAGACTAGGCTGGATAAAGATGGAAGCACACTCGCGAATCCCAGGGCATTTACGATTCCCCCCACAATCAACCAGCTCAGAACATCACCTTTGCTGATCATGTACATTCCAGATCCGATCAGGATCAACCCGATCCAGACAAGGGTACGTTCTCCATACTTTCGTACCAGCGTACCTATCAGTCCACCTTGAACTATGACCGCAGTGAAGCCGATTAGTCCCAGGTAATAACCGTTTTCACGTGCTGTCCAGCTGAAATTATGAACATTAAACAACACCAGCATACTTTGTAACTGGCTCTGAACAAAAACAGTTAGAAACTGCAGAAGAACAACCCCCGAAACTCCTCCACTCATGGACTTCATGAAAGAAAGAGACCGTTGCACCTTCCCCCGGTGTTTCTCCGGTTCGGGTAATTTCCAGATTGCCCAGATGGTGGTTACTCCAGCAAAAGCTGCAGCAGTGAATGCCGGCACAGCCTGTCCAAAGGGTGCCAGAAGACCGCCCAAAACAGGTCCAACAATAAAACCAACCCCAAATGCGGCTCCGAAAAGTCCCATACCTTTGGCTCGTTTTTCTGGTGGAGTAACATCCGCGATATATGCCTGGGCAACTGTAATATCTGCACCTCCAATCCCTGCGAAGATACGGCTGACAAAAAGGAGCGTTAGGCTGTCCGCGAGCCCGAACAGGATGTATGATCCGGTTGTTATCGCAAGAGAGATAATGATAATTGGACGGCGTCCGATTTTATCCGATATTTTACCTGCCAGGGGTGCGAGGAGAAACTGCATCAAGGAGTAGGTCATCATCAGAAAACCTACGGTTACTCCGGATGCACCGTACTGCTCTGCATAAACAGGAAGCAGGGGTATAACAATACCGAAGCCGACCAGCGCGATGAAGACTGTGACGAGGATGAGGAAAAGGGGTGTACGTTGCATACTGGGTTAGACTCTCCAAAAATTTTGTGGTCTAATATGGAGGCAAGTCACCTCTTTTGCAAGGAATTTTACTAACTCTTGAAGGGAAGGGAACAGCGATTGGATTTCTCATCATTAGTAATAAAACAGATGACGTTTTCTGAACAAAATAAAATGGAATAATCGATGTTTAATAAAAATCAAAAACTTATCCTACTGAGTATCTTCGCGCTCTTTCTGCTCTTAGTTCTGTTTCCGCATTGGCGCTACATGAATGGCAGTAGTGCCGGGTATCATCCAGTATTTGCGCCACCGACAGCCATTCCAGATTCAATAGATGCGGGCACACCGACTGAGGAATTCCTGGAAATCAAGATGATACCAGTTTCTATCTATAATATGAATCCGAAGCAAACCTTTACCGAAGAGGAGTTGAGACGTCCATTTATTGATATCAGGCAGTTACTAGCTTTTGGGGCGATTCTTTTTTTGCTGGCATTCATACTGCCCTACCTCGCACGAAGCAGGAAAATTCAAAGGAAGGATGAAGCTACTGTTTCAGATTAGGTTGAAGCAACGGGGAAGAGTACAGTAAAAGTAGTTCCTTGATTTTCTCTCGATTCCACCTTGATGAGACCGTCGTAGGAACGAATGATACCAAGTACTGCAGAGAGTCCTAAGCCTCGTCCGACAAATTTCGTTGTGTAAAAGGGCTCAAAAATTCGTGACAAAGCGTCAGAGTCCATTCCCGTACCAGTATCAGTGATTTGCAGCATTACATACTCGCCACTTGTTGCATCCACACCCCCCGCAAAGTCCGCTTTTGATTCATCCGTCAGGGTAGTCAATTCGGTGATGATGGATATTTCTCCCTGCTGGTCACCAATAGCATCAACACCATTGGTGATCAGGTTCAAGATGATCTGCTCCATCTGCGAGGTTTCACCGTTAATTGATGGAAGTTCGGGTTGCAGTTTTTTGGTGAATTTTATATGACTCGGCACGAGAATCATAATTAAATCGGTGATCTCTTCGATGTATTTTGAGAGGTTCATCTGATTTTTTTCTGTGCTCTTTGCGCCACCCGAGTAGGAGAGCAGCTTTTTAGTCAGGTCACTGGCTTTGTTGACAGATTTTGCAATTCTCTTTAAGGGTTTGCTTGCTGGATGATCATGGTTTATGGAGGAAGATGCGATATCCACATTTCCAATTATCACGCTGAGCAGGTTGTTGAAGTCATGGGCGATTCCACCAGCCAATACCCCAAGACTTTCAAGTTTTTTTGCTTCAAGGAATCTCTTTTCAGCAATTTTCTGGCGTGTGACATCTTCAACGATCAGCTCGAATCCAGATTCGCCACCATTTCCATTCTTAACAAAACGACCACTCAATCTGACTTTAATTGATTTTCCAGATTTTGTGAACCAGGTAGCTTCAAGCCCTTCGATGATGTCATTTGAGGAATGAGTTGCAGAATCATGGAGGTTTGCTGCAGTTAGTTTTTTACAAATATCATTGAAGAAATTTTTACTGGAGAGCTCTTCCTCACTGTTGTAGTCGAGGATTTCCAGTAGTGCCGGATTGGTTTGGAGAAATTTTCCGTTGTCTGTAACCTTGAAAATACCAAACACGGCATCCTGAACCAGAGAACGGAAATGTTCTTCGGACTTCTGAAGTTGCTCGGTTTTCAGCTCAACTTCACGTTTTAACTGCTGGGAATAACGTTTACTGGTGATTAAATGAAATATCAGGAGTAACAGTCCTGCACCAAAAAGTACGAGCAGTAGGATAAACCACCATCGCATCCAGAACGATTTACGTATTCTGATATCCTGTATTTCTTTCACTTCACTCCAACGCTCCAGAGCATCCATAGCTCGTACTCTGAAAGTGTAGTTTCCAGGTTTCAAGTTGGAGAAGAATACTTCGGTCTGGGAAGTTATGCGAAATTCTGCTATTTCATGTTCAATTCCAAGCTGGTAGGCAAACTGTTTACGGCTCTCATCGATGAACGAGATACACCTGTACTCGATGGCCAAATTATCGCTCTGATTGAGTGTCAGAGGGTGATTCAGAAGTTGAGGATTACCATTGACAACTACTTTTGTAATCTTAACCGAGGGTATAGTTGCTTTGGTTTCTTTGTTGTCATATACACTTTGGTAACAGCTCACCCCAGAGCTGGTTCCGATCCAAAGTTTTCCGTTAGAATCCAGTACACCTGCAGCTCTATTTACTTCAAGACCGGAGAGACCATCCTGTGTGGTATAATGTCGTAGTCTTTTATCGTCCCATTTATATATCCCCTGGTCGGTTCCAAGCCAGAGCTGCTTCAGGTGATCCTCAACCATAAAATATACTGTGTGTGAAAAAACCTGCCCCTTTATCTTATATGGTTGAAATTCACCATTTTGACGGTAAAATACACCATCAAGCCCGCCATACAACAGTGTACCATCAGTCAGCTCAACGAAGGAGTAAAAGAGCATTTCACGGTTGGGAATTTTGTAGTTTGAAACCAGTTTGCCATTTCGAACCACCAGGACATCTCCAGGGCTGGAGGCTATGTAAACAGTTCCATCTTTTGATTTGAAAATATTTCGTACACCAAACGGACTGATTTCGGCCATTTTGACAAATTGCTGGTTTCTAAACAGGTAAATTCCTACACTCGTCCCCACCAGAATTTCACCTCGTTCAGGATAATCAGGAAGAAGACACCATGCACTTGCATTCTTTTCAGGGATGACAAATTGCTGAAGTTGACCGTTACTCCTTTTTCTAAAAATGCCTGCTTGAGATGCTGCAAACCACAAGTTGTTCTGGCTATCCTGTTCGATATCCATCACTCGAGAATAGTCACCAAAAAGAGTTTGTTCATCAAAATTAAAAGAGTGAACCGAAAGAACTGAATCTTCAAAAATGGAATAACCATTATTATGACCAAGGATGAACCTGTTGAGAGAAACTTCATGTATAGCGGTAACTTCATCGCCGAGCAGTCCATCTTCATCGAAATAATTTAAAAACTGCATACTCGGTATTTTTGAAACTCCACGTATTCCAGATATCCAGTAGTTCATTTCACGGTCAAGCAGCAAGTCAGTACAACCATCGGAAACAATGCCCTCATCACGGTCTAATAAGCGTGATATCCCATAAGCTGAATAGTGAAAAAGCTGCATGGGATTTCCAAAAAAAACTCCTCCTTCACCGTCGGGTAACAGATGAATTGTTTTTTCGTCGTGATATTCAGCAATTTTTGTTTTTGGAACAACATATTCGAAGTGGTTATCGTGCCAGAACCCAATCCAATCAGTGCCTGACAGCCAATAATTCACACTGTCTTGACGAACTTTTTCGTGAAACAAACCAAAATATGGCGGAGGTGGAAGCATCTTCTGGAAGGGTGATTCGATTATTTTGCCTGATGTACTGACAAAGAAAAGTCCTTTATCCGTAACACACTGAATTTCAAAATTTTCACTATCTATGCTATAAATGGAATTTCCTGGCAGTTCGTCGTTCAAATTAAGAGTTATCCAAGTTTTCGCATCAACATCATATACCAGCAGACCTAAATCGTCTACAGCAAGAACAAGAAAAGGACGACCACCTTCATAGACGAATTCCATTCCAACAATACGGTACAGTCCATTATTTTCATCATGATATCGAATGGTTTTCCAACCATCGCTGGTAAAATGGTGAATGTGCAACAGCTTGGAAACTACCCAGGGATTATCATCTTCATCCAGGCAGAAGTCTACAAGTTCACTTGGGTAGTGGTTGGGGATTTCATCATATATTTTCCACGTGTCGCTATCGTAGGAGGCAAGCCCAGCACGGGTCAAGAACCACATCACACCTTTAGAATCCTGTTCCAGGTTGAAAACCATAGAGCTTGGGAGTCCATCAATTTCAGTATATGAATGGGTCAGGAAACGCTCAGAACCGTAACTATTAGCAAATGCTAGAAAAAAAATGAACGTACTTATAGCTTGAATTTTTACCAGAATAGTATCCGGTTTAAATCCATTCATCAGACGCCTGGTGGGTTAAAATTTTATTGTCCCTGAACTTCGAATGAAGATACAACAAATACTAAGCTAACTACAATATTTCTTTAAGGAAAACTTGAGGTTTATTTCACACAATAAATGTCGAGCCTCATTGAAAATATGTGTGGAGCGATTCATCATAACTACGGAGTTTGCAAAACAGATTTCATATATTCGGAATCTACAGCATTATAAGCGCGTGTGAAGATATCGTGACGTAGACGCATATTCCGGTATTGTACTGTTTTATCTGCCCCGACTATGTTTGCAAAATGAAATATGCCAGTGATTCCTGCAGAAACTGCAAATAAGCCTCCCGCGCTGCCATATTTGTCCGTCTCATATTCGTATGCGACGACACTCATTGCTGCCAGGGCACCTACCATCAGAAACGCCTGTAAGCCGTCCACCGGATGATCCGCGTAAAACTGTCCTGCACCCGGAATGAATGTTGATAATAGGACACCAGTTGTTCTGGATTTAAACCTGTACTCGCGTCCTGTTTGCGACAATCCAATCAGCATATTCTTAAGGTTTACAAGCTGATCATCTGCCTCGGTAATTGTTTCTGTTACACTTTGAGCTTGATCCCAGTCAGCTTTCTGCAGGTAAGTTGCAGCGAGGTAAAATTTTGGCAAGGGAGAAATAGAAAACTGTACTGCCTGCTGCAGGGAGTGAACAGCCTTGTCAGAATTGCCACGATAGGCTGCCATTGCACCGATTTGTAAATGTGCCTCTTCTAGTATATAAGGATGGTTTTTGCCATATACGAGTAAATGTTCAGCATAACGGTGAAGGCTTTCATCATCCCCCGCCCAACGAGAGCAGCGTGCGATCATCAACATGTACTCAAAACGTTGAGTATCTGTGGCTGCAAAAAAAGCCTGTTTTTTATATTCATCAATTGCACGATGAAAATCACCCTCTCGTACCAGGTACCTTCCATATTGATCAGAGTGCTTGAGTGGTATTTCACCGGCGAAGATGGATGTAGAAAACAGAGAAACTATTAAAAGCAGGTAGCAAAACTTCATTCTTCTCTTTTCTCCAGAAAATAGCTGTCATCAAGGAGAATACGTCCCTCATAGCTTATATGTTCATAATTATACTGTGCTGCTATGTTCTCGCGATAAAAATAACGGTCAATAGTCAAAAGTGAGCCTGCAAAAATGCCGTGAGATTCAATAGCTGATTTGGCATAATTTGAGCATGAAATTCTGAATGGGCAACGGTGTATTGACTTCTTATCTGAATGATTTTTATAGAGACGAAAAAGAATATTTGATTCTGATTGGGGTAGTGAAGGAGCACGCCAAGGCGAGCTGTAAATTGGATCGCTGTCACCCGGCAAAGGTACTTCCGCTTTTGAGACAGATACTCCCTGTATCAATAAAACAAAAATAAAAACTCCCGAAAGCATCCATAAAATAACTTTCGGGAGATTTGTCAATCCAGATAAATCCATTACTGCTGTTCCGTCATCACGGGAAGTTCTTTCACCAGCGGTTCAAAGTGTTTTACAATTTCACCCTTATCATTCATGGTATAGATGACCAACTGGACATCAGAGTTATTCATGGAACTGCCACCTTCGAGTGATACCATAATCTGATCCGGATTCAATTCAAAGATTGCTCCGCTGATATAGTCGATTATCAGACCGGGGATGCCTCCACAAATGATGTTTCCGATGGTCATGACATTGAAGCCTTTGTTAATGATGACTTCTTTGTTCATATAACCCTTCATGCTGACAACAACCTTGTAGGAACTGTTTCTGCTGAGTGTAGCGGTAAAGGGTGTTGTGCCACTCGCCATCTCCATTCCAGCCAGTGTCATCACCTTAACTGATGCCCCGGCTGGTGTTGAGCCAACCGACAAATCCTGGGTAGTACCACTGATAATGGTTGCACAACCCCAGACAAATACCATGGTCACTAGCAAAAGACCACCGATTTGAAATAATTTTGACCGTTTCATTCATTCCTCCCTTAAACAGTGTTGGATTTTCTTGTACAGCTACTCAATTTCAGTCTTATTATTCTATCGCTTATGTGAAGAATATATCATAATACATTTTATTCCTCAATATCAATAGAAAGCTTCAATATTTTTTTTAGAAAACCGACAGTAACTCAATGTCTGATTCTCATGGGAGATTAACATACCAGCAGGCAACAAGAAAAAAAACGCAACCTCAATTAAGAAGTTGCGTTGGGAAATTATTCAGTATTAAATCAAGACTACTTTAATGACCACCACGTTCGCCGAGATGACGATCCATCATGAACAGTCCAACACCCTTATCACCAACGAGCTTGAGACGATCAAGAATGGATTCAACACTTGCTTCCTCTTCGACCTGTTCTTCTATGAACCAGTTGAGGAAAACCTTTGCTGCGTGATCATTGTCTTTTATCGCGAGATCGAGCAGTGCATGAATGCTCTTTGTAACCAATTGTTCATGTGCGAGTGTATCTGTAAAGACTTCAACTGCATTTTTCCAGTCAGATTTTGGTTTGTCAATGGCGTCAAGAATAACGCGTCCACCACGTTCGTAAACGTAGCTATAAATTTTCTTGGCGTGACCCATCTCTTCAATCGCCTGTGCGTTCATCCAACTCGCCATTCCATCGAGATTTTGATCATGAAGCCAGGATGCCATCGAAAAATATAAATATGCGGAAGCCATTTCCTTGTTTATCTGATCGTTTAATGCAGCCTGTAGTTTTTTACTGAGAACCATTGTTCTTCCTTTCATTTCAAATTCAATATTAACTAATCTATCACTGCTAATTGTATGATGATGTGAACCTTGAAATGATGCTTTAAAATCAGATTCACGGGATTTTCGTGTCAGAACTATTAATTTTCCTGCATGAACTCTGAGTCGTATTCCAACTCAAAACGTAATTTGTGTTTTGCCTCTTCCTGAGCCAGGGCTTCAAACAATATCTTGTACTCATCGATTTCAGCTCGGGCAGCCAGGTCCATATAAAGACGGAATGCTGCTTTTTCTTTTTTCATTGCAACGAGCATTGCATTTTGCGGGGTCATGTTGGGAGTGACATGTGCCTCTTCCATGTAGTCACTCAACTTTAAGTCCTGTACTTTCTGAGGGGTAAGAATCGTTGTGGTTCCTTTTTTAACCTCAAGCAACTTTGCTTTATGCAACAGTTCCTCTTTCGCAAAATCCAGGAACATCTGCTTGATACCCTCTGAATTGACATTCTCAGCTTGAGCCTTATAAAAGTTGTGCGCTGCTTCCTCTTCACCTATGGCGAATTCGAGGATGTCATCCATCGTTTTGAAATTATCCACTTACAATCCCTTTTCCTTTGTCCAGATTAAATTTAAAGGATCGGATAGCCCCGTTACCGTTTCTTCTTGAGAAGTAGCAAGGCTATCCGTCAAATCCTTGATGCTTTAAGCGTACGGATACATGTCTTTTTTGACTTTTTCAAGAGCATCCAACATGAAATTGTGCTTCTTTTCACCTTCCAGCAGATAACGAATGAGATAATGCTGTGCTGTCAGATGGCTCCCGAATTCGGTATCCTTGAGAATCTCTTCCGCAACACGAATCGTCTCCTGCTCGAGTTCCTGATGTTTTTCAATCAGGTCCCAAATTTCAGCAACATCTTCCGGTTGCAGACTTAATGACTTGACCGTCATACTGTCGAGGATTAACTGCTGAGTGTGATAGTGACGTCTTGAATCCGCCTGAATCGTCTCCAAAACCAGACGAATCAAAGGATGATCCGTTTTTTCCAACATGTGTCCAGTCGATGATACGGACGCATTTTCAATCTTCTGCCACTTTTTTAAGTTTGCAAGCATTTTCTCTTGCAATTCCTTCGTACTCATGCTTCCCCCCATCATAATTAATGGTTTTAAACACATTGATATGTGTTTTCTTTGGTTTATGTGCTGCTAATTAAGTTTGATTAAATCCTAAAGACAGAGAATCATTGATTTTGCAAAGTTAACCTAATCTAACTCTTTGTCACTACTTTAGTTACGTGATAATCTACATACCTGCATGCATTTGAGCAAGCGAACTTCAAGGTCATTCAGGACTCGGAGGTTACACTCTCTCGCTTTTTCTGACACTCCGCGCACAACCCGCTGAAATCAAGTTGGAGGTTTAACACCTTGAAGCCCCCAGCCTGTACAGCAGTCATATCAATCATTGGGACAACATCTTTTGCCAAATCGCCGACACGTTCACATTCAACACACTTGATGTGATAATGAGGATGCATATTTCCGTCGTAACGTTTTCGGCTACCCAAACTGTCGAGGGTACGTACCTCACCCTCACTAGTGAGCAGTTCAAGGTTACGGTAGACTGTTCCCAGACTGACACGTGGCAATTGTTCACGCACCATATTATACAGCTCGTCGGCTGTAGGATGGCAGGTGACTCCACGCAGGGTTTCAAGAATAATTCTACGCTGCCGGGTCAATCTATGTTTTACGCATGTGCCCATCATCAACCTCTGAATGTCCTGAATTTAATTGATTCGACTATTTATCCCCCGGCTTTGCATCTATTACAAGTTTATAGCACCACAATGCGATTCATAAAACTTTCGATAAACCCAATGTCAATAATCCTGATTGATATTTAATTGTGCTCAGGTTCTGTGTAACTCTGATAAACCTTTCCAACTAATTCCTGCCCCGGTTTCAACGTTTTCTCGCCAGGATGCCAGTCACAGGGTATGACACCGCCGCTCTCACGTGACACCTGGAAAGCACTGATCTTCCTGACCAATTCCTGAGCGCTACGTCCGACATTTGTTGCCAACACCTCACTCGCCTGCAAAACACCATCTGGATCAATAATAAAAGTACCACGTATATCCATCCCACTGTCTTCATCATAAACATTATAAGCCTGACCAATCCGTCCACCCGCATCATAAAGCATCGGAAAGGGAAGCCCACCTTCGACCATCTTGGAAAGTTCTGTCTCCTGCCATACCATATGAACAAAATGGGAATCAGTACTTACTGCAAGTACTTCCACATCCATCTTTTTAAGGTTTTCATATTGTTTCGCAACTCCAACCAGTTCAGTAGGACATACAAATGTGAAATCAGCCGGATAAAAGAATAATACCACCCATTTTCCCCGGTAATCTTCCAGCTTTACATCTTTGAATGTTCCATCAGCATACGCTGATACTTTGAAGTCTGGTGCATTTTGCCCGATGCGAAGTGTCATCCCCCCATCTCCTTTACTGTGTGTTTTAATGTTGAACGAGGTATTTCCCTCATTGTTGCTTATCAGTAATAATTACTAATAAAAGAAAAAATACCATTAAACGCAAGAGTCCTCCCGAGACGATTTGTCTGGAATTACTAGATTCAACAGTTTTTTAGGGCAATCGAACAAAATTTTAGCTTAGGCTATTCTCCCTTCATGCTAAATATTTTTTGTGAACCTCATTTACTCAATTTGTGTGTGGGACAAAATAGGTATTATTATTCAAACACTTTGCTAACAAGTGTTTATACCGTTTAATCAGGGACCTCCAATGACGAAAAAAGATTTCGAAATCGCGTTCGCAATCAACCAGGATCAATTAAAATTGTATCTGAGAGACTTCACCGCTGAACTCGCCTCAAGATATCCTGATGGCGGGGGTAATCCGGTAAACTGGATACTCGGTCATATTCTTGCAGAACGTGTGGAAGCGATAGAAAGTACGAACTTCAAGGCTGATGTGGGATTTCCCGACCTATCCATGTATGTAACAGGAAGCAAACCAGACCCCAATGTTGCCAAACCATTCGAAGAACTGGTAAAGCTGATAGATAGTACCCATGACCAGCTCATGAAACTTATTGATTCTATGGAAGAAAATGAGCTGACTGTTCCTCAGGAACGTACAATGCTGGGTAGATCATGTGATTTTGGACAGTTATTCCTGGCATACCCAATCCATGAGATGTATCACATTGGTCAAATAAGCATGCTACGTCGAAATTTTGGTTTGCCCGGGCTTTGGTAGCTTCATAATTTACGCATCACAGGTTGAGCTGGCATCCAGGATGATATTGATATTATTGATTTTAGAAATCTAACATAGATTTAGTATTGCATAAACATCCGAATTATTTCATTCTCAAACAGCCTGAACAGTTCAGTCTGATAGTTGTGATTAACCAGTCATGCTTTTATTTTACTACCCTGAGACAATCTAATTTATACACCGCAATTATTTCCAAAAGGAGAAAACCTTGGAACTGCTTAAGAAATTAACCCAAACTCCCGGCACCCCTGGGATGGAACATCGCATTCGAGAAGTTGTCCGTGCTGAACTCGAACCATTGGTTGATGAGGTACGCGTAGATAAAATGGGCAACCTGATTGGGTTTAAGGCTGGCAAAGCTGATGCTCCAGTCATTATGATCGCTGCACACATGGATCAAATTGGCTTTATGGTTTCATTCATTGATGAGAATGGTTATGTCCGACTGAATCCCACGGGTGGATTCGACCCACGAACCATGATGGCACAACGTGTTACAGTTCATGGCAAAAAAGACCTGTTAGGTGTGATGGGATCAAAGCCAGTTCACATTTTGAGTGAAGAAGAGAAGAAAAAACAGCTCAAAGTCACAGATTATTTTGTTGATTTGGGGCTTCCGGCAAATAAAGTAAAAGAGCTGGTCAGCATCGGCGACATGGTGACCTGGAATGGTGATCTGGCAGAGATGGGTGACATGTGGATATCTCGTGCCATGGATGATCGTATTGGGGTCTATG
>JAIOHU010000020.1 GCA_019912845.1 bacterium
CAGTTACCAAGTGGCGTAGTAGTTGTTGCAGTCACCTCATTTGAAGGTGTCGAAGTACCTTGATTGTTATAAACATAAACTTTAAAGTAGTACTGCGTTCCCGGTAGAAGACTCGTCACAATGCAATTATTACTACTCGCACTCTGTATTTCGATAAATAGATTATCCGACTCTGTGACTCCAGCTTGGGAAGCGTAATAAACTCTGTAAAATCCAAACTGTTCACTCACAACCCTTGTCCAAGCTAATGAAACTGAAGTATTTGTTATCTCGGTTGGGGATTGGAGAGATGGAGCTGGAAGACTTCCGCCAGCAACAACACTCATAACGACAGACACAGACACATTTCCACCATTGGAGTTAATCGCCACTGTTCCGTTTAATAATCCTTCGGATTGTCCTGCACGGTCAACACTGATTAATATTGTGGAGGATGAACCTGAATTGACAATTCCAGATGGAGGATAAACTGAAATCCAGTTTTGATCATCAGCTGATGACCAATTGAGCGATCCAGTTCCGGTATTCGTAATCATTAATTCACGACTACTGGTTACAGAATCAAAGTCAAGATGCTGCAAGTTGATTGTTAATTGTGGAGCGTTTGGATTGACGACAGACATGACAATTCCAATATCTTTGCTACCTTCGTTAGAAGTGAAGCTGATATTCCCGTAATAATTTCCTGGAGTCAGATCTGTTCTATCAATTCTAGCTGCAATTTGTTGAATATTTGTTGTAATTGAGCCTGAGGAAATAGATAATTCAAGCCATTCCTGATCTACACTCGCTGCCCATGTAAGTGTCCCAACACTGGTTGAATTTTGCACTGTGAGAGGTAAACTGGTTGTAGTGGTTCCAAAATCTAAGTATTCAGGCGTTACAGATAAACTTGGCGTCAGTCGTGTTAACAGGATATCTGCTGTAACAGTCTGATTCGCAGTAACATTTACGACAACAGTGTTATCTGAATAACCATCTTTAGCCGCACGTACAGTGTATTGCCCCGGATCTATGCCTTCAATTACATAATTTCCAGAGGCATCCGTAACCTTACTAACAGTCATGGGCGTTGTTGTTACCTGCGAACCAGCGAGATGATTGTTACTGGCACGATCAATAATCCTTCCGGTTATCGTGCCGGTTAATACTTCTGGTTCAGATGGATTTTCAGAACAAGATGTCAGAACTGCTATCAATACAAAAAGCAGTGCGATAATTTTTACTTTTTTCATTGGTGTCCCCTTCCGTGTAAATCCCATTAATCCCATCAGTTCTGAATAACGTTCCTTCTGCCCCTTAACATAAATTCCACGACTACGTCAAACGAGGCGATGAACACCGAACTCAAACTCATTCACTTTCTCCTGGAAGCCGAAGCAGAACTCACGCTGGCGCGGGATACAAGTGACAACATCGAAGCAGCTCAAGATCTGCCGCCGTATCTCACCAATTACATCGGTTCCAAGCAGAAACTGGTGGATGGGATCTGGGTGCATACTCCGGACAGAATGACTTCAGCGCTCGACACCCCCCGCCTTCGCGAGGGCAGGCTTTATGGACAACGCAGTGGTTGGTTACATGTACAAGTCTAAGGAGCTACGCGTTGTTGCAAACGACCGGCTGCGCTTCTGTTATCACATCGCCAGAGCGATCATGGAGAACAACTCCGTGACGGTTTCGGGCGAAGAACTCAAAGCCCTGGTGAAGTCCAATACCAATGCAGACGAGTTCGTCCTGGAAACCTTCCGGGAGAAGTTCTTCCAATCTAGCACTCACTAGATAATAGACAATATACGTTTAAACAATGACGATCGTCAAGCATTTTAGGTGGACATTACACTTCCTGCGCAAGTAGAACTCCGGAATACAAGATTCCGGGCTACCAATTATTTCAACCATCCCGCTGCTTCTTTCGCGTGGTAGGTCAGGATAAAATCGGCGCCTGCACGTTTGAAGGCGAGGAGTGTTTCGAGGATCAGGCGTTTACGGTCGATCCAGCCTTTTTCGGCAGCCGCTTCGATCATGGCATATTCACCAGAGACATGGTAGACAGCGGTAACTCGTCCAAAGGTTTCTTTTACTTTGGAGAGCACATCCAGGTAGACCATTCCCGGTTTCACCATGAGCATATCTGCGCCTTCATCGATATCGAGTTCAGCTTCACGTATCGCTTCGAGCACATTTGCCGGGTCCATCTGATAACCGCTGCGGTCGCCGAATTGAGGAGCGGAACCTGCGGCTTCTCTGAAAGGTCCATAATAGGCGGATGCATATTTCACCGCATAAGAGAGGATGGGGATATCGGTGAAATTGTTGGCATCGAGCGCGGAACGTATCGCACCCACCCGTCCATCCATCATATCTGAAGGGGCAACGATATCAGCACCCGCTTTGGCGTGACTGACCGCAGTACGTGCGAGAAGTTCCAGGGTAGGATCGTTGTTGACCTGCTGCTCATGTATCATCCCACAATGACCATGGTCGGTATATTCGCAGAGACAGACATCGGTAATAACCAGCAGCTCAGGAACTGCCTTTTTGATCGCAGTTACCGCCTGCTGCACCTCACCATTTTCATCCCACGCCGAGCTACCTGTTGCATCACGATAGGAAGGAATTCCAAAAAGTATGATAGCAGGAACCCCATTCGCAGCGATATCCTTCGCTTCCTCGACTGCCATATCGACCGAGAAGTGAAATTGACCCTTGAGACTGGAGATTTCTTTTTTTATGCCACTACCTGGAACCACAAACATCGGCTGCACCAGGTCATTGGGGGTGACGATGGTTTCACGGACGAGATCACGTAGACGTTGTGTACGACGCAGACGTCGCGGACGTTCAATGGGAAAGCTCATGGTTCAATTGCTCCAATACTTCGTTGACCTGATCATCCTCATCGGATGCCAGGGCTAGTGTCATTGCTTTGGCGATAGAAAGATCATCCTCTTCAAGGCTGGAACGTTTCAAATTAGCGACAAAATGGTTGGTAACCTTGCGCATGAGTGCCTTGGAAAAACGATCCACCTGATCGTGGTCTGCTTCTTTAAATCGTTTTACATTACGATCAACCTCAGCAATCCGTATGCTTTCAAGCACTTCCTGAAGTTGACGGATCGTTGGTGCGACACGGTTTTCCTGGTACCACTCTGTGAATTCCTCTACTGTACGCTGGACAATTTTTTCAGCGCGAACCGCCTCACGTTCCCGTGCCTTCATGTTCGTTGCGACCATCTCCTGAAAATCATCCACCGTGTAGAGGAAAGTATCGCCGATATTCTTTACCAAAGATTCTACATCACGAGGGACAGCGAGATCAAGGAAAAGCTGCATACTCCGTCGACGTTTTTTACCTGCTTTTACTACTTTTTGCGTTATGACCGGCTCATTTGCTGAGGTTGCGCTGAGTACAACATCCGCCCATGCGAGGTCATCTTCTGATGGCGGGAATGAGGTAACCCTTCCACCGATCAAATCCGCTACGACCTTCGCATTTGCTTCAGTTCGGTTCGAAACACGCCAGTCCTTGACGCCGGAAGCAGCAAGGTATTTTGTTGCCAGACGTGCGGTTTCACCAGCACCAACCAGTAGAACATGATGTCCTTCCAGGGTACCGAAAATCTTAGTTGCGAGTTGCACTGCAGCACTGGCGACAGAAATTGCGCCTTGCGAGATCGCTGTACGATGTCGAACTTCTTTTCCACACTCAATGGCACGCAGAAAGGCTTTATTCAGGATATTATTCGTTGTTGCCTGGTCGAGGGCTGTATGGTAAGCTGATTTTAACTGTGCGAGAATCTGCATCTCACCGAGAAGCTGGGAATCAAGCCCTGAAGAAACGCGAAACAGGTGATTTAACGCTTCTTCATCACGGAAAATATATGCAGAGGAGACTTCTTCGGCTGAAAGCGAAGTTATATCTGATAGCAGTGCTCTTAGCTTTTCATCGCTTCCATGATGCAGAGGTGAAAGATAAATTTCGGTACGGTTACAGGTTGAGAGAATCACTGCTCCTTCATTGTTGTGGCAATGGAGGAGATGGTTCAACGCCTCACCGATTCGATCCGGACCTAATGCGGCTTTATCACGTACTTCGATGCTGGAAGTCTTATGGTTTATGCCGATGGTTTCAATCCTCATGAGGGGTTTCTCCAGAAAATTTCGACCACCGATAGTACAATCAACACCAGCACCAATGCCGACAGCAAGACCGAAGAGAAGGCAAGTTTCTGCTGTGCCAACCAGCGGAACTTATCTGCCGCTACCAGCAGTGAGATAATCCCTGCCAGGGTTAGCATTGGGTGAAGGTGCGAAATCAGCGGGTCATTTGCTCCCCCCTCCATATACATCCCGCCTAACGCCAGAGCCAGGCTGACGATTATCATCAACCAACCTGAGAACAGGGTCAGGCGACGTAATTTATCCATATCTCCTAACGATGGCAGATGAGTAAACCACCTGCCAAAACTGCGTCTTTTTATCTGACGGTGGAGGGTAAGTTCTCCCGCGCCATAAACGCCACTTCCCAACAGCATCGCCACACCAGCCATGGAGAGCATAATGTGAAATGTAGCCGCACCGCCTAGAACAGATTCTGGAATATGCAAAGGCTTCAAGCCATTTATCATACCTGCCAGTAAGAGTACGACAACCACAGCGAGTGGCAGGATTACAAGCATCCTTTGCCGAACTCGTCGTTGCACATAGGTCTGTCCCCACCAGATCAGTACTCCCAGAAAAACAAGGAGTTGACCGATATTCAAGACTGGTGCCTGCTTCTGAAACAGTACGACGCCCAATCCCCAGAGCAGGAACAGCAGGGAAAGGTAAAAGCCGAAGCGTGTCGCGGATTCCTCCTGCTTACGATCTGGGTTGAAGAAGAGAAATATCCAGTATCCGAGCAGTCCACCGCTTGCCAGAATCAACAGGACAGGCAATATTATATATACTGTCAGGTTCATCAAATCTCTCTATTGTTGATCCCAGAAACTGTTCGCTACACGAAACGCATCCTTGACACAACCATTCACCGATACACCGCGATAGGAAGCCCCAGTGAAGAACAATCCACTCAACTCATCTTCCAATTTTTCAGTTTTAGCAACACGACTGAGGTGCCCGATATTATATTGAGCAATACCATGTGGGTGTCTGAATTGCTGTTTGAATACGGGTAAATCCTTTATACCCATCACTCTACGGTGATCCTGGAAGACCTGGTTGTTCAGTTCAGCTTCACTGAGTCTCGCGACTTCGGGATCATGGGCACCACCAACAATGGTTCTCAGCAGTTTGTGGTTTTCCGGTGCCTGACCGGGAAAGATTGAATCACTCCACAGTGTTCCCAGGGATCGTATGTGCTCGTTGCGTGGGATCAAGACACCAAACCCATTCAAATCATGCCCAAGGTCTTCTTTGCGATGACCATGGCAGACAACATCAACCGGAGCGTGGTGGATGCTTGCGATTGATTCAGAAACGGATTTATCCAGATTCCAGATGATTTGTGCGGCGACATACGAAGGACATGCCAACACCACGGCATCCGCTTCCCAACGATTCTGGTGATTGGTTACAATGAAGCCGTTCTCCGTCTTTTCGATGCTTTGCACAGGTGTATCCAGATACAATTCATCAATCAAATCAGCGGCTAGTGAACCAGTCAATTGTCCCATTCCCTTTTTGAATGTGTGCAAAGTAGCGCTTGGTCCCGATGGTCCGCCAGAAACTTTTCCGGTTTTCTTCGCTTCCTTTTTCTTGGCGATCATCGCTTTGAAAAGTCCGCCATATTCACGTTCCATGGAAACCATCTTGGGAAATACCGCTTCCAGTGAAAGTTCTTTGGTGTTTCCTGCAAAAATCCCTGAGACCATGGGGTCGAGCATGTAAGTTGCGAAACCATCACCAAGACGTCTTCTACCGAATGAATCAACTGTTTCCTCATGTCCATTCCGTTTGGCAGCGATGAAAGGCTCCATTGCCATTCTCAGCTTTGAAGTGAGCGGTAGAATGTCAGAAACGAGGAATTGTGGTGGTTTCATGGGCACTTTACGCATCGCGCCACCGTGATAGATATATCTGTTCGATGAGGATTCATCGGCTTTAACCAGGTCATTTTTCAAACCCAACAGCTCGATCAATTCCAAAGTCGTCGGTTCATTGTCGAGAAAACCATTTGGCCCCCATTCGCAAGCGTATCCTTCTCGGTGATCTGTTCTGGTAGCACCACCAGGTACAGCTTTTGCTTCCAGGATGGTCAGCTCAATTTCTTCACCTCGTTTACGTGCCATATCACGTATCAGCCATGCAGTTGATAGTCCTGCGATTCCGCCCCCCACAACGATCACACGTTTTTTCGCTACTTCATTACCCATGATCTACCTCCTCTGCGATATTCAACAGAATTCGGGCGAAACGTTCATCACCATTAAACGCCGGTACTCTCACAACTTTTTCTACTCCATGCTCTTTCAGCCAGGGTGCCCCCACGTGATCGAGATCGTACAAAGTTTCAAGGCAGTCAGCCACAAAGCTGATCGGCATGAGGACAATCGGTTTCGATGATTCTTCAGCCAGCCTTGCCATCTCATCTTCCATGTACGGCTCAGTCCATTTTACCGGACCCAATCGGCTCTGGTATGCCAGGCTCCACGGCATATCTTTCGGTAAAGATTTTCCAAGATTTTCAGCAGTTTTCGCAACCTCATTCGGATAATTGTCACCCGCCCGTACATTTTTCACCGGAATGCCATGGGCAACAAACAATACCCTTGCACCTTCCCCCGCTTCAGCAATTGCCAGGTTCAAATACTTCTGTTGTAATTTGAGAACTTCAGGGTGCAGACCCCAAGCCGGAATTGGGACGAGTTTTACATTATTTCGAACAGCAGCGCGTGTCGCTTCGATATGCACCGACCCACTCATCGCTTTTGTGTAGTGCGGAAAAAGTGGAAGCAGGAGGATACGATTTATGCCTTCTTTTTTCAAATTTGTGATCGCTTCCATCAGGGTTGGCGAGGTGTAACGGAAGGCATATTCAACTCTTAGTGGAGCCGATTCATCCTCCACCAGCTCTCTTATTTCCCCGGTCAGTTCTTTTGTCCAGTGAAGTAGTGGTGAACCTCCCCCGATCAAATCATAGCGAGCTGCAACCTTTTCGGCACGCATCTTGACGATGAAATTACCTAGTGGTTTACGTAATAAGGCTGGGACTCCCAGAATAAGCGGATCTGCAAAAATCGCTTTGAGATACGGCTTTACATCCGCTGAGGATTTCGGTCCACCCATATTAACCAGCAACAGCGCAGTATCTATTTTCACTGTCGCCTTACGGGATTCATTCACTTCAAGTATTGTATCTGGTGCGTACATTTTTCTACCTCACACCCAAATAGGTAACGATCATATCGTTGTCGAATAAGTAACCTGCTGTTGCTTCGGCAGGTAACGGTCAAACGGCATTGCCAGGTTTCGCAGGAAAAGCTGACCCAGAGAGGTAACATGGTAGCCGGAATCTGTTGATTTTTCGATGAAACCAAGCTCTTCAAAGGGTTTGAGCGAATTAAACGCCTCGATTAAATCATCACGAGATGGATTATCCATCGCCAATTGGCTTGGATTTTTAATGATTAGATTGCACATAAGATCATTGATAATCTGTTTGCGAAGTTTATCATCTTCATCTAGTTCATGACCCTTTGTAACTGCCCAGCCACTTTTGTCGATCATCTCATTGTACAACTCAGGCAAAGGAACATTCTGAGCGAAAAGACTATCCAGTTCGCTGATCGCAGAAGCACCAAAACCGATCATCTGCAAGCCACGAATCTCAGTGTACCCCATGAAATTCCGCCAGAGATTTCCTTCTGACTGCGCTTTTGCCAGCTTGTCCTCAGGTAATGCAAAATGATCGAATCCGATGGACGTGTAGCCATTTGAGGTGAAAAATTTGTGTGCGTCGAGCAGCAAACCAAGTCTTACTCGGGCACTGGGCAATTGATCCTCATTGATGGCACGCTGATGTCTGATTTTTTCCGGCAAGTGCGCATATCCGAAGCAGGCTAGACGGTCTGGATGGAGCAACTGTACCAGCTCCAGTGTTCTGTTCCAACTCTCACGATTCTGCAGAGGAAGACCATAGATCAAGTCAATATTCACACTCTCGAATCCGAGATAACGGCACTGTGCGACAAACCCAAGCATTTCTTCATAAGAAAATTCGCGTCGAACTGCCATTTGAACTGCCATGTCAAAATCCTGCAAGCCGATTGATACTCGTTTAAATCCGTGATCGGCGAGGACTTTCAGGTGATCAATGGTGGTAATACGAGGATCGACCTCAACACTTCGCTCGAATTTATCCGCTCCCGGAATAACCTCGATCAGTACATCGAGTAATCGTTCCAGACGCTCTGGTGCCAGATGGGTTGGTGTTCCACCACCCAAATGAAGCCACGCATGTTCAAGCTGCTGCTCAAAGGTCGAAGAAACGCTCAATATCTCTTTCTCAAGTACATCGAGATAAGTGTTTATGCGGTCTTGATCTCTGGTGATATGGGAATTGCAGCCACAATACAAGCATCGTTTCTCACAGAAGGGAAGGTGGACATACAACGCCACCGGATCCCCTTTACGGCTGGTTTCAAGCAGTGCCTTCTGATATTCCGCACGTATGCTCTCAGCGTGCCAGACCGGAACTGTCGGATAGGAGGTATACCTCGGTCCACGAACATCCAGTTTTTCGATGAGTTCCAGGATTTCAGTTTCAGGGATGTTGTGAAGGTTACGGTTGTCCATCACTTGCCTCCCCGTATTTCATCCAGCATAATTTCAACGGATTGAATGGGAGTCATGGGCAGGATACCGTGTCCCAGGTTGAAAATGTGTCCAGGATAACCCTTCATAGAGTCCAGGATATTTCGAGTTTCTCGTCTAACAATCGCTTCATCACCCAGTAAAACCGTCGGATCAAGGTTACCCTGCAAGACATTTGATCCATGATAATATTCTTTAGCTTCCTGGATCGGTGTACGCCAGTCGAGGCTTATTGCTGCTGAGTTCAGCTCTTTCATTTCACGCAGAAGATGGTGGCTGCTGCGAGCGAAATAGGTTGTTGGGATG
>JAIOHU010000209.1 GCA_019912845.1 bacterium
ATAATCACTGGTTGCAGTGGTTGATCACGCCAGTTCTAGATTTCAGCGAGATTGAAATGGCAACGCTCAGCTTCCAGATGCGCATGATGTTTGAACCACCTGTTGATGTTACTGTCGAAGGTTATGATGGATGGGATACTGCCAATGTATGGGCTTCACCTGATGGTGGTGAAACCTGGGAAGTCATTTATCCCGCTGAAGGTCCTGAATATACCTTTGAATCTTCCTACGCCTTCGGTTTTGAATGGGGCATGGGAGTTGGTATCCCCGGCTGGGGTGGGCTCTATCCCGATTGGGAAGAGAGCGTGTTTGATCTGTCTGAATATGCCGGCAATGAAGCCGTGCGGGTAAAAATTGCATTCTGCAGCGATCCCGCAGCATGTACCGATGATGCACAGGGAGATCCTACCTGGACAGGAATTCAAGTTGATGACATTCAGGTTTTCGATGGCAACGAAGAAGTATTGTTTTTCGACAACGCTGATGGCGACAATATTGGCGGTGAGTTGATCCCGTTCAGCGGGTTGGCAAATCTGCTGGAAAATCAATGGAGTGTAATCGAAACCGAGGACGCCTGGTCGGGCACCCATCTTATGGGTATTGAGGACATCGGTGTCGGTTTTACCCATTTCTATCAATCTGATATAATCGACCTATCAGATGTTGCAGAAGAATCGGTTGCCCGATTGAACGTTGCTGTAAAGGGAATGTGGGATCACCCAAATCCAACACAGGTTTTCTGGACTGTAAAAATCAAACCGGAAGATGAAGACACATGGTATTTTGCTGAGTATCCCTATAGCGATACTCCTGGACCTGATACGGTCTACACTTCCGCCCCTGATGACTGGCAGTTGGTAACCGAAGCATTTGATGCCGATTGGGATTTGGAACCCTACCACGATCAGCAAATTCAGATCAGAGTTGAATTTACATCACCTCTTGAAGAATTTAATGAGGGTGATAATTTCATCTATTTCGACGATTTCATGGTGGAAAGTTTTGGATTCCCTCATGATGTTGGTGCGCATACTCCAATGATCCCCTTCCCGAACACTGTCAATTATGTTATCGAGGGGTATGTCAGCATAGAAAACTTCGGAGCCAACCCTGAAAGTTTCACTGGTGTGTGGTATAATCCCAGCCCGCATACATTCAGCCCACGGTTTAACCTCGATGTAGGTGAGGTTGATACTCGAATGCTTGATGTGGATGATGATGATGAGATCGATGGCTGGATGCCAACTGAAGAGGGTACCTATGAAGTACGTGCTCGTGTTGTTCTGCAAGGTGATGATAACGGTGGCAACAATGTAAGCACTATTATCCCTGTGGAGGTTCGTGAGGAGGGATCTTACGAACTCGGTTATGATACACGTGTGCCGGTTGGTGCAACTGATATGTTTGGTTCGGGTGACGGAACAGTGACGCATTTCATGATACCTGACAACATACCTGAATTCTCGGTGCAGTATCTGCGTTTGATGTGGGATGATGATTTTCCAGAAGAATCTTATGAGGTAACCCTTCACTTCATGGAAGGTGGAGATGAACCACCAGTTGATTTTGCGACGCGAACAATCACCGTAACAGAAGCGAATGCTTATCCAAACTGGCAGCAGATAAACATCTCCAATCTGATGGAATATCAGCAGTTTACAGGTGATTTCTGGATAGCTGTTGAGATTACAGAAGAATCAGGGTACCCCCACCTGATGACAACCGAACGTGGATTGGGTGTTGATCATCATTTTGCGGAGATAGATGGTGAGATGATCGACCCTGAATTTGACTTTATGATTCGTGTGCTTGGCTTTGAAGGCGAAGGTCCAACAGATTTCACCATGGATATTCCAATTCAAGCCAACTACTTCGAGCTGGTTTCAACCTATGTAGATCCTGAATCATTGACTCCTGGATTTGTCTTCGGCAGTATTGAATCGCTGGTAATCGCTTACCAGAATGACGGTAGTATTTTCATTCCACCGTTCATTGATACAATTCTTGCAATTGATCTTTTGCAGGGCTATCGGGTGTTTGCTACTGCGGATGAGACATGGACAGTCGAAGGTCCATATCTCGATACGATGATGGAATATACCCTTTCACCCAACCAGTGGAACTGGATATCCTATCCTTTCAATGTCCCATTGAATGTGGAAACCGCTCTTGAATCTATTGCGGACGATATCGTAATTCTTCAGGCGGACGATGGCAGGTTCTGGATTCCCAATTTTGTGAATACGGTTGATGATATGATTCCCGGTGAGGGCTACATGGTCTTCCTCGAAGATGGTGTGACTTTCCAGTATAACCAACCCGCACAACGTGCCGCAGGATCAACTACACCAAAGCAGGAATTAGCCTTTGCACCACATGCGCCTCAGCCAACTGGTCTACCCTATGCAGTATTGGTAGAGTTGGACGAGAGCTTTGAGAATACTTCCCCCGCAATCGTTGAGCTATATGATGGTAATATTTTAGTTGGTGCCAGCATCGTTCAGGAAAATTCAATGGTTCCTCTAATCGCCTGGGAAGGTTCACCAGAACATGATTTAAAGGGATTTGTCCAGGGTAATTCAATCCGCGTGCAGGTACTGGATCAAAGTGGTGATCTGATTCCGATTGAGCAGCCTGTAACAACCTCAAAATTTGGTTCTGAGCCTTATGGCAGCTTGACCTTGAGCACACAAAATACTCACTCAATTCCAACGTCTTTCAGCATGGAAGATGCGTACCCTAATCCGTTCAATCCAACTGTTACCATACCATTCGCCATTCCACAAGATGGTATGGTGGAATTTACTGTGTTTGATCTTCTGGGACGTGTTGTTCTGGAAGAATCCGATAGATTTGAAGCCGGACAACACCGCCGAACATTTGATTTGGCATCGAACTATTCGGTGAGTGGTGTCTACTTCCTGCAGCTGCGCTTCGAACAGCAAGTTCTACGTCAAAAAGTATTGCTGCTGAAGTGACGTGTTGCTCCTTAACACGAAAGAAGGGGAGTCGGTCCACAGACTCCCCTTTGCTCTTTTAAAGTATTTTTGATTTAAGAGTTAATTGTCAGAATGTATACGTCATCTCGAAGGCTATCATCGAGGTTGATGCTTCAGATTTTCCCGTGTTGTCGGTAAAGACATCCTCGCTCGACATATCCATCCTGTATTCAATCAATGCTCCCAGTCCTTCACCCAGTACAAAAGTTGGAGCTAAAGTAAATGATGATCTTGTTTGTTCTGAAAACAGTGGTTGACCAGCGGAATTAAAAAGATCAACACCTTCGTCATTTTTTACTTCAAATATGTATGTGTCGCTGTCCATGAACATATCATAACGAAGTGTCAATCCCATCCAATCCATGAAGTCATAGTGACTCATTACCATAAAACCTGACCAGCCATAATCATTTGTACCATCATCGATAGTCCCCATGTTGTATTCCGCGCCGATGAGGAGGTTTTCTATTAGAGTGCAGGTAACATCTACATCCAGGACACTCTTTACTGTGGTTTGAGATGTATCATCCACACCTGAAATGTATGAAACTCCAAAACCACCAAAATGTTCATCCATGAACCCCAGACGTCCACCGAAAGTTTTTGTGCCATTGATATCAGTATTCTGATCCCAGCCGTTGACGGCGTAAACACTCAGATCAAGTCCCATTCCCAATGGTGCACTGCACATCAGACCAGTGAGATTCGTCGGCAGACCATAGTCAAACAGCAGCGAATGTGAGAATTGGTACATATCAGGTGCATCAAGCAATTCGAAGCCTATAGGTGCATTAAATTTACCAAGAGTGAAGGTTAGCATTTCCAAGTTGGGAAAGCTGTATTGCAGGAAACCCTGTTCAAAATCAACACTCGACCCTCCAGCACCATCATTTACCCATTCCAGATCAGCTCTCAGGTAGGCATTTTCATTGATACATCGAGCAATATCCAGCTCAACCTGATCCAATCCGAATGTATCTGAGGATTTTGCTATGGTTCCTGAGTAGCTCGCATCCACAAATCCGGAGATGGTTGTTGAATTATCCTCAGCCAGAGCTGTCACTACCAACAGCAAAGACAGCACAATAAATAAGATTCCTGTTCTTTTCATGATTATCTCCCTGTTTTCTATATTCCGTGTTCGTAAGCACTTTCACCATGCAATGTGATATCAAGCCCTGATTCTTCTTCAACATCACTGGTGCGAACCGGGAATACTTTGTTGATCAACCAAAGCATCACATAAGTAAATACAAAGGCATAAATTGATGAAACGACAACTGCAACAATCTGTTTCATCAGGAAGGACGATCCACCGTGGATAAGACCATCCGCACCAGCGGCGTTGATCGCAGTAGAGCCCAAGACACCAAGCATGATTATCCCCAATGCTCCACCTACACCGTGAACACCCCAGACATCAAGGGAGTCATCCCATCCCAGTTTGTTTTTCATACTTACTGCGAAATAACAGACAACACCTGCAACGATTCCGATAATAGCAGCACTTCCCGTAGAGACAAATGCTGCGGCTGGAGTTATTGTCGCCAATCCAGCAACTGCACCAGTCAGCAAACCAACAAATTTTGGTTTTTTCTCGAGCACCCATGCAATCATCAGCCAGGAAATAGCAGCAAAAGAAGCTGCAATATCAGTATTAATGAATGCAAGCGCAGTGATTGAATCCACCTGTAATTCACTTCCTGCATTAAATCCATACCAGCCGAACCAGAGTAATCCTGTACCAAGTGCGACAAGTGGGATACTGTGCGGAACACTATCTTCAAACCTTCGTTTGCCTACAAACAACACCGATGCCAGTGCTGCCATTCCAGCGATATTATGTACAGCGATACCTCCAGCAAAATCGAGTACACCCCATTTTGCAAGTAATCCACCACCCCAGATCATGTGTACAAACGGGAAATATACCAGTAGCAGCCACAGTACAAGGAAAACCAGATAAGCCGGGAAACGGACTCTGTTGGAAAATGCACCTGTAATCAATGCGGGTGTGATAATGGCAAACATCATCTGGTATGCAACAAATACAAGCATAGGAATATGACCGTCACCAAAGGGTGTGTCCGGCCCGATACCCCTCAAAAATGCCATATCGAGATTGCCAATTATTCCACCCTCTCCACCACTGAAGCAGAGCGAAAATCCAACAACATACCAAAGAATTGTCGTCACACCCATGGAGACAAAACTCTGGATCATTATGGATAATACATTTTTTCTTCCGACCAGTCCACCATAAAAAAATGCCAGACCAGGTGTCATTAACATCACCAGGCTGGTGGCAACGAGCATAAAACCCGTATGTCCTGCATCAAACATTTCACTTCCCTCCCATGAGAATGAGTATTTGAAATAAAGGGATTTTCATCCTTCGGAAAGATGGGTTGTGAAATGTTTCTCACACAATCGGGGAATTCCTTAGAAAAATGGTGGGAATCCCTTACCTAACTCGTTTTTGATTTCAGGTTATTCCAGAGAGGTCAGACCTTCTCGAATTGCGTACTTGGTAAGTTCTGCAACATTGCGAAGGTTCAGCTTATCCATTATTTGTTTACGGTGGGATTCGATGGTTTTTATGCTGACTTCAAGATGATCTGCAATCTCACGGGTTGCATTCCCTTCAGCAATTTGCTGCAAGACTTCGCGTTCCCTAGTAGACAAGATGGTAAAGGCAGAAGATTTCTCGTCATCCCTGAGAATATAATCTCGTACAACGGTATCAGCGATTTCGTCGCTCAAGTGAATCTTACGTTGCATAGCACTATCGATGGCTTGGAGGAGTTCAGTAAATTCCGAATCTTTTAGTAGATACCCCAATGCACCTGCTTTTAACGCTTCTTTTACATATCTACGATCTGAGTGCATGGACAGGATAATGATTCGCAGTTCCGGGTTTTCAGACAGTAAACGTCGGGTGATTTCGATTCCATTCAAACCGGGCATGGAAATATCCAGGATAAGAATATCCGGGTTGCTTTCATGAACGACCTTGAGTACAGCGTGACCATCCTCCGCTTCGCCCACAACTTCCATGTCTCTGCGGTTTTGCAACAATGGACGCAAGCCATCACGCAGCATTTTATGGTCGTCCGCCAGTACAATCTTAATTGCCAAACCTAGCCCTCCTTATTTGGTAATACCATAGTTGCTTTGCATCCATTTCCGGGTGAGGTAATGATTTCCAACTGTCCGCCGAGATGAAGGAGACGTTCTCTTATACTGAATAAACCGAATTGCATTTTGTCAGCATCATATTCCAGATCATTAACAAGTGAAAATCCTTTTCCAGAGTCATCAATTGAAATTCTGAGGGAATTTGCGTAGGAAATGCTGGAAACGCGAAACGATTTCACACCGGAATGTTTTATGGCGTTAAGAAGTAATTCTCGCACAGATTTGAAAATCAAGACTTTCACCTCATCACTGAAGGTCGGAAGTATACCTTTAAACTTTAGTTTGATTTTAACCTCATGCTTACTCTCAAATTGTTCCGAAAGCCACTCGATTGCAGATTCCAAACCAAGTTCATACAACACAGGCGGGCTTAATTCGAAGGTGAGGGTGCGAGTATAGTTAATCGCCTGATTGAGGAGTGTGATGATCTCATCCAGGGTTGAGTTATGACCACTGAAGATATTCTCGCCTCTAAAACCCAGCATCTTCTTTTTAACAAATGCTAAAGCCTGACCGAGATGGTCATGCAAATCGGATGCAATTTCCCGTCGTTCTCTTTCCTCAATAAGTGATACCTGCAATGCCAGTTGCTGAAGTTGTTGCTGATAGCTTTGTAGCTTCTCTTTTGTGTGTAAGTGTTCTTCTATTTCAGTTCTGAGGTTTACATTAATTTCACGTAGGTTTTGGGTTTGCTCATTAACTCGTTTTTCCAGGCTATTTTTCGCATTTTCGAGTGCTGCATCGTCCATTCGGTGCTGAATGAAATACTTCAGCATTTCGGTGAAAGAGTTGATTAATGCTCTCTCTTCCGCAAGAAATGGTCCTTCGACTGATTCAGGACGTTCCTCCAGATAAAAAACTTCGACTACTCCAATTTCTCTGTTTTCTACGAAAATACTTGATGATTGACACCACCTTGTAATGGCAAAGTTCGGGCTGACATATTTTTGATCGTTGACAATGATTCTAGCTGCTGTTATTTCAGGATATTGCCAGGCGGGTGGCAAGTAACAAACCAACTCAGTGCACACTTCCTCAACACTTTTTTTGTGATCCTGCAGGATCTTTGCAGTATTGTGAAGCAGGTTCAGCTCTTTGATTCGTTCTTTGAGGTGATGTTCTACTGTGTTATCCATTGGTCGATAGTCTTGTTTAAGTAAAAAAAGGAATATAAGTGAATTTTGAACTCTAGAGTGAGTGATTCGGTCTCCCCGATAATAGGTCTCTATTTTTTCTGGTTTTCAAGTGAACTATTAACCTGTATCCGAGTAGAAATGGCATAGGACGAAAATTTGATAAATATGGAAGTTTTGAGGAAGAATGGGATTGTTCAAGTTATACAAAAAGATTTTCATTGATCGTAATATCTCAAATAGATCACCTGATTTAACACAGGATGTTGATCGGTCGCGAAGAAATCTCTTCGTGAATGTTTCTAATCCTGTGATCGCAATTCAATCTCTATTTGCGGTAATACTAATTTTCAGCATCGTTCTACTCTCATGTTCGACAGCAATTTCTGCAGAGAGTGAAAACAACACAACTAAGTTCGAGACAATGAATAATGAGAATTCAGCTATGTTGATTGATGTAACTCCTGAAGAGATCACTCAATTAATTAAAAACAGTAAAGCGAAGGCTACGTTGGTGAATGTCTGGGCGACCTGGTGCATGCCCTGCCGTGAAGAATTTCCCGACTTGGTCAAACTTCAAGCAGATCTGAGAGACAAGGGCTTCCGTCTCATATTTATATCAGCGGATTTTGATCGGGCCGTGCCCGAAGCGAAGAAGTTTCTCGAGCAACAGGGAGTTGATTATACAACCTACCGTAAGGTGGGAAAAGATATGGATTTCATTAACAGTTTGAACCCTGACTGGAATGGCTCACTACCGGGATCATTTTTATATAATGAAGCAGGGGAGCAGGTTTACTTCTGGCAGGGAAAAGAAACTTACGAAGAGTTCAAAAAACATATCCTTCCATTACTAGAAGGATAATTCAGGAGGAGATAATATGAAGAAAATAATTTTGAGTCTAGTTTTGGTAAGCGCGTTAATCGGAGGAGTAATGGCTGGAGAAGGTATTGGTCTCGGGGAAAATATCCCGATGGCAAATGAAAAAATGATGAACATTGACAACAACAAACTTTCCATTGCGGATGTAAAAGGTGAACATGGCACCCTTGTTATGTTTTCCTGCAACCACTGCCCCTGGGTAAAAGCATGGGAAACGAGAATAGCCTCCATCTGTAATGAATATATGGAAAAAGGATTTGGTGTTATAGTAATCAACTCCAACGATCCATCTGCTTATGAAGACGACAGCTTTGAGTCGATGGTCAAGCGTGCAGCGGAGATGGGCTTCAAATTTCCCTATGTAGTGGACAGCACCTCTGAAGTAGCAAAAGCATTTGGTGCCAGTAAAACACCTGAAGTCTATCTTTTCAATGAGCAGGATAAACTTGTTTATCATGGAGCAATTGATGATAACGCTCAGGAAGCCGATAAGGTGGAGAACCATTACTTGATCAACGCTCTCAACAGTGTAATGAGCGATGAAAAACCTGCCATGCAGGAGACCAAGGCATTGGGTTGCGGTATCAAATTCAGATCGTGATGGCGAGCAATACTCTAAGCATAATAACGACCGGAAATCACCGGTCGTTTCTCTTTGATGCAAATAAGCAATTTCTGCTAGAGTATTTCGAGTGAAATTGTGAGCGAATTCTTGAATAAACTTGGCAGGTAAAGGTTTGGAGCTGTATATTCGCCGAACGACTGAAAAACCGAATACTTACTAAATCAGGATTATTTACGATTACGGCTTTATGGTGGAATCCACATATTTAAGTATGATCAATTACGCTGAGGGAGGAACATTTGTGAAAAAGAGAGGAATGACTCGTAACATACTCGTTGCCGCAGTACTTCTGCTGTTCGCTTGTTCCAGTTTTGCAGGCGGATACAATCTGGCAGGTGCAGGCGCAAAAGCGTTGGCGATGAGTGGTGCATTTCGTGGTCTTGCGGATGATGGCTCGGCAATGTACTGGAATCCTGCAGGTATTGTTGGTCAACCCCTGCATGCAATTGCGGATGTGAAGATGCTGTATCCGATGGTCTGGGTTACTCCGAACACACCTTCAACCCTGCCAGCAACAAATGAATACAGTGAAGATTATTATCTGTACCAGAATGGTGTAGAACGTTCCAGTGAAGAAGCATCCTTCTTCGCCGGTTCGGCTTTTGCAGTAATTCCGATTGATGAACAGTGGACAGTTGGATTCGGGATATTCGCACCTTCCGGACTTGGCGCAAGCTGGGATCGACTCACCCTGGGAACCTATGAGGGATATAACGAAAGCCCTGAATACCCCGCCCAGGACTGGTTCAGTGACTTAAAGGTTATTGACCTTCACCCCACAGTCGGTTATAAAGTCAATGACCAATGGGATGTTGGTTTGGGTATTTCTTTTGTCCATGGATCTATTGAATTACGCAGCCCAACTGTTACACCAAGCAATGATGGGACAGGAAATCCGTTACCGCTTCCCGCTCACAACTTTTTCATCGATGGTACTCTGGACGGATCCGGTTGGGGATATGGTGCTAATATTGGTGCCATGTATCACCTGAATGAACAGGTTGATATCGGAGCTGCATTGCGTTTGCCAGTCAATATCAATCTGGAAGGAAAGGTCGCTCAGACCCTCTATATGCCTTCCATAGCTGGTCAGGCTAATCGCAGCGTCGAACCCAAAGCCAAGGCAACCCTACCATTGCCGATGGATTTCGGTGCAGGTGTTGCCTATATGCCGAATGATCGCACTACATTGGCAGCAGATTTTTCATGGGTGAATTGGGGATCAGTTGATGAGATCGAGGTTGAACTTGATGGACGTGGTCTTGATGGTCAACCAGCGGAGAATACCACGCTGGTGCTCAAGTATGAAAGCACAATCCGTTTCAGCCTTGGCTTAAATTATGTGCTACTGCCAGAATATGGTTTAGAGGTTCGTGCAGGTTATTATTACGATCCTTCGCCTATTCCTGATGAAACACTTCGTCCCACCATTACTGACATCGGAACCAAGCACAACATCAGTTTCGGTGGTGCATTTAATATCAATGAAAAACTTTTTGCTGAATGTTATTACGAACATCTTTTCGCACCGGAACGTAGTGTCGAGGTTGGCGATGAAGATGGTGATGGTATGTTCGACAATGTTCCTGGTGACTGGAGAATGCAGGTTGACACCTTCGGCATTGGCTTTGGATACAGGTTCTAAAGGAGGAAGAAAGAATGAAAAAAATAGTTAAAAGCGCAATGGCATTTCTCCTCCTCGCCGCATTGATTATCGGTTGTGGAGAAGAAATCGAATCGCCATTATCCGCGGATACAAACAAAGGGCAGTTGGTGTCAAAACGTGACACTTTCATGGAAACCATTGGCGATCTGACTTCAAAATATTATCACGTATATTTGCCACCGGGTTACGATGCAAATCGTGTACTGGGGTACAATACCCTCTACCTGTTGAACGGTTTCGGTGGAGATGAAGATTATTTCACCGATCTTTTCAGTGTCATCGATGCTGCGGATGATCTTTACGAAAGCAATGAGATATATGATATGATCATTGTTCTGCCTAGTGGGTATTCTCCTCTGGGTGGGAGTTTTTATGTGAATTCAGCACATCCTGCGGTTGGCAATAGTATGACGCATCTTCTTGATATTGTTGAAGAAGTTGACGCAGACTTCAATACCGTGGGATCCCCGTCGGGAAGAGCGATTGGTGGAGTTTCCATGGGTGGATTTGGAGCAGTTAATGCTGTGCTCTCAAATCCAAATTATTTTAATTATGTATCAGCACACGGCGCACCATTGGCTCTTCATGGTACCTATCCCCTCGGTGACAGTATTACCTACAGCGGGATTGAGGAATTACTCCCATTCATTCTTGCAGAAACTGGGTTTGATCCTGGTCACAGTCAAGTGGATTCGTTATATACCTATTCCATGTATCCCGCACCGAACCGTCGCCTTACCTCCATGTTGTTTGCCATGGCGGCAGCATTCAGTCCAACTCCTGCACCTGGCGGAGTCCCTCAGGTCACTGAAACTACAATCCGTTACCTCTATACACCCAGCAGTTCAGGCGAAATAGTAGATTCAACTTTGCTGTTTGTTGATCTCCCAATTGGTAAGGATGGACAACTTAAAGCGGATGTGTTTGCACGCTGGATGAATTTTGATCCGGTATCACGTATCCTGGCAACAGGTGGTCAAATTGGTGGTCTGCCGAATGCAAAACTCTATCTGGATGTCGGTCTTGACGATGATCTCGGTCTATATGGTGCCCACCAGGTGCTCGATGGCGCACTTGCTGCTGTAGCCATGCCTGCGGATACCAGCATGTATTATGATGGCGTAAATGTAAATTTTGGTATGGAATTGCCTGCCGGTCATGTGACACAGGTTTATGAACGTTTGAAAAAACTGCTGATCTGGCACAACGAAAAATTCCAAAGTTTGTAAGAAATTAATAAGTCCTACTATATCAAAAACCAGAAGCATGAGCTTCTGGTTTTTTAGTTGAGGGCTATGAGTGGTTTCGGGTTGTGGGTTAACATGATCGACAGCAACGTAGCTGGCAGTACCACGGGCGTCCCGTCCGTGATGTATATCACGCACATTAGGACTCCTTCCCGTTGAAATTTACACCCGTGGGAATTCAGAGCTAATCTGTGAATCATGGTCGGGACGACCATGTTACAACACCTAAAGTCTCTATGCTCTCATCGCTTCTCCGCATTCTACTGTGTTTAATCTCCATTACACCTTCTTTGTAGCAGTCTTCAGCAGGCTCCACGCCAGCACTCCAAATGCAATCAGCGCCAGCAGGTCACCGAACCAGTGCAGGTATTCTTCCACCGGTGCCATAGGGATATTCATGGTCACCAGAATTGCGATCAGGATGCCCATCAAGGCTTCACCCGCGATCAATCCGGATGCATAGAGTGTACCGTTTTCCTCTTTTACCACTTTATCATTGTCGCCTTGCAGACGTCTGCCAGTCAACCAGCGAATGACCCCTCCGCCCATAATCGCGACAGAAAGTCCCATCGGTAGATACAAACCAACCGCAAACGCCAGTGACGGCAATTTCAACAGTTCGACAATCAACGAAAAGATCATGCCGAGAATAATTAAACTCCAGGGAAGGTCTGCCTGCATCACACCACGGATGATGGCAGCCATCAAATTCGCCTGAGGGGCGAGCAACGGATTCGGATGTTCTGGTGTCTGCACAAAACCGTACGCTTCAGAAAGCAGAAAGACTGTCCCACCGATTACCAACGCGGAGAAAAACACACCGATAAACTCGCCGATTTGCTGCTTACGTGGGGTGGCTCCGAGCAGGAAGCCGGTTTTCAAGTCCTGGGAAGTATCCCCGGCAATGCAAATCGCCACACAAACAACACCACCCACAGTCAATGCTGCCACCATTCCAGCAGGACCGGTGTATCCAACCATCACAAAGAGCAAAGAGGTACCGAGAAGGGTAGCGATTGTCATGCCTGAAGCAGGGTTGGATGAGCTTCCGATGAGACCAACAATACGGCTGGACACTGTAACAAAAAAGAAACTGAACAGCACTACCATCACCGCGCCGATGAGACTCGCGGGGGTGAATAACCAGACACAAATTCCCAGCACAAGCGATGCGATCAAAATAAAAGCCATGGAAAGGTCCTGATCGGTACGTTCAACAGTAGGCGCACCTTCAGCCTCAGCTTTACGTTCTGCGGCTTGCATAAGACCTTTTATGCCCGATGCAAAAGATGAAAAAATCGCTGGCAGTGATTTTACCAGGCTGGCGATACCACCAAATGCCACCGCACCAACACCGACATATTTGACGTAATCATTACGTACATCTCCCGCACCCATGCCTATGGTGTAGTCGTGGACGAGGTTGGCAAACATGCCGTTTTCACCGAAATAGGTAAACAGGGGAACGAGGATGATTCCACCCAACGCGCCTCCCAGCAGCATGATCGAGGAGATTTTTGGTCCGATGATATAGCCAACACCCAGCAGAGCCGGAACTGCATCCACCGAGAGAACCATGTTCCTGGGAGCTGGCAATTGCAGAGCTGGTGATTCCTTCCAGAGCCCAACACCACTCATCAGCGCTTTGAAAGCAGCGCCTATACCAACGCCCCAGAAAACTGTACCCGCACGTTGCCCGCCAGCTTCGCCAGCCCTGAGTACCTCTGCACAGGCGCGTCCCTCAGGATAGGGCAGCTTATGATGTTCGCTGACGATCAGGTATTTACGCAATGGTATCATGAACAGGACACCGAGAAAACCACCCAGTACCGCAATGATGAAAATCTGCATCAGCGTCGGAGGTGCAATTACATCTTTGAATGCCGGATCAGCCGCCCAGATGAATAACGCCGGCAGTGTGAAGATCACACCGGCTGCCAGCGATTCACCTGCTGAGCCCACTGTCTGCACCATGTTGTTTTCAAGAATTGTCCCGCCACGCATCAGTTTACGCATGATTCCCATCGAAATCACCGCTACCGGAATGGATGCCGAAACTGTCATGCCGACATACAAACCGAGATAGGCGTTGGCAGCTCCGAATATGATACCGAGGACAATTCCGAGAAGTATCGCTCGAGGCGTAAATTCTGGGATAATCTTATCTGACGGAATGGTCGGGTTGGGTAGTTCCATTGTCATATCTGAACCGTTGGGCATTTGGTCTCCTCAGTTGTTGAACAATCGTTGCCGCAAAACCTACCTTCCAACAGTCTATAAAGTCAAGGAAAAGCTGATGGAAAACGAATATTATATTAACGCCCATATCTGCATGACCCGTGATATTGGCACACACGGCAACCTCTTCGGTGGGATCATGCTGAGCTGGCTGGATGAAGCTGCGGCGATCTTCGCGAGACGTTATGCTGGCGAGAAGCACATGGTCACACTGCGCTTTTCAGAATTGCTCTTCCGTGAACCGGTGCATGTCGGTGAAATGATCGAGTTTTTCGCGCTGAACCCACGACTGGGACGTACCAGTATCACCATGGAGATCGTGGGACGAGTGGGGGTACGTGAGATTGTTCACACCACAACAACCTTTGTCGCCGTTGGTGATGACGGCAAGCCGAAAGTGATTGAGAAGTCGGATAAGTAGCTGCTACCCGGAGCGCCACACTACGGTGTGGCATAGGGCAATAGTGTCATTGCGAAGTAGTGCAGCAGAATCCGGGGATAAGAGCCGCTACTACCCACACCATTCAGCAGAATCTAATATGTTGTGGGAGCATAGTAACCATATTATGTCAAAGGGTTTGTCGCTTAAACCCGATGCAGAGCATCGGGCCATCTTTTCTGAGTGCCACACTCCAGTGTGGCATTTATAACTTTCGTCATCCCGGTGATGAGTTTGATCGGGATCAAAAAAGGTGATGAACGAATAATTGTCCGTAGAAACCCGGGGATGAGTCAGATTACAAAAGTGTGAATCTGGATAAAGGTATACCACACCCTCAGTCTGAATATTTTACACTCTCTCATCCCCGTGCCACCCGTCCACCATCTATTTCTTCCGTGTATACACCATCTCTAGTGTTTTGGTATTGCCCACAGGGAAGGATAGATCATGAATCTCAAAACGACGACTGTTTTCATCGATCAGGTGAACCTCGTACTTCATCATTTTATCGTGTTCACCACTGATGGCATCATCCATGGTTCCGAAGAAGGTAAGAATACGGGTTTCTGAATTGAAAGAACCTTCGCCACGGTAAATCCCAGTCCCCATGCTGTCTATCCAGAGTTGGACATACTTTTTCTTCAGGTTATCGTAGCCGACATATCCAAGCCCCTCAAAAGGCTGCCCACCCATATCATTCTGCTGGACTTCCTTCAGGAACCTGCCGCCGTAGACCACTTCAGTTTCTGACGTACCCTGTGAAACCATGGTTTCGCCGCCAGGACCACCCATCCAGACAGTTGTGGTAACATCCCAGCTACCTGCCATCTCTTCGAGTAGTTTGTGGTTTTCATTCGGGGAAGACATCTCCATCCACTTCTGCATCGCTTGTTCATCCATTGTGCTTCTCCTTATCTGTTTTTTGCCCCACGGTATAGTTGCTATCGATATGCCACTCCTCAATAAAAACCTTCCTGGATCCCGGCCCAACTCATCACCGGGATGACGACAAGAAACCCGGAGATGGCCCGATGCTTTGCATCGGGTCTAATAAACAAGGTCATATTTGTGCGCATCTCTGAACCAACCAAGTCACCCTTGCGATTTCCGCACAGACATTATGTGTGGATGCGCAGTAAAGTGCAATCGTACCATAATGCTGAAAGTTTTTTGAACCCTCATCCCCGTGCCACCCACAAAACGTTACTGAATACATGTTCAGTTGTTGGGTCGTAAAATAGTATGTTGCTTAGGGAGAGTCAAACATAAAGAGATAAATTCTTAAAATACTCAGGAGTTCTTGAGTTTGGGACGCGTGACAAAACCTACAATATCTTCAGATGATTTTGCGTCAAAGGGCATACCGGAAAAATCACCGTAAAAATTAATCGCACCAAAACCAGCATCTTTGAGATGCTTTTCCAGTTGTACCTGTTTCCAGGGTGAAAGATCGGTGGAATAAACTTTATGAATCCAACGTTCCCCGACCTGGGTGAAATGGACGATATTAAACCGTACGGAATCCCCTTCAAAGTCATTAAAACGGAAGAATATCTGGTGTGTATCCGCGGCACGATTGGTTGCCGGGAACTGGAAACGTTCCCTTGTTTGCAGCAGGCGGTCATAGTTCCTGTTCTGGAAGACAAAAACACCACCCGGCTTCAAACTGTTGAACACGTTTTTAAACGTGATTGAGAGTTCTTCTTCAGAGAGAATATGTGGAATTGAATTTCCCAGGCAGAATACACCATCAAACTCACCTTCAACAACTTCTGGGAAATTCAGGAAGTTTCCTTCAACAAAGTGTAGCGTTTCGGATTCGTTTTCTACATCACGTGCGATTTCAAGAAGTGCGGAGGATTGATCGACCCCGACAACTTCGCAGCCCCACTTATGGAAGAGCTGAGAGTGATGACCGCTTCCGCATGCCAGTTCCAGCACACGGGTAATTCGTTTTTCGCTGAAGAGACGCTGGAAGAAGGGAGTTTCCCGTTCCAATCGTTTTTTCCAACGGATCATTTGATCATAATTTACTGCAAGTTCATCATACATGGACATCGCTAACGATCTCCTGATTCAGTTCGAAGAGTGTCTTCAGAAGCTTCATACTCAAGGATGAAAATCTCCTCACCCTCTCGTGCCATCCCCAGCCGTCTTGCTTCTGATTCAATCATCAAGGGGTCTTGTTCCTGCAACTGTTTGATCTGTTCCTGCAAAGTGGTCTTCTCCGCCTGCAGTTGCTGAACCTGGTGACGTAACTGGTTTCGTTCTTTTTGAAGTTCAAGAACCTGCAACAGTCCGCCATGCTTGTTGAAGACCAAAACGACAACAAGTATACAAACAAGCACGATGGCAGCATATAACCGCCATCGTTGTTTTTTCTTTACCGCCACTTGTCTGAATCCCTGTATTCATTATTCAGAGCGCGGGATACCGTAGATTGCCGCGTCCCCTAACTCCTCTTCAATACGAAGGAGCTGGTTATATTTTGCGATACGGTCTGTTCTTGAGAGGCTTCCAGTTTTAATCTGACCAGTAGCCTTGGCAACGACCAAATCTGCAATCGTCGTGTCTTCAGTTTCACCGCTTCTATGTGATATTACCGACGTGTAGCCAGCTTGTGTCGCCATATCGATTGCGGCGAGGGTCTCTGTTAACGTACCAATCTGGTTGACCTTAATAAGGATGCTGTTTGCGACACCTTCTCGAATACCACGGCTGAGACGTGCGGTATTGGTGACAAAAAGATCATCGCCGACCAGTTGAATGGTATCGCCAAGTTTTTCAGTTAACTGTTTCCAGCCATCCCAGTCATTTTCATCGAGACCATCTTCAATGGAGAAGATAGGATATTTCTCGCACCACTCTGCATACAAGGCGATCATATCTTCCGCAGTGAGTGTACGTGACCCGGACTCTATAATATACGTACCACTTTCACGATCATAAAACTCACTCGAGGCTGCATCGAGGGCAAGCAAGATATCTTTTCCGGCAACGTAGCCAGCATTGTTTATCGCCTCCAGGATCACCTCAAATGCCTCTTCATTGCTACTGAGGTTGGGAGCAAAACCACCTTCATCGCCGACAGATGTGTTCAATCCGCGTTCTTTCAACACTTTCTTCAGATGATGAAAGGTTTCTGCGCCATAACGTAACGCTTCGCTGAACGATGGTGCGCCCCAGGGCATGATCATGAATTCCTGAATATCAACATTGTTGTCAGCATGGGAGCCGCCATTGAGGATATTCATCATGGGAACAGGAAGCACGCGTGCGCTAAGCCCTCCGATATACCGATAGAGCGGAAGTCCTAAAGCCTCTGCTGCGGCACGGCAGACAGCGAGTGAGACGCCGAGAATTGCATTTGCGCCCAATTTGCTCTTGTTGGATGTACCATCCAGCTCGATCAGGAGTTGATCAATTTCGTTCTGTTCGAGGGCATCTCTTCCCTGAACACGGGGAGCAATCACTGTATTCACATTCTCTACAGCAAGCTCAACACTTTTGCCAAGATACCGATCTTCGTTCCCGTCACGAAGTTCTACCGCTTCATGCTCTCCTGTGGATGCGCCGGAGGGCACAATCGCCCTGCCTAGTGATCCATTTGAAAGGAGTACATCTACCTCGATAGTAGGATTTCCGCGGCTGTCCAAAACCTGACGTGCAAAAACATCAGTAATCTCTGTCATCTCACTCCCCTTCCGAAAACTGCATATTTCATCAACTCCGCACCTGGTGCAGAGACCATCCATTTACAAATAAGTAAAACTGGGTTTTGCTTCCAGGTTTATTCGTCTGGATTATCCGGGTCTAGAAGTAGCTGGTCATCATCCGGTGGAGCGATTCCCTGTTGCATTTCCAAAGCCTTTTCGTAGAACGGCTCTGGAACCAGGATGGTAGCCTGCGCACCGTAATATCCAGCTTCAAATCCCTCACCCGACCATAATGATTGGATGTAGCATGGAATTTCTTCGTCATCCAGCGCTTCTTTTACAATTTTTGCGTAAGATAGGCTGGCAATTGGATCCAGTTCCACCCATTCGGAATCGTCGACGTCCTCAAACATCTCCTCAGCAGATCCTTCAACGAGAGGACCGCTGCAATCAAGACATTCCTCAACTTCATCGTCATACTCGATGCCGCATTGTGGGCAGTATGCCATGGTGATTCTCCTGTCTTTTCTACCAACTTCAATGGCTACTGTCGTACTTCTTTCATCAAGGGTGAATCGTCAATTGTCCACTTTCCCTTGAGCATATTTTGTCCTGATGAAAAGGCAAGGTAACTGTATTTTCCGTAATGAGGTAGCTTCCTTGCAAGAGCAGCAATGGAACCGGGAGTCTCTCCCCAAACATACAGTATTACCGTAGAAGGGTTGTCATCACTACGTTTTGCTGCTACAACAGCAACATTCTCCCCCTCGACCAATTCACCATTCAATATATATCCACCGTCAGACTTATCAAGCCATTTTCCGTCTCCGAGGTACAGAATTGTACGGTTCTTTGTTTTTTCTGGAGTAAGATTTTCTGACGATATAATTTCTGCTCTATTATCACGATTCAGCGCATTTGCCAGATCACGATAGGCTTGTCCCATTTCATCCTGTGTGTCTTGAATCACATACAAAGGCGATTCTGCCCCGAAAAAACCAGCCAGGGTTGGTGGTGACTCCAGTGGGTGCAACACCCTGAAGAGATCAAACCCGGGATCAACTTGTATTTTAACTGGAGCACGATCAACCTCGATACGCGCGTGGTACATTGCTCCACGCACATCCTGTAAGACTTGTTCCTCTGTGCTCCCATCATCGAAAATCAGTTGAACTGGAACATCCAGACGGTAGGGATCGTCCTCCTGATTCTGCATGATGTCGAATTCGACCAAAGTATATTCGCCGGTTTTCGATAGTGTAACATGATCAACTGAGAGTTCAGGCGCACCTGCCTGGTTTACCCATTGCTCCTGAAACGAGCCTAATGGTTGATCTGAATAGCGAGCGAAAACTGCGAACAGATCATCCCAGGACGCGTATTTTAACTGCTGCTCAGTGTAGATGGTTCGCAAGGCTTTGTCAAAGTTTTCTCTACCAATTCGCTCGCTCAACATGTGAAACACCATCATACATTTACCATAACCAATGGTACGTGTTCCCGGTGTAGTCCTCTCAGTAAACTCTACAAGTGCAAAATCTTCCTCATCACCACGTACGATATAATCAGAATAGTCGCGGTTAACATCCATCCGGTAATCACGTGCATCATCTTCGCTTGATTCTTCCTTATATCGATAATCTGCACTGTACGTGGTCAACCCCTCACACCAATTGCCAGCTTCGTACTCTACATAGACACCATTCCCCCACCAGTTATGTGCTACTTCGTGCCCTAGACTTGTGTAAATGATGAATGGGAGACGGATTACTTGTGATCCCAGGAGGGTATAGGTTGGCATGCCATACCCAGTTGGAAACCAGTTTTCAACAACGCTGAAGCGACTGAAGAGGTATGGGCCGAACATCTCACTGTACTTTTCTATATATCCTGCACTGGCTTGCAGGTAACGATCCACAAGGTCTTCACTGTCGGGATAATAATACATCCCGATTTCTGTGCCGTTCTGGTCGATGCTCCTGTATTTGTATTCACCAGCAACCAGGTAACACCCATCAACAGGTTGTTCGCTTGTATAGTGAACTGATATCGCATCTTCTTCAACGATTTTCCCTTCCACAATTGCTTTCCAGCCCTCGGGAAGAGAAATATGGGTCTCAAAACGAACAGGATCTGAACCACCAGGCAGACGTGGGTAATATCCTGTCCATGGTGTAAGGAAAACACCTTCAGGGCTTATGATACCATCGGTTTCGTCAGCAATTTCCCAGCGGCTGAAAGAAGGCACGGCGACAGAATCGTAGATTATGCCTTCATACTTTATTGTGATGTTTTGCGGGTCAGCGTTGGGCATGGACAATCCATAGATGGCGAGATGTTGATAGTCATCAGAGGGATCATAGGAAACGCCGAGACGTTCGAGTTGTGCTTTCAATTCAGAGCCGGTACCAAGTTTCTTGAAATTTCCAGCCTCGATCAGATCCTCTTTGCCGGAATCACCGCTCGGAAGCGATCTGCCACTCAGAATTGTCAGGTTATTGTTCAGAATGAAATAGAAGGAATCTGGATCGCTGCGTGACCAATCCATTTTACTCTCGGCAACAAGTCTGTGTGATTCGGGATCAATTTCCAGGATCATTGAAACTGATTGCAGTGAGCCATACTTATTCGAGGTGGCTGTTGCATCACAACCAAGGACTAAGAGAATTAGAGCAACAAAAGGCATTATTTTCCCTGCAATTTCTAAAGCGACGTCTTTTGTGGAACGCATGATTTCATCCTCTTTTGGCTTAACCGATAAAGCTTACCGACCTGAATTGGTGATTGTCGAACATACTATGTCAATGCAATTGTGTCAATGCGTATTGATGCCGTTTTTTAGCACTTCTGGCGTATAATCCAATTTACTCGCATTTCACCCTGTATCTTCTCTATATTCAGTAACTTAACACCTAGCGAGAGGATTGAACAGGAAATGCAGGTCGAAATTATTGCCATTGGCGACGAGCTTCTTCTTGGTCAGGTCGAAAATACAAATTCAGGTTGGATTGCACGAAAACTTAGCGGTGTCGGAATTTCCACCAGGTGGATGTCTGTAATCGAAGACACTGAGGAAGAGATAAATGATGCCTTTCGTCGAGCGTTCAATCGTGCGGATGTTACCCTTATCACAGGTGGACTGGGGCCAACCCATGATGATATAACCAAGAAACTCCTTGCTCGTTTCTTTAACCTCCCCCTGGTATTTAGAAATGATATCCTTGATGATGTACGCGCACTGTTTAAAAAGAGACAGCTGAGTTTTATTGAAAGCACACGTGAACAGGCGGAATTTCCTGAAGGTGCTACCCCCATGAGAAATATTCATGGAACTGCACCCGGAATCTGGATTAATCGCAGTGGTAAAATTTTTGCTGCGATGCCCGGTGTCCCGCTGGAAATGCGAACCATGATGATCAACTTTGTGTTACCCAGACTTCAGGAAAAGCATATAGGTGAGGTGAAACTATTCAGAACCTTCTATTCACTGGGAGCTAGAGAAGCCACTTTATTCAATGCACTGGATAATCGTAAAGAGGTGGAAAAGTACGCCAAACTGGCATTTTTACCTTCCTATTCGGGAGTACGGTTGCGACTGACAGTCTCCTCCCGGGTGCGTGAAGAGGCATTGCAACGATTGGATAAGGCTGAAGAAATTCTAAGATCAAGGTTGGAAAAATACATTTTTGGTAGTGGAGACGATTTCACTATCGAGCAAGGGGTTGGTAACATTCTGATAACCGCCGGTAAAATGGTGGTAGTCGCAGAATCATGCACTGGAGGGTTACTGGCAAAACATCTCACCGATACCTCCGGGAGTTCGGATTGGTTTGAGAGAGGGTATGTAACCTACTCGAATCAAGCCAAGCATGATCTGTTAGGTGTACCGCTGGAGTTGATCGAAGAGTATGGAGCGGTGTCGCCTGAGGTCGCTGAAGCAATGGCTGAAGGAGCACTCGAACGTAGCCGCTCTCAGATAGCGCTCTCGATAACAGGTATTGCAGGTCCAACGGGCGGAACAGAAGAAAAACCAGTGGGACTGGTCTATATCGGCTATGCTGACAGCAGTAAAACCTTGCATAAAAAACATATTTTTGGAAGTGATCGACGGAGTAATCGTTCACGTAGTGTCGCGGCAGCACTGGTATTTCTCGTGGAACAACTCAGCGAAAAGCTGGAAAATCCCGATGGACAATTATTGTGATCAAAAGCAGAATAGTATATTAATTTCTTCTCAGCTCAATTGCTCAAGATTGCTTGATTTAGGAAGGGTTCGGCATCTATATTAAAAATCAGTTTGTGAATTGTTGCATTTTCTCAGAGAGGGAGCGATGACGAAGGTGTGGTTTAGACGCAGTGGAATATTGATGCTTGCCCTGTTCCTGGGCATCCTGTCCTTTTCCGGTTGTACGGAAGTTAAAGAGTTTGACGCGGATGAGCTTTTCTCACTGGAGGATATGGCATCCGACATTGATTACGCTGTCCAACTGCTCACAATGATGAACCGTTGGCGACCAAATATCGAATTCGCCGTTGAACATCTAGGAGCGAATCCCAATGTGATTCCCTTCTCTGAACTTGTTCCTGAAGGATGGTCGGAATATGATATTCCTGTCTCGCTACGCGATTCAGTAACCGCTGCTACCGAAGCAGATGCTATAATTCCGGGAGTTGAAGATGATTTACGCGAACGTGTAAATCAGATTTTAGCGCAATTTGGCGGTACCACAACTATTCTTGACCCTGGTACACTCGATTCAACTATGGTGTTTGCGAATAATGCATACACCAAACATTATGAGCTCGTTGTCACGCTCTGGTATGAGCAGTATTACGAAAGATCATTCCAGGATGCAAACCAGGAATTAATTCGTTTTGACTGGACTGTTCCGGATCAATTTGATGTAACACCAAGAAAAGTTGAATATCTGAATATAGAGTTGTTAACCGTTGCGGATCCGAGTGCGCCAAATCTGAGCACAGGTGACTCGATTGCAGTCTATTACACCGATGATTATTCCAATGTCAGTAATTTGTCAGGTGAGGGACGTTACGCTGATGTTCGACTTGTATTTTATTCAGGCGGTGGCGGAGGCAATCGTGGTGCGGGAATGATCAATATCTGGGAAGCAGAAATGACCAATTTATCACCAATCCCAAACAATCCTAAGGGCGATTTCATCATTTCCGGCATAACCACCATTGACGATCTTTCCAATCGAGTTGATATAGATGTACGTGCAGAAGTTCATCTTCGTGCAAATGGAACTGGAAGCGGGTGGTTGAAAGCCAATGGCGAAAAGCAGTGTGAGATAGAATTCGACAGTTTTACCACCTCATTTAACGGTGTCATTAAGCTTCTTAAATCAAAACAGGAGATTGAATTTTAGATTTCCCCTCTTTTGATGTTAGTCCCCCAAAACGCCTAACCCCGGCTTACTAAGCCGGGGTTAGGCATTTGTATTTAGATTACTATTTCAATTACCTACAGGGATTTCAGGACTTCCTCCGCTATTACCAGTGTACGATTAATCACTGTTTCATCATGGGCTGCAGAGACAAACCACGCTTCATAGCCGCTTGGTGGCAGATGAACGCCCTTTTCAAGCATACCCTTAAAGAATCTCGAGAATTTATCGTGATCCGCTGTTTTTACATCCTCGAAATTCATGACGGGTCCCGCGTGGAAAAACAGGGTAAGCATCGAACCTACACGTTGCACTGTTCCCTGCACTCCTGTCTTTTTAAGTACTTCAAGTAATCCAGTGGAAAGTTGCGAGGATCGTTCTTCCAGAAGATGATAAACCGAGTCATCCAATCGTTTCAAGGTCTCCAGACCGGCTGTCATGGCAAGTGGATTTCCCGATAATGTGCCAGCCTGGTAAACCGGGCCAGACGGTGAGATCATTTCCATTAAATCTTTCCTGCCACCGTAGGCTCCCACGGGCAATCCGCCACCGATAACCTTGCCAAATGTGGTCAGATCAGGCATCATATCGTAACGTCCCTGCGCACCAGCAGGATGGACACGAAAGCCACTCATCACCTCATCAAAAATCAGAAGTGATTGATGAGTATGACAAATTCGCTCCAAACCTTCGAGAAAGCCGTGAACTGGCGGCATGACACCCATGTTGCCTGGAACAGGTTCAACGATGATAGCGGCAACCTGATCACCTTCAGCATCAAAAAGGCTTTGAACGCTATCCAGATCATTATATTGTGCAATCCTTGTATCTTTCGCACTTCCCTTTGTAACCCCCGGGCTGTCTGGAGATGCGAATGTAGCTACCCCTGATCCTGCCTGAATCAGGAAACTGTCCGCATGACCATGATAACCACCAGCAAACTTGACGATGATATCACGTCCCGTTGCAGCACGTGCGAGACGGATTGCGCTCATGGTTGCTTCGGTGCCCGAGTTTACAAATCTAACCATTTCTATGGATTCAACACGCTTGACAATATCCTCCGCCAGCTCGACTTCCGGTTGGCTGGGTGCACCAAAACTGGTTCCATTATCGACAGCATTTTTAAGTGCCTGGGTGATCTCTGGATGAGAATGCCCAAGAATCATAGGGCCCCAGGAACCGATGTAGTCGATGTATTCTTTTCCGTCAACATCCATGAGCATGCAACCCTTTGCTGACTTAATAAATGGTGGGTTACCACCGACAGCTTTGAAGGCACGCACCGGTGAGTTTACCCCACCGGGAGTTACTTTCTGAGCACGATTAAAAAGCGTCTGCGAATTATTCATGAATAAATTCCGATTGTTTTTGAGTGGTCGAGGAGAGAGGAATCCCTCCAAAATATATGTCTGTTGAAGCTCTCAATTGGTGAAGAAATCAAAAATGTTACCCAGAGCGGATGTTTCGGCTTTGTATAGTTCGGTATAACGACACTGTTTGCAGGAAACCGTAGAAAAACGCTTGCTCTGTACATCGAACATCTTGCTGAGATAACCACCTGTCGCGCGAAACTGGTCGATTTCGTATTCATGCGCACCGCATTTGGGGCAGGTGTAGTTGAGGTTCATACTTGCCGGACTCATATTCTATCCTCTGATCTAGGAATTTAAATAAGTATTGAACTTATTCTCTGTGGTTCTTCGCTATTCTGTGTGGGTTAATACTCTATACAGGATATAATCTTGTCATTGCGAGGAAGCCTGGCAACGAAGCAATCTAATACTGAATTGAAGTGAGATTGCTTCACTTCGTTCGCAATGACTGATATTCAGAAATATCTTTATATCCACACTAAACAGCGAGGAACCTTCTGTATTTTCAATTATCTACTGGTTCGTGAAATTATTTCAAAGATACCAGGTTCGATTTTTATCTCGATGATTTCATTGTTGCCTACATCCAGATAACCCTCATACCAGAGTTCTGTTCCGGTTATTTTTAACTCATAGTTATCAGGAAGCACCTTGTCAAGAGTACCAATGCTCAATTCACCCTCTGTGGTCGTTGCGAGGTTGACTAAATACTTGTCGCCCAGTTTAATCTCACACCCACCAGTTTCAGTGACGAATTTAATCTGGGAATTCCCATCGTCGAGGGTCGTACCGGGTTGGAGTGTCGTTCCCGGTGTAGTCGATGGATTGGTATTTGAATTGATTGTAGTAGCGCCGTGATCGATAGTCAATGTCATATTCACACTTGCGGATGTGCTGTAATTATTCACTGTCCGTGGTGTATACGATGTTGATGATGACGCAGGTTGGTCAGACTTTTTCAAGGGTGATGATTCTAAAACCGTCAACATCCCATCCCCCAATTGAGTAGCGACAATATAGCCCTCTGGGATGGTCAAATAATCTTCGCCAAGCTTTTCGTATGCACCATTGCCATCAACAGTGTAAATCTCAAAAAGATATTCATCCGCTTTTAAAGTAAGGGAGGTGTGCATCCTGTCATCGGGTTTAAGAGTGCTGCCGTCAATTTTCAGTACATGTTTACTATCAGTAAATGTCACCTGTAATTGACCAAAGCTCTCCCCTGCAATAAGATGAGGGTATGGAATAAATGCTGTGATCAATATACAAAACAGTAGAATCAACGGTAATCTGGAAAACAACTTGTAATTTTCTGTTTTCATCTTTCTAGCCCACATTCATTAAATATCCAGAGATGACCTCCCGATCAGACTAAATGTAAGGCACTTCCTCTTTACGAGCAATTCTGTTCCAATTCGGATTTAATAAACAGATTCATTGGATTATAGTCTCCTGCTAAACTGTTATATTTTCAGATTGCAGTCCTCCAATCAGTCCTGAAATCAATAATATTAATACTTTTCTGGATGCCAACTAACCCCACGCTGGCATGACGAACTCGGACAATACTTTCGAGAAACGCAATAGATTGATCGCGAGATTATTTTTCGTCAATAAACATCAGTATACATCAGCACATCAAAAACCTCACCCCTTTTCATTCAGGATGAGGTTCTGAACCTGCGCCCTATTCAAGTACGTATCTATAAGTGGCTCATCGCTATTCTGTGTGGGTTGAAATGTATTCAGGGTATTACCATTGTCATTGCGAGAAAGCGTAGCGACGAAGCAATCTATTACTGACTTAAAGCTAGATTGCTTCACTTCGTTCGCAATGACTGATATTCAGAAAGACAATTGTACCCACACGAATCAGCTAGGAACCCTATAAGTTTGCAGTAATCACTTGATCAAAGTCAACTTACTTGTGAGTGATATTCCGCCGGCTTCCAGTTGTACCAGATAAATCCCTGAGGCAACTGAAACTCCGCTGTTGCTTTTACCATCCCAGACAACCTGATAACGTCCTGCCAGTTGGTTGCTTTTTATAAGAGACGCAACTTCTTGTCCCAGTATATCGAATACCAGCAGGTTTACAGTGGATTGCACGGGAACTGTATATGTAATCGTTGTTGACGGGTTGAACGGATTTGGGTAGACCGATTCGATCGCCCACTGATGTGGGAGTGTTGTATTGTCCTTTTCATCCGCTGAAACCGTAAAGTCATTCACTCGTAAGGCATAGATGTCATCCTCTGGAATATCACCTCCTGATCCTCGGAAATCTGTCCAGGCAGTAACAACACCACCCGCACCATCCGAAGCGGTTACGAGATCAACTTGTGAATACCAGGCTGTAGAAAGTGGAACACCCTGTCCCTCATAAGCGGGATCAACAAGGTTACCTTCTCGATCAAAATGATAGTAGTACAGGTCACCATCTTCCCAACGTTCTGTGATACCACGATAGAAAGCATATACACCACCCTGTCCATCACCTTCAAGTTTTATTTCGTCAAGGTTATCCATAGGTTCAATCGGATCGATCACGTTCTCTAACTGACCTTCCCTGGTATACTCGGCAATTTTCAGATATGCCATTTCAGTATCATACACATGTGCCATGATCCAGAAACGATCATTTGGTGTTTGACTGACAGCAAAAGTACGAACATCTGATTCTTCTTCACTTAAAATAATGCCTTCTTCTCCAAGCAATAAATCCCCGTCTACATCAATTTTCTGCATGACAACCTGTTGATGCGATACACCGTTTTCATTATCCATCCTGCAAAGGAATAGTGCAACCATCTCCCTGCCATTGTTCAAGGGATGTAAGCTGACGGAACTGTATCTCTTTTCATCATTAGCAACATTGTGCAGTCGAATTGGATCAGCCAGAATTCTTTCACCATCTGTAGTGAGTATATCAGCGTAGAGTTCCGAATTTATAGCCGAGATTGTGGTATACACGATCACTATGGTTTCGTCTGAAAATTTATCAATCGCGCAAAGCTCTACATCACTACCATCCAGCGTCATCAAAGTTGCACCCTGGGGACCTAACATCCATTCACCAGAGCTGTTCAGCCTTTGTGCTTTAAGTTCCATCCACCACTCTTCATTGAAATCATTAAACGCGATAAAATAGCTACCATCCTGAAGGTTGATGCTTTTTATGTTGCTCTCATTTCTGAAATCCTGATCGTTCTCTGGTTCGCGCAAAAACACGCCCTCATCACCCCAGAGCAAATTACCATCACTGTCAATCCGGTTTATCCTGTAGTCTTGACTTACTCGTGCCATATCCAATTGATTGGCAAAGAAAAGAAAACCATCATTTGCATCTTGTGCTACAGAAAAATGTTCGAAATCGATCGCTTCACGTTCGGGAAGGTTGGCGTGAACATCTATTCCCTGCTCAGCAAACAACGGGTCTCCGCTGTTCAAATCCAACTTCTGCATATAAAATTGGCGTTTGATTGTCCTGAACTCCTCCCAGAAAACAAACGCATTCTCTCCAGTAACCAGGATTTGCGGCTTATTGGCACGATATGATATACCAGTTTGCAGTGGGATTCCGTTCTCTTCGTAAACTGGTTCTCCGGTAAGCATGTCAATTTTTTGCTGGAACAGACCAGTCTCGGTTCCATAATTTGTGTTCCAGATAAAGAGCAGTTCGTCATCAAGTTGCAGGGCTGCTCTGCTGTAACCGCATGGCGTGATTTTGAAAGTTGAGTGATAAGGTGCTTCCCAAATAGATTCACCCTGCACATTATAACGAGTGACTGCAAAACTATTTGTGCCATCACCTAGATCTTCACGCCAGCTAAAGATCAAGTCACCTGTATCATCCAATTGAATCATCGTGCTGGAGTTATAGTTATCACCACCTGAGAACTGAATCCCTGCATCATCATTTCCATCATCCCACATCAGTTCAAAACCGCCAGGAAGATTTTCGTCGAGGGTGATGAGTTGTGAATAGTGAGAGTTTTCATCGTCATCATAATAAGTGTAGCAAATCTGATTATCTGAGATTTTGGTAGCATATCCCAAGGTGATCGTACCCTCATGAAGTACAACCCCATCCTCATCTGCACTCCAAACCGGTTCTGAATTTTCATTCAGAAGTTGCGCACAAACTCCACGGTATTCGTAGAGTACAAGTAATTCATTGTTGCCTACGTTCAAAATCCGGAAATTATCCGCCCAGAATTCATCAAAAATCAGAGTCGGTTGCTCCAAAATTGAATTTCCAGCAAAATCGAACTTATGGACATTAACTGCTCCATCAAACCAATTTTGTTCTGTTTCATATAAAACAACTGCGATCTCATTCTCGGGTGTAACGACGAAATCAAAATCCGAAACAAATGTGTTCAGGACTTGATTGTTTGGAATCCAATCTAGTGTCCCATCCTGCAAAACACGTTGACCATATAGGTGATTCTGCTCGAGCCAGATGGCGATTACCGAGTTATCCTCAGCTACTTCAAACTGAAATTGTGAGATTCGGCTTGAGGGTGAGGTAATCATAATTGCATCATCCCACAATATCTCACCGTTCGAATTAATACGTTGCATGCAGTGCTTTGCAATACCCCATTTTGCATGATCGTCCCTGAAATCACGCCAGATGATCACCCATTCATCGTTGCCAACATAAGCAAGCTGTGGCTCCTGCTCCGACCAGTCACCGCCTGAGATCAACAAACCTTCATCACCCCACTGCGGTTGACCCTCCTCATTATACATCTGTACATAAACATCCTGCGACCCACGATATGCATCCGACCAGGCGAAGCAGTAGCCGCCATTTTCAGCTTTCTGAATGCCTGAGTTCATCCACATGATGTGATCGCCTTGACGTACCGCGACACCATCCTCGGGGTCCCAGACATCAAAACGGCAAAAACCCTGTGTTGCCAGAAGTAGAACACCCAGCAACGCTGTCACCAATACTTTTCTTGTGAGCGAATTCATGGTAGCCTCCTTCAAATAGAAAAATGTGAGTAAAAACACCCGGATTTTAATATAATATAAGCAATTTATATGCCTCATTAAGGGTTGTACATCAAAAAAATCAAATTTCTTGCTAATACTGAAGTCTTACGTTCAAATGTATACTTGATTGTCTACTTATTGAGAATAACGGTTTGTGCATTATTTGCGCATTACTGTTTTAACCTGCATATAAATAGGTTGTTTTCATTGAAGAGACTGTAAACAAGGATTATATTCAGTATGAACCTTTCCAGTATGGGTTTGAAATTAATGCTCGCAAAATTCTAGTGGATATTCAGAATCGGTTTTGGTTTCGGAATTTCCTCGCGTCATTCCAGCATTGTGTTAGCTGGAATCCAGGAGATAACCGAACGAAAACAACTTCAGTAATGGACCTATTCGCATGCTATGACTGTTGGCATTGGACTTGTCCAATGTTTAATAACTCCAGTAATCGAGCTATTAGACCCTGGATAAATCCAGGGCCAATCTGTCATTCCAGATGAATTGATCCTCTATTTTTGGTGGACAAATCTAAGTTCGGTATTTTAATCTTTTCAGGAAGCCTCATGGGCTCTTCCATTGTATGCTTAATCTACGGTGTACTTTGTCTCATCGGTGCTCAAATTGAGAGGCGATTTCCCGATTGGTGGTTTTTCGTCGGTTTGTACTGGCCTTCAATGTTTGTCGGTTTCGGGTGGATTATTATGGGGGTACTTTTGCTTTTTGAACCCTCCAAAACATTTATGAGATGGTATTTGCTTGTCTGGTTTATTTCGATCATTATTTCATATTTTATGAAGGACAAGTGGAATCCCTGGCATTGGAGTAGATAACTTCAGGACACAATGATGAAAATCCTTCGTATTTTGCTGCTTACAGTTGCAACCAGTACATTACTCATTTCCTGCAGTGATAATTCAAATGATCCGGTTCGTGCTGATGCGCCGAGTGATCCTGAACTGGCAGTTGAAGTAGATGAACTTGATTTCGGCACCGAACAGGATACGATGAGTTTCCGTATTGGTAATTCCGGTGGTGGTGATCTGGAATGGGAAATAACTTCACCGGACGAATGGCTGCGTTGTCTTCCTGCTCATGGACTCTTACGCGATGAATCGATTCGTGGTATATCTGTCAGTGTAGAGAGAGAGGATCTCGACGCCGGCAGTTATGAAAGTTACCTGAAAGTGACGCCATCAGTCGGTGAAGAGCAGTATATTCAGGTTTATATGGAGGTTGAGGAAGTTCTGGAGCCGGTTGTGCTGATTGCATGGGCAGGTCAAGACCTCGATGAAGATTATTATATGAGTTCAGATGTTTTCATCCTTCCATTTGATGGTTACTTGCAGATAGAATACCGATTGATCTCCTGGCCACAGGATTATGGTGTGGAATTGATGCTGATGAGTCAGAGTCAGTACAATTATTATCAGAATGGGGAATCTTTCTCCGCGTACTGGCATGAAACAGTTGTCTCAGAAGGGTTTCACACATACCAGAGCAGTCCCATGCCGGCGAATCGTTCCATGCGTTTTATCGTAGATAACACAGACTGGGGCTGGGAAGATACTGATTTTGATTTTGTAAACGACAGGGCTGTTTATGATGTCGTGGTGACTTTGTACCCGATTGAATAGAGCAGTAAAAAATTATCTCGGATATTCGACGTAATGCCACACTGGAATGTGGCGATCCAAATTCAACAAACCCAGCCCTGTAAAGGCGACACGAATTCTTGCCAAGTATTTCTTAAGCAATTCAGCTCCTGGATCCCAGCAAACACCATGCTGGCATGACACAGAAACAGCTATGCCACACCGGAGTGTGGCGTTCCACTAAAAGGACAGTTGTTCTGCATCGGGTCTAAGCTTATGATGCTGATTAGACTCATTCGGCAATTCGGCTCCACTGTAAGTTTGCTGTGCAAGCAAAATGTTTTGAAATCACACCTGGTTGATATAAATTCAACTATCCCCGCTTTAAAACATCATGAGTTACTCCACTCAGACACGGGGATTTCCATGCCCAAAATATTTTTCTTCCCACTGCTCTTCCTTTTGGTCATCCACATCGGTTGTTCTGAAGAGGATAATCCGGTAGCAGAAAAACCTGAACCAGAACCGACACTCTACATCACAACCGATAGTCTGGAATTCGGAACAACCGAAAGTGAGTACTATTTTGAACTAAGAAATCTAACCGATACCAGTATCTCCCTCGAATTGCGTAGTTCTGATAACTGGATAACTGTCTCACCTGAATCATTACAACTTAACAGCTATGGTCAGGTGGAACTTGTTACCAGGCTTGAGCGGTTTTCCTGCGAACCAGGCAGCTACCAGGGTTGGATACAGATACTATCCGATCAGGAAATAATGAAGACTCTACCTGTCACCATGACAGTTGAAAAACAGATTCCACGAATTCTTTTCAAATCAGATAATGTGCTCTTGAAATCAGACGATTTCTTTGTTTCCTCAAGTTTTAAGCTGACCTATGATGGAAATATTGCTATCGATGGGTCAGTATCGAGGTTCAGCGAAGAATTTGCTCCGGAATTTATCTTCACTTCAGAAGAAGAGTATCAGAAATTCCGGTTGGGGGAGGAATTTAATGAAATTCTGCAGCACACATTTGAACAATCCGGACGTTTTCATATCAACTTTCCCTTTACTGGAAGTTTTGAACCTGATAAACGCTATCGTGTAATAGTTGACTATTCTGATCTCGGATTTGAACGTAACGAGGGAAATATTGTGGTAAGGTACCTCCTTCTGGAAATTTGCACTATTCTTGATCCATTGGGTGTTGTGGACGATCCCAACGGTGAATTGATCAATCATACAGACGAATAGGAGAATGGTATGAGTAAGTTTTTTAATTCAATCCTCCTCATCCTGTTGCTTGTGGTTGGTTGTTCAGAGGAGAATAGCGTTACCGAGCCTGAAAAAGAGATGATCGACACTCTCTCCATTCAAGACGGTCTGAAATTATATCCAGATTCCATCGGATTTGGATACCTGGAATCTCAGCGTTCGCTTTACATAGAGAATCCAACAGATGAGCCATTCACAATAACTGCGCACGAAGATATTGAATGGTTGACTATTTCACCTGATTCGGTCATCGTAGAAAGTGGCGAAAGAGCATCAATTTCCCTTGTTGCCGATAGACGGAAACTAACTGCTGGCATATATGTCGGTATTCTTGATGTTCTCGATGAGAATGGTATCATTGCAACCCTGAAAGTATCCATTACTGAAACTGATAATGAAGAAAGTTTAGTATTTCAGCTTTCACATGCAACAATCCGTTATGGAGAATACATCGCATCTCCGGTTTTTACAGTTAGTGCTTATGATCTATTAACCTACTGGATAGCCTACTATCGCACTCAACCAGGGGTATACCCAAAACTCTTAATGCTTCCTGAAACGGAATTTCAACGATTTCAGAATGATGAAAATTATTCAAGGTATTTAAATCTGGGTTCATCCCAAAATGATTTGGGAAGCATATATGTCAGCTATGGGATAAAAGATGGGCAGGAGTATCGAATTGTTCTTGATTACACTGACTCACAGGGATCAGTTAAACAGATTGACCTTCAGGACGAACTTGAAGTAAGCGTGGAGGTACATCGTTTTTAGATACTATTCTGTCTAATCCCATTCCTTCCATTTTTTGATATCTACTCCCTTGATGAGCAACCAGAAGGTCAGGATGAGTTCACCCCAGAAAGTGAACATCGCCAGATTGAACGAATAGCTGTCAACCAGAAAATGCGCGAAACTGTCAAACATATAGCCGAATCCTGCGATCACAATCAGGATTCCCAACCATGCGGGGAGAAAACGTGACCGGTAGAGTAAATATCCAAGCAAAATCAAGTGGATGCTGAAAAATGCGAGGTCAATCATCACACCTTTTTCAAACAGTTCAAGAAATAAG
>JAIOHU010000210.1 GCA_019912845.1 bacterium
AGCAATCCCACTTTAATTCTGTATAAGATTGCTTCGTCGCTACGCTTCCTCGCAATGACAAGATAATATCCTGAACAGCGTTTCAGCCCATACAGAATGGCGAAGAGCATTACTTTACTACAAAATTTCCACTTTTTACCCTACTCAAGTAGAAGTTCGACCTGATTTTGAATGGCTCAGTCATATCTTTTCTGCCAGAACCAAAACGTTTCCATCAGGATCACTGAAGTATGCTGCTCTGTCACCCCAATCACGCGGTTGTAATGGTGAAAGAACTTCCGCGCCAGCATCAAGTATATTTTGGATAGAATTTTCGAGATTCTCGCAATAAAAATATAATTCAGTTGCTGAAGTCGTTTCAGACTCACTTTGTTGTGCAGTTTTACCTGTGTTTCTTGAGAAACCGGTGCGATCATACAAGCCAATTCGGATTTGATTCGGCAGATTGTATTCAATATAAACCGGGGTATCGACTACCTTTTCTAAGGTAAAGGCAGTCTCATAAAAAATGGAAGCCCTTTTTAGATCAGATACAGCCAGAATTACGATGCATAATTCGGAGTGTTTTGTTGCCATTCTGAAATCCTCCCGAGTGAGAATTGGTTTAGTGCTCAATTTGTTTATTTTTCTTCAAAACCCTCGAGACGAAAGCTTCTGTTTAACCAAGAGTAACTCATCCCTATATTCAGGTCAATTCAAGTAAATATCCTTGGTTTATAGCAATGCGAGAAAAATACTTTACCACGAACAACTTACAAAACGAATCAAGCCGTATGGTTGAGGAAATCTCTCATTATCCAACAAAAAGTCGGAAATTTAAGCTAACAAAATCCGCACTGTTACTGTTGGATTTGCAAGACTACTTTCTAAGTGCCAATTCGCATGCATTCATTCCGAGTGCGCCAGAGATTCTTGAAAATATCGTATCCCTCGCAGAAATCTTTATCAAAAATAGACTTCCAGTAATCAGAACACAACATCTGAATGATACAATTAATGCCGGGATGATGGCTGACTGGTGGAATGACCTGCTCACCTTAAATCATCAGTACGAATCCCTTCATTCATCAATTGCAAGACTTGATTGTCGAACAGTTGTAAAATCGCAGTATGACGCATTTTACCGGACTGATCTTGAGGAAATATTAATTGAACATGAAGTCCGTCAACTGGTTGTGTGTGGTGTGATGACTCATCTTTGTTGTGAAACCACCGCTCGCTCTGCATTTGTAAGAGGTTTTGAGGTAATCTTTCCAGTGGATGGAAGCGCAACATACACACGTGATCATCACATGGCTACCTTACGTAATCTTGCTCATGGTTTTGCTGCAATTCCCACGATAGACGAGATAATGCAAATGGCTAAGGGCTGAT
>JAIOHU010000211.1 GCA_019912845.1 bacterium
CCTGGAGATATTCACCGGTGTAATCAAAGAAATATAGTTTGTTTGGATTCTGACCGTTGTTCGCGCCGGAGATGATGATATTTCCACCTGCAACTGTCGATCCCTGGAGCTGAGTTTCTCCACAAGCATCTGAGATACTGATCTGTGTCTCCAGTTCCCACGGTTCAATCTCTGCGACACCCTGTTGGCGGAAACGGAAATTCCATGCTGCCATTCCACTTCCGACATTTTCCAGGATCAGGAAGGTATCGAGTTCCGAGTCGATGTACATCTCCAGTTCGAGGAGTTCATCCTCCATTTCGAGGAGAGGCTGTCCCATGTAAATGGTCAGGTCGAGGGTGTCATCTTCAGCGATTTCGACTGTTTCATTCCAGGGGGAAAAGCCATCGACCAAAGATTCAACATCCCAGAAGCCAACGCTCAGCGGTGAATAGAAAAAATAGCCCTCTTCATTGGAAAAAATAGTGTAGGTCTGATCATCCTGTGTGAGCGTGATCTGAGCCTGAAGAGGATTGTCGTTTGCGGCATCCTGAACGTGACCGTTAATGGCGCCAAAGATGGGAACTTCATTAATGAAACCGCGGTCGTAACATGCCTGACCGATAGTGGTCTGATAGAGACCGTCATAGTTAATCTCATCCACCAGTAGCAGTGCTTGTGCGGCATCCTCAACAGTGGCATTGCGGTTGAGATAAAAGTGATGGTCTATGACAATTGCATCCATGATATCGGCACCTATCTGCTCTCGTATCTCCCATAAACAGGCAGACCAGATCTGACCGTCATGATGGATATCAAAGCCACCAAGCCAGTCATCGGGATAGACGCCGTTGTAATCGAGCACTCGTCCATTCCAGAAGGCGTTATGACCATCCCAGTTGAAAACCCAGTTGTTTCGATAGTCACTCAAACGTGCGCTGAATGTCCCTGCCCAGTAATCTCCGAATCCTTCGCCCATCGCTCCACAATGCCCACCGCCCCAGTTCGGCACCTGATCGTACTGGATAGCGTGACCATACTCATGATAGATGACATCGGCATCTTCAGCGTCATCCACTCCACCTTCTCCAAATGCGAGACGGTTCATTCCGCCGAGATAGTGTGATTGATCCTGACCATCAAGACCGTGCGGATCGACTAAGATCGGAGCGTTCTGGATATTATTGAATCCGAGGGCTTGTAGGTGACGTTGAGCATAATCGAGATGGTAATAAACATTAACATCCTCGAAACCGCTCTCGGAACGTGTGAAAATGAAACTGTCGGGGTGGATAGCAGTTACTGGTGGATCGATTGGTTCCTCGAAATCGAAGATGCGTACCCAGGGACCATCAAGAGTGTATATGCCATCAGTTTCTGTGATGTTGAGGAGGTTTACCAGGTAACGTTCAGCGTTGAGTTCTTCGTTGTCTTGATCGTTGAAATCGCGGTAGTTGCCAGCGTAATTCGCTTCGGCGGTAGTTAATGGATCTGGGTTGAATATCATGCCTGAACCATTTTCATGGATGGCGTTATCTTGAATCTCTAATACTGAACCATCATTCGCATCGACGATGATTGTCCAGTCACCTGCTGGGCTGTAAGGGTAGAGGTTGACCACCCAGACGAGGTGGTCGGTTCTTTTCTGGTCACGAAAACCATAGAGCTGGGACGATGGGTCCGCCATCTCTTTTCCCGAATATCCGATGACTTGCCTGCCGAGCTGGATCGCTTCGGATGCGGTCAGAGTGGGAGTGGTGGATGGCAGTGCGAAATTGTCGTGAAGGTTTGACGTTACCATGCGCACGGCATTGGATTTATCCAGTGAAACATTCACCGTCGCCTGAAAAACAGGAATATGCTGGTAGTGCTGTTGAAAATGCAGATGGTTTCCACTTAAACCGCTCTTTATTGTTGTATGGCTAAGGTTAGCTACGACCTCTTCGCCACCAAAATTTTCTGCCTGATCTGAAAGGAACTGCAGCGCGGAGTTGATTGGATTTGCATGGTTGGTCGTGTAGTCGAGGTTATACCACGCCAGCGTGATTCCTGAAGTGGCATCCACACGTCGATCTCCAATCCGTTCGCTATTCCTCATGAAGTATGGAGTCGCAACTGCCTGATCGATCGATGGTTTAGCCGCATTCACAGCTATCGGCTTTTGGTTGCCGAATAGGACGCAGAGTAAAATACCTGCTATGCTGAAAATTCTTTGTTTTTGAATTAGTATCACCAATACACCTTACACTTGATTAACTTCCATATACAGTAATTCGATTCTCATGGACTGAGTGGTTGGCCTTGGATTTATCCAAGGTTTAATATAACGAATACGGGAATTATTAAACTTTGGATAAGTCCAAAGCCAGCTATCAAAACATGTGAGTTGATCCACTACTAATGTAGGCGTAATAGTGAGATTCCTCAATAGTGAAATGGTTGTTATCGCAGGGGCATCTGATATGTTGGTAAGGAAACAAAAACACCTCTGCTCAATTAGATCAGAGGTGCTTTTATCCGCAGGGTTAGAGAGGGAAATATCTATTCTGCAGGTAATGATTTATTCTTCTTCTACATCACGGACAATGCGAACTTCACGTCGCTGACCCTGTGGCATGTTGCCATTTTCATCAGGATCGAGGACTATTTCAAGCTCTGTGCCAGGTTCTTCACCATCCTGCAACTCTTTACGTGCCTCCACACGAACTTCTCGTTGCTGACCATCGGGAGAGGTCTGAACTGAAACATCCACTTCATCCATCCCCTGACCCATGAGAGCATCACGCATCGCTGCTTCTATTTCAGCATCACTCATACCAGCAGTGTGGATGACAATCCGTCCACCGGTAATGGCTGCCAGAGCATTGCCGCCGATTTCAACGGTAACTGGTTCAGTTGAGATCAATGGCTGAGTTGCGGAGTTCCAATTACTCGCCATCAGGGTTTCAATCTTCTTTTGAGCTGCATTTGGTTTGACACCATCAAAAGTGAGGTCGAGAACGGTTTTCGCATTAATCTGACGAGCTTTGATATTCGACAGACCATCAACTTTATCCATCGCCTCAAAGAGTGAACTAATGTCATCCATTGAATGCCCTGTACCGGGTAGTTCAATGGTTACCTGGCTACCGACTGTTCGAGTGTAAGTTGCTGGTATGAGCAGCATGGCAATAAACAGCACTCCTACCACACCGGCTCCAATGGCTGTACGTGTAAATGTCTTCATTACTAGGTGACTCCTTTCCCGTTTTTGACGGACACGGGCGAGGGTGCGGGCTAAATGAAAAGAGTCCGGTTCCTCATGTCTTAATTGACGTAACCCATCTTCAACCGGCTTTGGCAAGGCTTTCTTCTCCATCGCCTTCCTCCTTTCCTTCAAAAAAATTGTACGCATTCCTCAATTTCTCGCGTCCACGACTCAAACGGCTTTTTATTGCTGATTTGCTTACTTTTTGAACTTCTGAAATCTCTTCCACCGACATTCCCCAGATTTCATAGAGGATAATGGTTTCGCGCTGGTTTAATGGGAGGGTACGTAAGCATTTTCGCACCAACTCCTTTTCTTCCAGCGGTGTCTCATCCTGTTGTACTTCACCTGGTACATCATCCAGTGAAAGCAGGTTTTTAAACCATTGCTTCCGTTGCTGGCTACGCCAGGTGTTTTTCAGGATACGCATTACCCAGAACTTGAAACTATCCGGTTCCTTCAAGTGCTTGTATGATTGCCACGCTTTCACCAAACCTTCCTGCAGGAGATCATCTCCCTGCATGGAGGAGCCAGCTAGTGCACGTGCATAACGCACAAGGTCTGAGTAAATCGGTTTTAGAGCATCTTCAAAGGTCATCATTTTACTTTTGTTTGCTGCACCGGTGTCTTGCTTTCAATAACAGGACGCTTCCTGATGCCGTTTGGTCGCAGGACTCTGGAGGAAAATGCTCTCACTGGAGGGAGGAATGCAAGGTAAATCAAGCTTCAGGAATCGGGCATCTGGCTTCGGTCAGGGGGAGTTGCGCATCAGGCGTTAGGCTTTGGAGTGGTAGCCTGGCGGCATCTTGTAGGCCAGGGAATAGGGATTACAGGAGCAATTTGATATTCATTCAAACGGCGATATTTGGCAATAGAGATGATATTATTTCATCAAGGTTCTATGTTTCCCTTCATCCCAGTATACGAGATAAGGGTCTACGAAACTTTTTCAGCCAAACAGATTCTATGGTTTTTGACCAACCCCGATAAATTGCAAGATAATATCCCGTCGACGTGAACGGTTATCCCAGTCCACCAGGACAATCTGCTGCCATCGTCCCAAAGTCATGACACCATTAGCAAAGGGTACAGTCAGTGAGGGACCAACGAGTGAGGCACGGATATGAGAGTGACCATTGCCATCATGCCAGGTTTGGTCGTGGCTGTAGGTTTGACCATGTGAAGGGGCGATCTTTTCCATTGCTTCTGGAAAATCTTTCTCCAGTCCCGGTTCAAACTCGATTGTTGTAATCGATGCAGTGGAGCCCTGCACAAAAACGGTAACTGTACCGGAATGCAGGTTCTGCTTTTTCAGGAGTCGTCCAACATCTGATGTGATATTGACCATGTGACCATTCCCTTCGGTGCCTACAGGGATGGTTTCAGTAATAACCTTTAGCTGTGAACCAGTTGCATGGGTGGGAATCTGCCCATGCAAAGGCATACTCAATCCACCTTCAGATCCGCTGGCACTTGGAACTCGTTTTTTTATCATGATAAGACTCCCTGAATTGGTTCTGGTATGTTGGAAGTATAGGGGTTTTGATTCTTGGGTTCAACTAACTTCAGGAATCAGATGTATTCGGTGAAATCCAAAATCATTCTAGAGGCTCAACTCACATGCTTTGACTGCTGGCATTGGACTTGTCCAATGTCTAATAACTCTGGTAATGGACATATTAAACACTGGATAAATCCAGTGCCAATCTGCCACTTCAGGTGAATCAACCCACTAGTCAATAGCTTTCTGGATGCTCAACCTTCGGTTGGGTTCTTCGAATCCAGTCCAACTCATCACCGGGATGACGCGGGCGGAAACAGTGCACTGGGACAGCCTGTGATTCACCCAAACAAAACTGCACTGAAAAACCTGACCTGCTAAAGTAAACCAGCACGTTCTTTCAACTCATGCAAAACCGATTCTTCAACTCGTAAATCGCCGTATCCAGTGCCAAGTTGGATATCGGGTTTGTTTGCACCGTGAAAATCGCTGCCTCCGGTGCTAATCAATTTGTGTAGACGAGCGTGGAAAAGGAATTGTTGAGTCATTTCTTCAGAATGGGATGGGTACCAGACTTCGATCCCTTCCAGCCCAAGTGGAACGATGGTTTCAAGTATCTCATGTAAATCTTCACCCTCATTGATGTATTGCTGAGGATGCGCCAGCACAGGAACACCACCGGCATCTCGTATCGCCTTAATCGCCTTTTCTGGAGTCATACGAACCTTGTGTACATAAGCTTTGCCCTGATGGCTGAGGTAGTCATCAAAAGCCTGATCCAACGTATCGACAACACCGAGTGCCAGCAATACCTTGGCAAAGTGGGGACGTGCGACAATGTCTTCTCCAGCCTCATCACGAACCATCTCATAAGTGATTTTGATGCCGAGATTCTGCAGATTTTCAACAAGTTTCTGATTACGGACTTGCCGTTGCTCAACCATCCAGTCCAATGTAGTGAGTAGCGAAGGGTGATTCGGATCGAACAGGTAACCGAGAATATGCAGACTTGAATTTTTCCAGGCGGTTGATATCTCGACACCATTGACAACTTCAACACCCGATTTTTCACCCTGTATCAAAGCTTCGGGAAGACCGCCTAATGTATCATGGTCTGTAATCGCCAGTGCACTGAGATTTTGTTTTTTAGCATGGAGAACCAGTTCCGCAGGGGTGTAAGTACCATCCGATGCGGTTGTGTGTGAATGAAGATCGATAAATGACATTTATTTTCTGAAGTTTCAGGTTAGTTCCAGAACTGACCGACCCAGCGCCAGTGTGCGGAGTCATCATAGTAGTAGCACATTGCAGGAGCACCTTCACCAAAGAGACGGATGCTCAGATAATCAGTAATCCCATCGCCATCAAAGTCGCTGATATTTAATGTACTCTGATCAAAACCATTGGGCGCGCTCATCGTCGCCTCAAACCAGGCGGAGGAACCATTGTAACCGATCAACGCCGCGCGTGCCTTCTCAAGATCGGGATCGTAAGTCTCCTCGACAGATTCCGGTATCACCGACAGCCAATACAACGAACTATTCTCACTTCCACCGAGGGGAGAAATCAGAATATCATTTTCATCATAGAAGTTCTCACCCCAATCGTTTAAGCGGTCACGAATCGCAGCTTCGAGTAATTCTGCATCTTGTTGCACATTCGATGGAGTCCGTGGAATTAGTTCGCTTCCTGTTATCCAGAAAAATTGTCCGCTACGATTCCCAGTGGCATTCAATCCTTCAATCTGGTTAGCGACAATACTATATCCATTATCATGAATATCATACTCCAGTGCCATAAAATGATGAATGTTCGTACCGCTGATCAAACTGATACGTTCCCCAAGTATGTTTTGTTGCCAGGTCCATTGATTGGTGAAGAGCAGGAAAACATCATCCTGCTGATGATAAATCGCACCGGTAGCATGATGGCTGCCCTCGAGAACATCTGAAAGTGGGATAAGCGTATCCAACTCATCTGGTTCTGTAGTAGATGAGCCGCTGGGATTCGAATCGCAACCAATCAAGGTAACCAATACGAGAAGCATGGTAACGAGAAAGAATGGGCTGTATTTCATTGATTTTATATCCAAAATTACACTCAATATTGCGTGTGAATTGTGAGCGGAGGTCTCACTTGCCGATCAGTTTGTGAAGTAGAGCTCCCACAATTGCGATGAAAATGGAACCGAAGAATGCGGCGAAGAAACCGTTCACAATGAATCCTTCCACCAGCGCACCCACAAGCAATAGCAGTAAAGCATTGAGGATGAGATAAAATATCCCGAGTGTTATGATGGTAAAGGGCAGGGTGAGGATAAACAGGATTGGACGGACAAAGGCATTCACCAGCCCCAGCACCAACGCTGCGATTAAAGCATCCATGAAACCATCAACGTGAATACCAGGGATAATCCGGGCGCAAACCAGTACTGCCAACCCAAGTACCAGCCAGTTTATGAAGAATTTTTTCAGCATGATTTACTCGATGTTTCGATAGACAAAAAAATTGTGATGTTGCTGCTTTAAAATAAAGCCACGGGAATGGTTTGTCCACCATTCCCGTGTAAAAATCGGCGGTACGCAATGTTTCGATCTTCTACCACTCCCTGACAATTTTGGATGTGATTCAAGCCAGGCAACCCTGCGGCACAGGACGACATCGCCGACCGCTGCTTCCTTTCGGACCTGACGGGGTTGAGCGTGCAGCCCTTGCACAGGACCCAGCTCTCAACACCACATCGTCAAACTGTCAAAGTTGGCGAATGGACCTCAATCATCGTGGTCAGCCTCGCTGGAGCGGATTGCGAGTACAGGGCACCGCTAACTCCCCGCTTTAGCACCGCCAGAAAATATAAAAAATCCAGCCATAAGACCGGATCAATATTTCACCATCTTCAGAGTGGAATATAACTCGAATGTGGTTTAGAAAAAAGGGGAGTTCTCCACTGGTGGATCAACTTACATGCTTTGTATGATGGCATTGGACTTGTCCCATGTTTAATAACTGTAACTAGGGAAATATCTGAGCCTGGATAAATTCATGGCTCCTCGCTATTCTGTATGGTTTGAAACTCTGTTCAGTCTGTTCAGGAGATTATCTCGTCATTGCGAGGAAGCGTAGCGACGAAGCAATCTTATACTGAATTAAAGTTAGATTGCTTCACTTCGTTCGCAATGACTGATAATCAGAAAGATTTTTGTACCCACACGAAACAGCGAGGAACCAAATTCATTGCCAATCGGCGGATCCTTACCTTATCAGTAGTTGAGAATAGTGGCAATCTTTTTGCGATATATTTAGCTTAAACCCAAAGAATCCAGCTTTTCAAGGGGGGAATCATGAAACAAGGTTCAAGTCAGCACTTTAGTATGCGAATCACACTCATCATATTCTGCACCTGGTTCACACCTGTCATGCTCAACGCCCAGGATTCCATCCGTGTGGAGCAGTTAGGGGAATACTCGCTCTCATGGTATGCGATAGCGGATGCTGCTGCAAAAGATTCCATGCTATACATCACTACCGGGAATTTACGAATTCAAGTAATTTCCATAGCCAATCCCGATGATCCAGAATACTTAAATGATATACCGATTTCCACCTGGTTCGATCTGGTGATTCTGGATGACTACCTTGTCTGTCACAATCACGATTCACTACTTGTTTACAGCTTGCACGACCCGACAACACCTCAATTTATTAATGGCTACGATACTACCGGAAGCAGGTATATTCCACTCTCCAGAAATCATCTATTCATTGATAATACTTTGTACAATCTGGAAAATGGTGAACTGACAGTTGTCTGGGAAGTACCAGAGGGCATGGCTATTGTAGCTGCATTTGATACAGTAGGAATTATTGCGAATAATTACACGGCGCAGATTGTATCTTTCGCTATCCCCGATAGACCAGTTGTTGCGAGTACACTCCCTGTTGACTCGGAGGTCAGTGTTGCAGCCATGAACAGCAATACGCTCATTTTGGATCAGGATTATTATATCGAACTCTGGGACATAAGCAGTATTTCTGATCCGATATACAGATCAAGCATTGATATTCATAACGGCACAAGGTTGATTGGCTTGAATGAGAATACACTTTTCCTTAAGGAAAATGGTGTACGTACTATCGATATTACTGAACTGGAAGCACCGGTCGAACTTCAAACGATGCAAATCAGAGGATATAATTTACATCTCTCTGGATCGCTGCTTCTCGAATGGAATGCAACTTGGACTCAGTGCAATCTTTACGACTTTTCAGATGCTGCGAATCCTTCACTAATAGCAGAAATCAGCAGAGAGTATGAGATGGTAACTGGAGTTATTTTTGATAATCAAAGGTTATTTGTCCAACATTATGGCGGAGCACTCACGATTCTTGATGCCTCCAATCCGAATGCCATTGTTGAACTTTCACACACTGATAGTTCTGATTTTACAATAATTGGCTCTTGGGAGAATGGAATTCTCCGATATGATTCCGATCAAGTGCTTCATGTTCTCGAAATTGACGATGAAGGACAACTAACCGAATTAAGTAATCTCCAATTGGATTTTTCTATTTGGGAATATGAGGGGAATATCACCTATCAAGACCAGCTTGTTGCGCTCGCAGGATCTGGGTTTGCTTTGGTATCTCTGGAAGAACCAACTGCACCTGAAATTCTTTTCTCTGAGAATGATGCGCAAGTATCCGACTGCTTATTCAAACATGGCTATCTCTACCGTATCAAACAAGGTCAAAGAAGAAGGTACCTGGAAATTCTGGATTATTCTGATCCCGAACATCCTGAAATTATTGGTTCTTGTGGATTACCAGTTCATGATGGAAACGATTCTCATTACACATGCCACAAATTAGTCGTCGCTGAAAACTACGCTTTTGTAGATTATACAGATGAAATATGGGGCTTCAGTTCTTTAATTTCAGTGTATATTGGAGATCCTGAGAATCCGGTGGTGTATGGTAGTGCCCCAGGGATGGGATCACGGTGGGATATGGAATACGCTGCAGGAGTTGTTTTTAGTGCCTATGGTGATATTGATCTTATCGATGTCCGCGGACCAGGAAGTCCACAATTACTGCAGGCCATCGAATCAACTTCCTGGATTACTTCTCTGGAACTGGATCAGGAATATCTGTATTCCACTGATGAATCAACTTTGAGAGTCTATGAGATATTCAATGAATTGGATGCACCTAAAGCAGAGAACGAAACCGTACTCCCCTCAAAAATCGAAATCACCCGAGTTTATCCAAATCCCTTTAATTCAACCTTGAATGTGGAGTACAGGATTCCAGAATCTCAACCTGCAAAGATTCGAATCTATTCGCTTGATGGAAGAATTGTGAAGGAAGCTAAGATATCGGACAGTAAACCTGGTCAGCTGACTGGCGCAGGAGAAAACAATCCTGCAATAAATAGATCAGCCAAAATATCTTTCGAGGGTGCATCCGGTGTTTATTTCATCTCCCTGGAAGGCGAGAATTTACAGCACGATATCAGAAAAGTGATTCACCTAAAATAAAAAACACAGAACGGAAATGATTCTGTTCTGTGAATTACAGGTGGATTCTTCGTGGAGCTGAGCGGGATCGAACCGCTGACCTATGCATTGCGAACGCATCGCTCTCCCAACTGAGCTACAGCCCCAAATTGTCATATACTCGCCAGAATACCCTGGAAAAACACATATTCCAAACCTGCACTCAGGCGGCATAAAAAATACTATATCTCATATTAACAATCAAGCATCCCCGCATGGATTCACTCCAATAGATTCTGTTCTTCCTCGCTTGGAAAGTCGATTCCATTTAAAACCGATTCTCTTCTCCATACCTTCCCATGTTAAACCAAAGATAATTCCAGACGTCTATTTAATAGATGTCGATAGCATAGTATACAAAGGGAGATGGGAATGAAGGGGATTTGGATGGCGATCATCACTGCACTGATACCGTTGACAGCAATGTGCCAGATACAGCAGGAATGGAGTGTTCAACAGGATTTTTTTGAAAAAGGTATTCTCTATTTTGATTACAACAATGATGATAGTATCGAACTGACTAAACTTTATGCCAACAATGTTTCTGTTTATGATGGTGCCAATGAATACTCATTACTCTGGTCGGTAACCGAAGATAATTATGAATTCCTCACCATCTGGGATTTGTATACCCTCGACCTTGCAAATGAACAGGCACTATTCATCGCATACAACTATTATACCGGTTTGAATTTTGAAGTGCAGGTGTATGATCTGTTTGCTGATGCTCCTGCCTGGACGACCACTCCCTGGGAGGGTGAGATTGCCTTCATCGATGCGAAAAATGTAGATGACGACCCTCAGCTTGAGATTGTCTATGGTGCAAATCAGTACCAGGAATTCAACGAAAATTACGTTTCATCGTTTGTGGTGTATGACGGTCAGGATGGCACTCGTGACTACCAGAGCCAGCAGTTCACTGGCTATATGTCCGGCCCTTACCTCGGAGATATAGATAATGACAATGTTGTTGAAATTGTCTGCAACATCTATGATTATTCGGATTCCACCTCCACACTTTATGCCTTCGGGTTCATGGAGAATGGGGTTTTGGAGAATCAACCATTGCAACCACGTGATGTAGAAATAAAACAGAATTTTCCAAATCCATTCAATCCCTCTACCACCATTCCCATTGTGCTGAGGAAGTCGGCGCAAGTGAAAATTGTGGTTCGTGATATTGAGGGACGGCAGGTTACAAAAATCATTGAAGGGCAATTGGGGTCGGGGAACCATCAGTTCACCTGGAATGGGTTAACCGCTGATGGCAACCATCCAGCCAGCGGGATATATTTTTACGAAATTGAGGTGGATGGACATCGGATGAGACGCCCGATGGTGCTGATAAAATGATCCTTTCCCTGTTCTTTTCACTTATTACAGCGATCTACCCCTGGAATCTCAATGGGAGTGCTTATGTTACCAGCGGGCAATATTCTGATAACCGGGATTTTGTCAGTTACGCAGGGTATGTCGGGATGGACAGGAGAAACCGTGATATTTTTGTAATTGGCTATGAAAGTTTGTCTGAAGAAACTGACCAGGGATTGACATTAGAACAAGAACAGCTATTCATACGAGGGACATGGTATGGTGCTAAAGCCTTTCAGGGTGGAATGTTCGGAGGATATATTAATCGTGCTGACAATACGGTGGATAGCTGGTTGATTGGGACACATA
>JAIOHU010000212.1 GCA_019912845.1 bacterium
GTGAATATCTCCAGGAAATCGACCAGCCAACCTCCAGCGCATTCGGCTTCCGTGACCTGACCACTATCGAAGGCAAAATTTATGGCAGCGAGAATGTTTGGATTATCGGGATTGATGAAAATGGCGAAGTAATCGATTCTATTCATGGCATCCACAATCCGAATCGAGCGTTAGCGTACGATCCCGACCGTGACTGGATATGGATCGGAAATGATCGTGCCGATATCGTCGCAATCAACCGTGCAGGCGAGGAACAGGTCAGATTTGAGCAAGACTACCATGTGTTCGCACTCGGTTACAATCCCGCTGATCCCGATGATAAACCGCTATATCTCTTCCACTGGGATGATGGCGGAGGTCTTGCCAATGCGGTTGTATCTAAAATGGATGTTGAGACTGGCGAAATTGTCCAGGAAACTCTTATCGCACAGGATGACCCCAATAATATCATTTTGGGCGCAGAGGTTGTAAGTGATCTGGAAGGTGTGGATGGCTATTGGGTCGCACCAGTTCTGATCATGAATTCCGCAGAAAACCTCGGCTACCTGCATCTTCACAAAGTTGAAACCGCTGTCCCGATGTTACGGGGCATTCCGATGCACGGTACCATTCAGGTGGACGATTCTGACAATCCTCTTCTACATCTGAATAGCGAGGGTGTGACTGCAGGGAATTACCGTGGCACAATCGATGTTCAATACAACGGCGTTGACAGCCCAATGAGCCGCAATTTTGTATTACGCGTTGTCTCGGTTTCCACAGAATCGGAATCGCCAAAGTTGCCGCAAAAGTTTACCATGAGCGATCCTTACCCCAATCCATTCAATTCGACGATACAGGTGAACTACAGCGTCCCCAATCCTGCAGAAGTAAAGGTTAAAATTTATAACTTGCAGGGGCAACTTCTCTACAACGCTTCCCATGATGTAAATGCTGGCAACCACAACTTTGTCTGGCATGCGAATACCAACAAAGGCGCAGAGGTTGCTTCAGGAATCTATCTACTGCAGGTCAGCAGCGCAGATTTTATCTCCACCGGAAAAATAGTACTGATACGCTAGCAAATGTCAATTGCGCTTGACTCGGGGAGGGATATAATACTCGCAACAAAAATGAAAAATCGAAGCCATTTTGATACATTTAATTTGGATAATCAAATATTTTCTCTTATTTTTGGATTAATCTTTAGAAAATCATCATAATTATAAAAGAGAATTTTCATTGGATAAGTGGGAATATAAGCTCCTGGATTCTAAAAAGCTGCCCGAAGTTGAGAGTGGACTTTTTAAGCAATCAAAGGTTTCTTTAAAAGAAGCTGAAGAATATTTGAATAAGCTTGGCGATGAAGGGTGGGAAATCATTGACATTGATTTTGACTTCCTTATCCATGATACTGGTGCCTTTGTGGGAGTAGCAAAAAGAAAAAAAGTTTGATTAAACCAGTCACTAACCTGCTAGATGGCATCACGCACATTCAAAAAAAATTTGACTGGGTGGGAGAATATATTGAATCCCAACCTCTATAACTAATCAATAGATGAAGTTATCATCCAACTCGCTGAAAGCCATTGGCAATGCGGAGGATGGTATTTTTATCATGCACAGCCGGAAATTCACTAAGTAAAGAGGCATTTTCCATGCACAAGTTTCTTGTTAATCTGATTGCAGGTATTCTTCTATCAGTATGTATTCTTTCTATTACCCCTGTAAATGCTGAAGTCAACCTGCCGCCAAGTTTTTTTGAGTATACAATCAACCACAACAATAATCCCTCAGATGGTTATTTTTATATGGAACCGTCAAATTTTGATCGCCGTCAAGGGGGAGGAAACCAGTTTAGTGCGACTATGAATAATGAGGGTGATGTAGTCTGGTTCTTTAAAGACAGTCGTCGCCTTGTACCATTTTTTGATTTGGGAAAAATGATTGTTCGTTACCAGGAAGGCGATATTGACGACATCATGGTTATGAATATTGCCGATTACACTGTCGATGCAATTGTAGCACCTGAACTTTATGACGGTGAATTAAGTCTTGACGGTCATGATTTCTTTCTGAATGAAGATGGTTCACAGTGGTATGAGTTACGTGAAATGGTTCCATTTGATATGAGTTCAATTTATGAGGGTGGTGATCCTGATGCAGTATTGCGTGCCTTTGTTTTCCAGAAAGTAGATGCAGAAGGTAATGTAGTCTGGGAATGGCACAGTATTGATTATCTCGATGAAATCCAGATTCTCGAAGCTGATGAACGATACATTGACTTCACCTCAAGTGAAATTGATTATCTTCACACGAATGCCATACGTGAAACCATGGATGGCAACGTTATCGTATCCAACCGTTCCATGAGTGAAATACTTAAGCTTAAAGTCGGTGCTGGCGACGGTTACGAAGACGGTGATATAATGTGGCGTTTTGGGGGTGGTCTTGGAAACCAGTTTACCTTTGTAGGCGATCAAGGCGACTCGATGTTCTTTCTCCAACATGACGTTGTAGAGCTTGAAAATGGAAATATCACTGTCTTTGATAACGGCAATTTCCACGAAGTTCCTAAAACTTACATCAGAGAATACGAATTAGATACTGATGCTATGACAGCAACTTTAATCTATAAATGGACCCATCCGGATTCGGTAGTGTGGTCAGACCATGCCGGTGGAACACGGAAGCTTGCAAATGACAACTGGGTCGTTGGCTGGGGTGGTGTAAATGAGGGTGGAACCTCAACTGTTACAGAAGTCAATAACGATGGTGATATTGAATGGGATCTCACTTTCGATTTTATTGAAGATGCAGCGGGCTCGGATTATCCTGAATCATACCGCGCGTTTAAGTCGGAGACCATCGGTGTTGCAGCGAATCCTTATGTTTGCTTAGATGTCGATGGCAATGTCGGTACAATTACTTGTAACTGGTTCGGCAATGAATCAGATGTCGCTTCATACAATGTGTATATGGGTACAGAAGCTGAACCGAACGACCTCGAAGGAAACACCGAAACTGGGTATCTTGATGTTACTTTTGATTTTGATACCGAGTTTTTTATCCGCATCAAAGCGGTTGATGCAGATGGTAATGAAATCAGTGATTTCTCAAATATAGTAACTGTTTCTGTCATGAATGCCGTTGGTGATGATGAAGCAAATACACGCCCGAATGAATTTCTGCTGAGTCAGAATTATCCAAACCCGTTC
>JAIOHU010000213.1 GCA_019912845.1 bacterium
GTATAAGTGGTAAGAATTTTGCGAAACTTCTCGAGAAACACATATTAATAGCAGGTGTAACTATTAAATATGATCACATTGGGAAGATTCACTATGAAAATGACACATTCATCCTGAACGGTATAAACCGAAAATACAGAGCGCCATTTTTAATACTTGCAACAGGTACCATTCCCAGAAAGATTGATCTTCCAGGAAATTTATCCGAAACTGACAAAGCAAAAGTTTTCTATGAGGTAACTGAACTATTAGACTTTGAAGGTAAATCCATAGCTATCGTTGGTGGTGGAGATGCTGCATTTGATTATGCTCTCAACCTGTGTATGAAAAACGAAGTTTCAATCAATATAAGAGCAAATGTTGCACGTGCACTTGATTTGCTCCAGGAACGTGCCGATGCTGAACCCGCTATTCAGGTTTACCATAATCGAAAGCTCATCTCTGTTAGTTCAAATGGGAAGGGATTAATCTTCACCTGGGAGGCTCCTGATGGAATCATTGAACAAAAGGCTGATTTTCTCTTGTTTGCAATCGGTCGTGATCCCAGGGAGATATTGTTAAATCAATTGCCGTTAGACATTCGCAATAGTCTACTGGATCGAGGAAAACTACATATTATCGGTGATCTTATTAATGGGAATTACCGTCAAATTGCCATCGCCACTGGGCAGGGAATCGAAGCAGCGATGAAGATCAACTCACTACTAAAGAAAGCACCCTAGAATGAAAGTGATTGGCAAAGTTGGAAAAACTGATCTTGCTACTGTTTACATATCGGAAAACCGGGATGGGAAGCGAATTGAATTTGTGGAATCATTGCAACCTCCCTTTTCTATTGAAGATAAATGGGTCAACATTTTATCAACCCTGTATGGCTGCCCGGTAAAATGCCCGTTTTGTGACGCTGGTAGTGATTATCGAGGAATTTTAAGTCTTGAGGAATTATTATATCAGGTTAAATATCTGGTAGACCTTCATTTTCAAAATAATGTTATTTCAACGAAAAAATGGAAAATCCAATTCGCGAGAATGGGAGAGCCGGCTTTCAATAAACATGTACTCAAACTATTGACCCTCCTCCCTACTATTTACGACGCGCCTGGTCTCCTCCCCTCCCTATCAACCATTGCACCCAAAAGCTGTGATCAATTCTTTGATCGACTACTCGATATAAAGAAGGAACTCTATCCCAAATCTTTTCAACTGCAGTTTTCACTCCATACTACAGATGAGTTTTTCAGAAAAAATCTTATTTCAGTTTCGACCTGGAGTTTTGCTGATATTTCATCGTATGGAGAGAAGTTTTTTAGTGCTGGCGGCAAGAAAATTTCACTCAATTTTGCGTTAACAGAAGAGTATCCTGTAATACCCAAGGAATTGCTGAAAAATTACTCCCCGGATATCTTTTTGATTAAACTTACACCGATGAATCCCACCAATAAAGTAATTGAAAATAAAATTAATTCAATCCATGATGATCGAATTTCCTGGAATCGCCTGGCAGATGATTTTAGAGATTGTGGCTATGAAGTGATCGAAAGTATCGGCGAATTTGAGGAAAATGCTATCGGCAGCAATTGTGGACAGTACTTGAATACACCCGGGCAGAATGAGGCGAGGATGAACGATTCTTATTCCTATCATCTGGAATCGATATAATCTTTGCCTGAAAGAATGTCGGTAGCTTCGTCAGAGTATCTACTATAATAAAATTCCAGCAATTGCGGCTGTCTGGAAACTGGCAAAAGCACCTGCGACCATGGCACGTAAACCCAATCTTGCCAATTCCTGCCTTCTCTCTGGAACCAAAACAGCGATCCCTCCAATCTGTATAGCAATCGAAGAAAAGTTCGCGAATCCGCAAAGTGCGTAAGTCGCAATGATAAAACTTCGTGGGCTTATTTGATCTTTAATTGCAGCTAAATCAATGTATGCGACAAATTCGTTTATACTGATTTTCGTACCCAGAAGGAAGCCAACCTCCAATAAATCTTTCGGACTGACACCCATTAAGAATGCCAGGGGTGCAAATAGATAACCGAGTATCAATTTCAGTGAGAGTTGTTCAAAACCGACCAGTCCCCCAACCCATCCCAGAACCCCGTTGATCAGAGCGATCAGGGCGATAAATGCAATAAGCATAGCAGCAACATTGACTGCCAGTTTCAGACCATCTGACGCGCCTCCAGCAGCAGCATCCAAAACATTTGTGTGTGTTTTACCGGCGAGTTTCAGGTCACTCATCGGTTTACCAAGCCCATCAAAAACAGTTTCGGGCACCATAAGTTTCGCCATAACGATAGCTGCAGGTGCACTCATTACTGAAGCTGCCATCAAATGCCCGGGATCAACCCCAAAACGTACATAAGCTGCCATAACACCACCGGCAACAGTGGCAAAACCGCCGGTCATGACGACCATGATTTCACTGAAGGTCATTTTTCCAAGAAATGGTTTGACCACAAAAGGAGCCTCAGTCTGACCAACAAAAATATTGCTGGCAACAGCAAGAGTTTCTTGACCACTTGTTCGCATAGTCTTGCTCATCACCCAGGCAATACCTTTAACCAGCATTTGCATTATACCTAGATGGTACAAAATTGCCATTAAGGAAGCGAAAAAGATAATAGTTGGTAGTACATGGATACCGAATATCGTCCCCAGTGAAACAAAAGTATCCGTTGCTGGATTCAAAACCTGGAAACCACCAGTTAAACCGCCCGGTGGGATATTGTCCTGAAGTGATTGTGCGATATCGGTATGGGAGAGATAAAGATTTCCGAAAATGAAATAGGCACCATAGTCGGTGAACATCAGAAGTTTGGTGATTAAAACACGCGCTCCTTCAAACAACCACTTTCCGGGGAGGGTTTTTAGTACGATCAGTGCGAAAACAAATTGCAGACCTACCCCAACGAGGATCGTGCGCCAATTGATCGCTTTACGGTTATTTGATAACGCATAAGCAATTCCCATCAGAGCGAATACTCCAAGGATTCCTGTTAAACGTTCCACGCACTACACTCCCTGTTCATTCAGCTTTCGATGTTGAAGTATCCGTTTCACCTGATTCAAACAACCTGGTCTGCCCGGTTGGTATTCCTTCATCATCCGGGGGTTCAAAACAGGAACGACAACGTGCCTCATAATAATCTGTTGCACCTACCAACACACGTTCCGCTCCCCCACCAATCCGTTGTGTTCGATGCGCAGGTGCGCCGCAACGATGGCAGACTGCCATCACCTTCGTTACAAATTCCGCTTCACAGATCAGTTGAGGCACAGGTTCAAATGGAATACCTCTATAATCTGTATCCAACCCAGATATGACGACTCTCGTACCATGTGCAGCAAGATTTTTAACCACCCGAACAATATCAGAATCAAAAAACTGTGCCTCGTCGATTCCAACCACCTGATAATTTGCACTCATTTCTTCTATATCACGCGCCGATTTAACGGGGATCGATTCAATTCTGGTATCACTATGGCTGACGACTTCAGTTTCGTGGAAACGGTCATCTATCTGAGGTTTGAATGCGACTACTGATAGTTTTGCAATCTTCGCCCTTCGCAACCGTCTTATGAGCTCCTCCGTTTTTCCGGAAAACATGCAGCCGCAAATAACCTCAATCCAACCCTTCTTGTCGCGAAGAATATTCATCATTGCCCAACCTCGACATCAGCTCGATTCTCAAGAATCATACGTAGATGGTTGGCAAAAATAGAGATCGCATTGAGATTTTCCCCACCCCTCGGAATAATGATATCAGCGAACTCTTTAGTTGGAGTAACGTATTTCTGGTGCATGGGTCTAACGGTGTCAAGATACTGGTCGAGCACACTTTCAGAGGTTCGTCCACGTTCCACTTCATCTCGTCGCAGTCTTCGTGCGAGACGGATATCTGATTCTTCGTCGACAAATATCTTTATATCCATTAATTTTCTCAAATCGGGATCACCAAGAACGAGTATTCCCTCGATAATCATAATAGGCTTTGGGAGTAAATGCCTGAATTTACCAGTCCTGGTGTGATCGATAAAGCTGTAAATCGGTTCATCAGCAGGTGTGCCTTTGCTAAGGCTGGTCATGTTTTCAACTAACAGTTGATGATCAAATGCATTAGGGTGGTCAAAATTCCAGTTGGCTCTCTCCGCAGGGCTGAAATCCCCTAAATCGCGATAATAGTTATCCTGGTTGCAGATCAGAACATTTTCCTCGCCGACTTTCTCAACGATACGTTTTGCTACCAGAGTTTTTCCACTGCAAGTCCCCCCGGCAATCCCAATTACGGATAAGGGTTTCATCTATTTGCCTCCCCCATTCAACTTTCCATCATCAAAGGGATGCGGGTACAATTCTTGTAGAAGATATCCTTCATGTTTACCGCTCACCCCACTGTGCAAATGAACTTCAATTGAAGAAGCGTAATCTTGAAGCAGTTGACGGCAAGCTCCGCAGGGTGGAGTTGGTTCTTCAGTATCCGCAATTATAAGTATATGAGTAAAAATGTCAGCTCCTTCACTGAGTGCCTTGAACAGTGCCACACGTTCCGCGCAGCAGCTTAACCCATAGCTGGAAGACTCCACATTGCACCCTGACCAGATTTTTCCCTGATTATCCAACAAAGCTGCACCAACGGAAAAATTGGAGTAAGAAGCTTTTGCCAACTGCTGGGCTTTTTTTGCATGTGTAAGAAGTGACTGATAGGTGGGATCGGTTGCCTGGAGCATAGCTTATCTTTCGGTTATCCCGAGTGTACTAATCATCTCATTTATAAAATGTGCCATTTTTTCATCATCTTTTGTTGTAGGTCCGAGGTCCTCGAACTCTCTGGAAATTATCCATCCACCCTCTTCAGGCTGCGCGATTATTATATCAAAATACTTTCCTTGCTTCCCAGCAGAAAATAATGGTACACCCTCAATATCAAGGTTTCTCCGATGATTCACTCGTCCCGAACTGGTAATTATAAGATTAATTTCATTAGTTGCAGCTTGAACAAGCCAGGCGGCAATAGTGGGTTGGGGTGCGTCAGTGAGCAAAATGATAAATTCTACTGAACCTGATATTTTTGTGATTGTCTCCGTTATCGCTTCTACAGGATCAGTTATTTTCATGCCCTGTTCAACAGGAATTTCACGATAGGGTCCACCCTGAACCACTCCAATAACTCCAACACGGTTTTTCCCGTTTTCGCCATCAACTTCAACGATTTTATAAGCTGGGAAAAGTAGCGTCTCATCTTGCAGAGAAATTAAGTTCGCTGAAATGAACGGGAAATTGTACTCTTTCTCCATCTCTTTTAACTGAATTGCAGTGAGACGATGTGTGTCACGATATCCAATAGATATCGCATCAACGCCGATCTCCCGTAAACCCAAAAGGACAAGAATGGTTTTCTCCAAGGGCTGTTTTTGAGAAAGGGAGACAAAACTACCAGCATCCACCAGTAAGGAATTGGTCGTAACTCCTGATTCCTTCATCATTGATGCCCGTCTCGCAAATCCTCCGAGTGGGGCACCTTTGCAATTGCAGGGATCAATCGAACCGATCAAATTACCAGTATAAGATAACTGAAACTTGGAGGGCGCTGTATTTGCAGAAGATTTGGATTTACTGCACCCAAAGGAAAATAGCGCGCTAATCAGTATAATAAATGGAAGCGATTGTCTTATTATTTTCATTGTGCTGGATTTCAACTAGCGTAAGAGCGTGATCTTCTGAATGTCTACTCGCTGTTCAGAACTCAACTTCACAAAATAGACACCACTTGGCAATTCCCCTGCTGAAAAGGTAAAACTATGAGCTCCCTCATTCAAGCTCCCAGTATAAAGCGATGCCACCTCTTCCCCAAGAACGTTAAATACTTGCAGATTTATTCCCGTTTTTTCGGGAAGCGAGAATCGAATGTGAGTTGTCGGATTGAACGGGTTTGGATAGACAGGATAGAATCGGTATTCGCGTGTAAGTGAAACTTCCTTGGTAGCACTAGAAAGTTCTGAAGGAGCAAGTGTAAACTTCCCTGAAAGTAGTTCATTACTAATTTCGAACCGGAACACCCAGGAATCATTCAGGTCAGATATTTGTGTATTTTGTTCCTCCCACCCATTAATAGTTTCTCGATATAGAGCTAAATTTTCGGGAATTGTCTCAGGTCCGAAATGGCTGCTCAGCAATTGACTTTCGAGTTGTAATTCTACTCCCTGAGTAAAATCATTCTCAGGCAGAAGCGGGGTGAACTGAGAGACGCTCCAATCTTGCGGATAACAATCAACATCATACGACCATGAGTCAGGAACTCCTTGAAAACTCACTAACCGTACCCACTCAACTCCTTGATGTGGGTTGCCATTGAAGAGAGCGGTGAATTCGTTTCCAATCATCAAAATCGCCTCTTCAACAAGCGGTGAAAAATTTGCTTCATTCACTTCCATGGAATAGAGCGTGCTGTCGAGAGTGAATTCCATGAATCCACCACAACCTGAAGATGGAACTGGAATAATCTTCGGTGCCAAAAAAACATCGCCTAACCTGGTATAATTACCATAAGAGACGAGGAAAGATGATCCAATGCCGAGATCTCCACTATTAAAAACCCTCAAGTAAACTGGTTTATTAAGAAGGTCAGCCTTAAATGTCGCAATTGTCGCAACAGTAAGTTCATCTTGCGGTTTATATTGATTTGATCCGAGATTTCCACTGATCAATAGTGAGTCATCATCTGTGGGAAATCCAATCGAACCTTCAACGAGCGAAGGTAAATCCAAGCCATCCTCAGCTTGATCAATAATCACATGCCATTGCCAGGTGGAATCCGCAAGAGAACCGTATTCGTCAGGAATCTGCAGATACCCGAGTTCAGGATTCCACGCCCCAATTCGATTGATGTACTGATCAGTTTGGGCAAGTGAAAGAGATACTGAGAGAAGTAGAGCCGAAAGCGTAACATATAAGGAGGATTTCATTTATTCGCTTCCTCCATATCGGTATTATTATTGTCCTTAAGATTCTTCACTTCTTCAGGTAGCGGAGGGCTAAGTGGAGCTTTGTGTTCACCAATTGCTTTTTTCACAGTCTGTTTCATTGAAACAGCACTTTTCTTATTCAAATTGATTCCCTGATCCACCTGATCAGGACGAGGAAAATGTGTCCAGTGCAACTCATTCGACAAATAGAGAAGATACCCATTTCCAGCACTCAACTGCTTAAAATCTCCAAACCACTGCCGTCCATCATGCCATGCCAGTGTATACCAGCCTGTTTTGCTGTCGTATCCGAGAACATATTCAAATGATGAGGGTTCAATATGAGGAGTACTCGAAAATAGTCCGTCACTCGCTCGTAACCCCGCTACTTCCAAGCCAGTATCATCAAGTGGTAGATCCCCTGCCCAGACAGACCCAATTAAATGAACACCAGCTTCAAATGTACCACGATTGATATTCTGACTGTCTTCCGCAAGACCGTAAATTGTAACACTTTGAGAATCTGAATGGATTTCAGGGATAAAAACCCAATAACCAAGTTCGCGTTTTAATTCTTGCTCTACCAGATCACCTTGCCATCCAAACTCTTCTGATAACCATGCCCACTGCCATTCACCCACTTCTGGATCAAATGTCATGATCGCATCGGAATTCTCTAGAGAATCTCCCGGGGTTAGTTTATCGTGGAAGACCGTGGGAATGTATGGTTCAGAAGGTAAAACTGGGAAACTGATAAGGTTCCAACCAGTTCGGAATGTATAGGTATAAAAACCACTCGATTGAGACATCGATTCAGTCTCAGCCGTTGACGTATTCAGTGTGAGCTGGAAAATAACGATCAGCAAGCAGCCACGGTATATGTAGTTAAGAGTCTTCATCAGTGCTAAGGTATTTAATCCAACCGTCACTGGCAAGGTTTTCTCTGCGAATATTGAAATCATATCCAGGGAAAGGAGCTGGAGGGCAAATGATATAATCGGTATTTCAGAGGTTAAGAAATTTCTGTTTTAAATGAAATCACTCGCAGTTAATTCTTCAATGAAAAGCGAACTAATCCCTGATATTTCTATCAAAATTGTTTACATCGAATCATGAACCGAGCTCATACTATAGCGAGCTTTGGATTGTGAAGATTGTTGCAACTACTGTAAATCCATACTAAAATGCACTGATCTTACCTAAATGGTAATTGAGTAATTTGTTGTTTAGCAACCGTGGGTTGAACACGTTGATTGAGGAAACCTTTAACCATGAGTGAATGGAAAGAACTGGGATTCAAGGCTGGCTTGGAAATTCATCACCAGATCAATACTGAAAAAAAACTTTTCTGCAAGTGTCCGGTGCAACCATACTCCGATGTTTGGCACGCCGAAATGCTGCGGCACATGCGACCTACCATGAGCGAACTGGGTGAGTATGATGGTACAGCGCTCATGGAATTCAAAACCAAAAAGGAAATCATCTATCGTCTAAATAGAGAAACAGTTTGTACATACGAGATGGATGATGACCCACCCTTCCCAATCAACCAGGAAGCCGTAGATAAAGCACTCACAATTGCCCTCGCATTTCAATGTAAAATTGTGGGTGAGCTTCACGTGATCCGTAAACAGTACCTTGATGGTTCTATTCCTGCCGGGTTTCAGAGAACTACCATTGTGGGTGTCGATGGGATATTGACCCTTGCAAGTGGTAAACAGGTTGAAATCATTCAAATTGGGCTTGAAGAAGATTCCTGTCGTGAAGTTTCGGATATTGGGCACAGGATAACCTACTATACGGACAGACTCTCCATTCCTCTGATTGAAGTTGTTACAGGACCAACGCTTGATACTCCTGAAGAGGCTGCTGAAGCGACAGAGCGCATAGGGCGACTCTTACGCGCAACAGGTTTTGCAAGACGTGGTATCGGAGCAGTACGTCAGGATGTGAATCTTTCCATAGAAGGTGGCACCAGGGTAGAAATTAAGGGAGTTCCTCGTATTCCTCGTATCCCTGCTCTTTTAAGTTATGAAGCTCATAGACAAGCTGCACTACTTGAAATTGCTGCGGAGCTGAAAGTACGAGGATTTGCGGAAGGTGATCGACCTGGTGAATTAATTAAAACAAATCCCAAATCTGTGGAATTTGAGAATCCGATACTGAGGGCTACACAGATCGCTGGTGATGAAATCGCACTGGTGAAATTGCCACAAGCGACAGGGTTTCTCAGTAAATCTTTGACTCAAGGACATACCTTTGCTGATGAGTTTGCCGGAAGAGTTCGTGTAGTCGCCTGTCTTGATTCTACACCAAATCTCTATCACACAGATGGAGCCTCTGGTGGCTTAAATGAAGTTGATCGTAAAACTGTGATTGAAGAAGCAGGAGCTTCTGAAAAAGACGTTGTTGTTGTTCTATTCGGGAATACCAGGGATATAACTACTGCTGCTAATGAGGTACTGGATCGCTGGGCGGAGGCTATTCTCGGCATTCCCAACGAAACACGACAGGCACTCGCCGACAACACCACTGACTTCGAACGTGTACTTCCCGGTCCGGATCGTATGTACCCCGACACAGATTCTCCCCCATTTGAAATCGTGGAAAAACGGATTGAAAAGGCTGCAAAATATGTTCCCGAGCTTCCCTGGGATCGTGAGGAACGGTACCGTAAACTGGGAATTCCTGAAGATATCGCTGTAGATTTAGCGATTGACCCTCTGGCTGAATTACTTGATAAGACGATCCGTGAGGAAAAATTACAACCGCTCCGAGCTGGCGAAGTTCTCAGCAGGTTCAAGAAAGCGGAAAGAAGAAAACACCCTGATCTGAAGCAACCCTCTAAAGAACAATGGCAGCAAATTCTTGATGCGATGGCTGATAAAAAAGTATATCGCGAGGGGGTTCCAACACTCATCCGACAACTTTGTGCACAACCAGAAATATCTCTTAATAATATACTTGAAGACGAAAGTCGTATACCCTTAAATAATCAGACTATAAATTCACATATCACAAAAGAAATAAGCGATTTCGATTTCACTTCAGCCTACCATAAAAATAACATTCCAACATTGATTATGTGTAACATTATGAAAAAGGTATCAGGACAAATTCCTGGAGCTGAAATTTGGGCATTAGTCAAGGAGCAAGTAGCGATGCACGATTGAGGATGAGTTGTTATGGATAACAATGTCAGCATGGGTTATAAAATCTTTGTGAGTATGCTGCTTCTCGGAATAGTAACCATGATCGGTACCTTTGGTTATATGCAGATCGAGGAATGGGCGTTTTTTGATTCATTGTACATGACAATCATCACTTTGAGTACTGTTGGCTTTGGTGAAGTTCGTCCCCTCACCCCTGCGGGTAGATTTCTCACCCTTTTTGTCATCCTTTCTGGTTTAACTGTTGCTGCTTATGCATTGGGCACGATAACCACTTATATTGTCGGTGGGATGATCATTACCTCCTGGCGGAGAAAACGTATGGAACATAAAATCAAGAGACTTAAAAACCATATCATCGTTGCCGGGTACGGCAAACTTGGACGATCTGTAGTTGAATCTTTGGTCGAATCGGGTGAAGATTTCTGTATCATTGAGCAGGACAGTGAAAAAACTGAGTACGCAATTTCCCATGGTTATCTTACCATTGAAGGTGATGCAACTGAGGATGAGATCCTGGAAAAAGCGGGAATTCTCAATGCCAGGGGATTGATAGCTGCGATGTCCGGTGACGCTAATAACGTTCTTACTACAATCACCGCAAGAACAATCAATCCAAAGATTAAAATAGCTGCAAGAGGTAGTGATAGCGGTAGTGAGATTAAACTACGCAGAGCTGGAGCGGATCGTGTCGAATTACCATTCAGCATCGGTGGCAACCGTCTGGCACAGATGATCACCAAACCAAACTTGGTCGATTTTCTCGATACATTTGTAAGATCGTATGGTTACCGGCTCAGATTTGAAGAATATATCGTTTCTCCGAGTAGCAAACTTAATTCCGTCTCCATTTCAGAAGCTGATATCCGCAATAAAACTGGTGGTGCAATGATTCTTGCAATTCATCGAAAAGATCAAGAGGCATTGTTACATCCATCCGGTGATTTCAGGTTCACAGATGGTGATCGAATGCTCGTTCTGGGCGATGAGGATCAACTGGAATCCCTGCGAGACAACTACAAACTAACATAAGTTTCTTCCTTAATTTTATAAAAACTACATTTTTTCAAGGAGTTTTTCATGATTCGGCGAATAGCCTTCATGTTCATAGTATTGATACTTATTC
>JAIOHU010000214.1 GCA_019912845.1 bacterium
GCTTCATATCGTAATCCACGTTGCACAAAATTTTCATCCTCCTGGTTGAACAGGAGGTAGGCTTTTCCAGGTTGAATAGTTTCAATTGTATTGACCATCTCCGGGATATAGATATGACCATTGTCTTCGTATGCGATCACCAGACTGGCGAGGTCACCGAACAGACCCGCAGGGGTGGGGACTTCCGGCTCAAACATGGTGGATACCAGTTCAAAACGGTTGCCCAGTAGAGGAAATGACTGCCCAATCGCTTCAGAACAGTCGAATATAGTAACACCCGCTCCGAATAACCGGTGACTGGCAAAAAGATAACGCCCAGTGTCATCGGTTGTCATATCGCTGAAACCTTGTCCAGAAACATCATAGCCAACAATTTCAGTATTTTCAGGATCGACAACATCGATGATCCAGACACCACCGCAAGGAATGTACTCGTAGGAAGCATAGATGTAATTCCCATTTATTGTAAATTGGTCATATCGATTTTCGTTTTGGAATCCTATCTGCTGAATATTTTCAATATCTGCGATGGAAAGTATGTAAATGCGATTCGTTCCGCGTAGATAGACCAAATCATCAACCCGATAAGATTCAAAAAACTGCCATTCTTCACGATCCGGGATCTGCCAGGTGGATACCAGTTCAAATTCCAGTGGGTTGATCTGGCGGTAAACGGCAAAATCATCGCCACGATGCCCACAAGCACTCAATATCGAATCCTGTAATTCCACGGCAACACATTGAAATGGTGTATCAAAACTGTTCACCAACTGTATGTTTTCCGGATCCTCTACATCATAAATTAGAATTTCTTCATCCCAGTAACTTCCTACAATCATATAGTGTTCATAAAGAATAAAATCCGTCATTTGAAATTCTTCTTGATCCACGTGTAGTTCACCCACAATCAGAATATCGTATGGATTGGAAACATCAAAAATGAAAATGTCTTCCGGTGCAGCACTATACAGTAAATTATTGCGATATTGAAGATAAACTACCGCACCTTCCTGAATAAGACACCCCGGTGTGAGTTCAATATTGTATGGATCTTGGACATTCAGTGCATAAAGACCGTCAAATACCCCACTAATAAACAAAATATCATCAACATACAGTAATTCTCTTGTGCGTTCACCTAACTCAATCCAATCAATCTGCCGCATCCGGTGAAGATCGGGCTGGGAGTATACAGATTGGGTAGAAAAAAGCAATGTAAAAACGAGAGCGATCAATAGAACCCTAATCATAGTTTATCTCGATAAGTAGAATCTGGCAGATACTGCATTGACTATTATACAGTAACTGCCAGAATTTGGTAAGCTGAAACACTACTTCAAAAGAAATACTTTACGTTGTTGAATTTTATTTTGGTAAGACAACCTGATAAGGTACATTCCGCTGGTCAGGTCTCTGCTCACACTAGATGCATCAAAGACAAAACGATGTGCTCCAGCACAATAACGGTTGCTTGTTCTGAAGACCTGTTGACCCAATAGATTGAAAATTTGAATTTGCACATCCCCTGATTGAGGAAGTTTGAAGACGGGTGGCATGTAGCTTGCTACATGTTTCATGTTTTTATTTAGACCGTCCATCCCAACCTCACCTCAATTATTCCTGGGGGGATGGAAAGGGGGCGTGTCAGCCATCCTTTCACAGAAGACAAAGAAGATTTCCCCTATACCGCCAATTCCACCCGTACCCAAAACCTAACACATCACAATGGATAGTGCCTACTCTAATATATACCACTACTATTGTTACAAATTCAATGAATTGCGGAAAATAAATAATGTTTTTGAGATTTGGCTTGGGGTGATCCACCAAGCTGTCCCGATGCATTGCAACGGGTTTAATTGACAAATTCTAGTGCACTCTTCAATTTCAGAGTGGGTGAATGATTTTCCCGCAACATCTACGGATGTCGCGGAACTTGTGTTTCTATCATCCTCCTACCACTCTGTCGTTACCTGATTCCTAATTGAAAAATTGGGCTTTACCTGTTGGAATATCATTTCCAGACTCTTAAGTTACGGGCAAATTTTTCGAGTTTATCGAAATTTCCATATTGCTGTCAGGGATTTATGAATAACTTTGGCGGGTGATATTGGAAATCAAACTGCTGTTATTATCATCGACAACCATAGTTATTCATATATGCGATTTATCACATATTTTCTGATCCTCGTTGCTTTGGCGGGCTTCACAATTGAAGCGTCCGCTAAGGTCTATGCAATCAATACCTTCCCCTCCGAGATCACTCCTGATGTTGGCGATATCAAGGGAATCGATCAGGACAGCAGAGGTCTACTCTGGGTTTGGGGCAGCAATGGGGCATTTTCCTATGATGGAAGCCGTTTCAAGTTATATACCAAAGAAAACGGTTTGCAGGATAACTACTGCTATATCGTGACCGAAGGGCCAGATGGTTTTTTATACTTTGGCACCTACCGTGGTATCTCCATTTTGGACCCCAGAAGTGGTAACATAACCAGCCATACAATAAATGCGGGCTCACCCAACCGTGATATCGTATTCACAAAAGATGCGATGTTTCTCGCCACCGATTACGGTGTTCTTTGTGTTCGTGGGAACGGTGGTTATTTGATCCCACTGCCGAACCTCGAGGATAACTGTTATTACGATACTATGGTCCATGATCTCCTGATTGACAGCACTCGCAATGAACTCTGGGTAGCAACAGATCGTGCGGGAATGTTCAAAATCAATCTTGAGGATGTAGATACATTTACAAGATTTAAGAGTTCACAACTCCAGGTAGAATACGAAAAAAGAGGAAATGTGTTTCTGGAGGAAAAAGGCACTTTCATCCATGATCCCACACTTTACATGATGGATTCCCTCAAAGACCGGCAGTTCTTTATTATGGATCGTGTGAAACAGTACACCTTCGATTCTCCGACAGATTTCTGGGAGATCACCAGGTTGTTTCAAAACCCTGAGGGTGAAGTCTTCGGGTATACCGGGCTGGTAATGTATAAGGTAGCAGAGAATTCGCTTTTAAGTGTTCAGGATAATTTTCAGATGGGTGGGATACTTCCAACATCAGTTGAAATGAACAGGAAGGGTGAATGGCTATTGGTATCACCAACAGAAACTCTGCTTATGCAGGAGGCAGATACACTCAGCTTCAACGAATACAATGGTTTACCATCTCTTCAAATTGATGCGATGCTGCTTGACCGTCAAGGCATTTACTGGTTCGCGGATGAGTATGGCATCATTTCTCACATGGTAACCTCAGAATTCCATATCTATCGTGAGGATCAATACAAGTTTCTGCAAAATCTCAAAGCGATTATCCCCGTAAATGAAACACAAAACTACCTTATCGCTGCAAATGGTATGGGTCTGTTTGAGACAGGCAGTATACGTGAGCTGAAATTTGAAAATTATCCTGTCGATGTTCAGCAAGCTTCTCTCGACAATCATGGCAACATTATTCTCCTCACTGCAGGTGCAATTCATCTGATCCGTAAAGATTCGAAAACAGTTGAAACTCTGGCGGAAGGTGGAAATCGTGGAAGCGAATATGTACAGCTTTCCCGCGCTGCTGATGGAAACTTGAAGATGTACATGGGTGGCTCAATCTATACCTGGGATGGTAAAAAACTCGAGGTAATTGAAGACCTGTTCGGTGAAATGTTCTTCCCGATTTATTTATATGCCGGTGCAGGCGAAACCTTCTATATCGGTACCTGGAATGGAATGTTCGGCTATAATGGTAGTGATATGTACTGGTATTTTGTAGATCGTATGCTGGAAATCTTGATTGATAATCCGTACGATCATCCGGTTGTTAAAAGGAGACGTCAGGAATACAAAAAACTTCCTGATGATGCACTTTTGAATATCCCGGTAGTTAATTCAGGCGGAATGGGTGCTGATGGAAATTATTGGTTCGGTACATTCTCCTCCGGTATTATCAAGGTTGCAAATGACTCAATTGAGGTATTCGACACCCGCAATGGCTTGCCCAGTAACCGGTTTTCATCTCACTACCTTGACCAGGAGGGTAATCTCTACTTCATCGCTGACAAATCTGTTGTCAAAGTATCACAGGATACCATTCAGGAGGTAAAACTCAATATACCGCCTGATGTTCGCTTGCGCTGGATCGCGACAGACGATCAAGGAATACGTTATATCGCCACCTCCAAAGGGGTGATCCTTTCAAATGACAGCCTTTCAATCTTCATTGACCGGGGACTGGGGTTGGATGAGAGTACCGTAAATAAAGTCGTACGCACTGCAGATGGCGATATCATTGCCATGCAGCCGAATGGCTTTTTCAGCCTTGAAGTTTCTGATTTATTGAAAGCTAGAGGTCATTTTAATCCCATCCTGACAGAAATCTGGGGAGATTCGATTCCGCTATCCATCAGTGAAAAAATCATGGTACCCAAAGGGGTTCGTTCAATTCACCTTAAGTTCTCTCTGCCTGACTATTTCAACAGCCAGCGAAATCAGTTTTCCTGGCGACTCCATGGGCTTGATAAGGACTTCTCTCCCTTCCGTGAAGATGTTAACGAAGCGATCTATCCACGTTTACCACCGGGAGAATATTCATTCCAGCTCAAAGCAATAAATGGCATTGGTGACAAAAGCGAATTGGCACAAGTTGTTCATATTATCGTACCTCCTTACTTCCATGAAACGAATCTATTTAAAATCATCGTTGTTCTGATTTTCCTTGCTGTTGGACCGATAATTTACCGTGTACGAACAGCGCGTATCATAGCATACAGCCATGAACTGGAAGCGAAGGTTCAGGAGCGAACTTCAGAATTAAGCGAAGCATTAAGAAAACTCGAAGATTCACGCAAGCGGGAGATTGAAGCCGAAAAATTGCGTGCGGCACAAAGTATGGCAACTGCGATTGCACATGAGTTCAATAATCCACTGGCAATCATTTCGGGTATTTACCAGCTCTACGAGAAAAAATTCCGTGAGCTGGGAGATGAAAAAATGATGGAAAGATTGAATAAAATTCCTGCGACTATTTCTAGGATGCATGACCTTGTCCAGAAGCTCCTGCGTATCACAACCTATCGTGAATCTGATTATCCTGGCGGAAGCAAAATTTTTGATGTCCACGCTGCAGCTGATTCTGAAAGCGAGGAAGATCTCACAACAAAACTCGACCGTAATATCTCCCAAAGTAAGGGGCAGGTTGTTACCAGCCAGGAGGAATTTGCAAAACAGTTGGCTGCATTGAAAAAAAACAGGGAGGAAAAGTAAGATCGTTAAACGCAAGGAACCCGATCAAAACTGCAAGTTGCACTCACTCCTTGCTGAGACAACAACTTTCTCGCTCTGACTGTCCTTGAATTCATATCGTGCAATTATTTTGTTCTTATCGATTTGATCCACCTGGCAGTTACAGACGATGGTTGCTCCATATACAGATTCACTGCGGAATACAATATCAAAATCAGCCAGCGGATGAGTATTTTGATGCTCTACGGGCAGGGTTTCCAACGCCCAGGCGATATAATGAGTATTGTTGACATGACCATTAAAATCAAGGTCTTCCATACGGACACGAAATTCACGACTACCATCGACACGCTCCAACGCAGGTAACTTTTTTGATTCAAAGTTGAGCACAGCAGCAGGAACTTCTCTAAGTTTATTTGAAATAAAATCAGGAGGGAGTTGCGGACGGCGTCTTTCTACATTTAATGTCACCCATCGAGTAGTAACATCGACAAGCGGTGAACCAGCCTCATTCCTGACACTATACCCACGGTCAGCGAAAAATTTTTCCAAACCGGTGGGGAAAGTCTCAATGGTTATCGATTCACCTATTTTAGGCATTTGATAGATTTTGAAACGCATACGTGAAAGAACCCAGGCAAGATTGTTTGCGAGTAGTTCTTTGGCGCCGAGTTGCAGACTGTCAGCATGAAAGACAGCGCACTCTTGCAGTAGGTCAGCTAATTTCGCCAATGAGAGCAGGTGATCTTGTCCGACTAGTGAAGAATGAATCTCATATTTTCTGGTAAGTCTCATGGAATCCATATAAAAACCAATGATTGATGTTGAAATACAGCCATATCTGATTGCTGGCGGTAACAGTGTACGGATGGGTGCGGATAAACGTACCCTCTCCATTCACGGTCTTCCACTTCTCCACCACATGATTACTCTTTGCGAGAAGGCTACCGGCAAAATACCACATTTGGTAGGGGATAACTATGACAATCTGCCTCTTCCAAACCTTACGATTCTCCCCGATGTTGAACCCGGTTGTGGACCGATGGGAGGGCTTGTCGCAGCATTGAAACATGCCAGCAAAAATGAAATCAAATGGATTTTTGTTCTGGCTGTTGATCTTCCTCTGTTGCAGGTACAAGATATTAATAAACTTCTCGAAGCGGAGAAATCATCTTCTGAGGTTATTTGCCTGAAATCTCGATTTTCCCTGCAACCATTAGCTGCGTTGTATTCTTTAACGAGCATTGAGTACTGGCATGAGCTTCTCGAAAAACGACATTTATCACTCGTAAAAGGTGTGAAGGAGTTGAATTTTCAAAGTATCTTTCCACCCTCTGGTGAGCAGGCACTTTTCAACCTGAACACACCGCGGGATGTTGCAATCGTTCGTTCCATAATTGAGGAGTTGTGACGTTCCACATTAGATAAATCCATTGCCAGAGTATTCAATCTCTTTCCTGATTCACTAAGTAGAAACGGATAGGTTGATATCCACCAAGTCACAATTCGATGCTGATTCTTTGATTGATGACCCTGAGAGAAAAAGCCCCACATCTTTCGACGTGGAGCTTTTCGGCAAGAGGCTATCCAGTGCCAAGGTTGGAGATGACTCGACTATAGATTTTGCTGGATTTTACTCCAACCATTCTGAGCCAATATCATTCTACCACCATCGACAATTGGATGAACCATTTAACGCAAGGGATCAGGAACTACAACTGTAATCCTCATTGGACTACTAGTTATTACCCAATCAATCCTGCGATCATCTGTGGCACCATATTGGCTTGCGCCAGCATGGAGACACCGGATTGCATCAGAATTTGTGCTCGTACAAACTCACTCATTTCCGCTGCAATATCAGCATCACGTACCTGTGATTCTGATGACACGGCATTTTCATGCGCGATTCCAAGGTACATCAGAGTGTTCTGTAGTCTCTCTACATACGCACCTAGCCGTGTTCTTTCACCGTCCTTGGAACTAATCGCAGCATCCAGTGTTGTGATCGATTGTTGTGCGTTAAGTGTGTTCAACAAATTGGTATCACCGATACCGATCGCTGAAGCAGTCATATCAGCAATGTTGAGATAATAGTAATCGTTATATCGAATGTTGTGGGTACCAATATGGAACTTGATACCTGTACCCGCGCTATAAGTGCCATCCAAAAGTTGAAGACCATTATAGTTTGCGGTCAACGCGATACGGTCGATTTCTGATTTCAACTGCTGAAATTCAGTGTCGAGATAACCTCTCTCGGTGTCGGTAAGGTGACCGTTTGAAGCCTCTACGGATAATGCACGCATCCGAATGAGCTTTTCATCAATTACACTGAGCGCACCTTCTGCAGTTGACAACATGTTAATGTTGTAATTTGCATTCCGTGTCGCTTCATCCATCGACGCAATCTGCGCTCTGAAATTCTCACTGATTGCAATTCCGGCAGGGTCATCCCACGCGTAATTGATTCTCAACCCTGAACTCAATCTCATTACAGCGTTATCCAGGCTATGCTGGGTAGACTGTAAATTCCTTTGAGCCATGATTGAGAGCATGTTGTGATTTATGCGAGTACTCATAACTACCCTCTCATGTTGGTGAGTATTCTGTTTTCCCTATTTTCTGTTTTTGGTTCTGAATTCAATTTTGACACGTCCCAAATCGAGCAAGAATTGGGTGCATCACTATTCAACCGGTTAGGTTGATGTACGAGCGAAGGCGTGCCGTCAACGATCTCAGAACAGCTTGTCAAAGAACACGGGGATAAACTCACCGAATGCGTCTTTACTACTGGTACTACAACTTGAACTTTATCCTTGTCATGAGAATTCCAGGGACAAAGGTTGTTTACTTTTCTGACTCAGTTTGAAGCGTCAAACCGAGCTTTGGAGAATAGCTTTCGCAACAAGTAATCCGACATACTTTCTGCAAGCTGGGTTAAACTTGATTCGTCCATGTTTGGCATAGCAGCTTCTGCAGCTTCTTTTGCCATGGATTCAGCATCCAATTTTTTCCTGGCTCCATCAAGAGTATAGCCTTCTTTATGTACGAGACGATCTATTTTTTGGATCAGTTTAATCGTTCCGTCATCATATCTGCGCTGATTGCCCGGCGTGCGAATGGGTCTCAAGTGCTTGGCGAATTCTTTCTCCCAGAATCTCAGCGTCGGTTTCGGTACCCCCGTCAGGGCGTTCACCTGTCCGATGCTGTACAATCTGCGATTCGAATTACCACTTACATTCATGACGTTCGTCTCCTGGTTGGTTAAGGATTACTCACGGTACAGTCCTGTTTGAGTTATGTACCGTTAACCAATCAGCTGACTTACCATCTGTGGAACCATGTTCGCTTGTGCCAGCATCGAGATACCCGATTGCATCAGAATCTGTGCACGAACGAAGTCGCTCATCTCAGCCGCAATATCTGCATCACGAATTACAGATTCAGCACGAGTTGCATTTTCTCGACTGATTTGCAGGTTGAGAATGGTGTTTTGCAGACGGTTTACGTAGGCACCAAAGTTGGTGCGCATTGAATCCTTCGATTCGATAGCCGCGTCTATCAGCTCAATTGAACTTTGTGCCGTAGTGGTATTCAACACATTCGTGTCAGCAATACCAAGGGCAGCGGTGGTTGCATTCCCCATTGATACAAAATAATAATCTTCGTTCATGTTATTGAACGTACCAATGTGGAACTTGATTGAAGAACCGGCTTGTGTTCCAGAAAGTGAACCATCCAGCAGATACAACCCATTGTAATTAGTCGTTAGCGCAATGCGATTAATCTCACTGCGTAACTGCACATACTCCTGGTTGATCGATGCACGGTCATTACTGGTTAGCGCGCCGTTGGAAGCCTGAATCGCGAGGGCACGCAGTCTGATCAATTTTTCGTCAATCACACTTAACGCACCCTCAGCGGTAGCCAACAGGTTAATATTGTAGTTCGCGTTTCTTTCAGCTTCTTCCATAGAAGAGATTTGTGCCCTGAAACGCTCGGACACCGCAATGCCTCCGGCATCGTCCCACGCGTAATTAACGCGTAACCCGGAACTCAACCGGTTAACTGCCGTATCGAGACTGTTCTGGCTCATCCAGATATTCCGCTGTGCAGTCATCGACAGAATATTGTGGTTGATCCTGGTACTCATTGGACTCCTCCTTACTATTGGTCCTGGTTAAAAAAAAATCGTGCTTCATAGCGCAGGTGATACAAACCTGGGGAATCTGACCACCCGCCTTAAAGAACCTTTCGTAAACATTATCGGAATCCTGCACTCATAACTTTAATTCTAATGACCTATTTAGTGGAGATTTTTCTCCTTCTTAACTTTAACTTTTCGTCTTAATTATAATAATAACAAATTGTTACGCAAATAATAATTTCAAGTAAAGAGACTCCTTTACTCTGCCCAGACATCAGAAATACTTGAAGTAATGAGTGAAAAATGCTTCAGCGAATTGATTGGGAATGCTTGAAGGGAAAACTCAACTGCCGGAGTATTGTGCGATTTGGAAGGTTGGGGTACGCATTGAGTCGTGAACTGGCTTCATGCATTCGTCAGCACCACTCCGTAGCACGGGCGTCTCGCCCGTGAGAATTTACAACTGATCCGTCCGTGGGAATTTACATCCGACCTGCCCGTGTGTACCTAGGACAATCTTGATCGAGGATATTCATGACCGAGACGGTCATGCTTCTTTAGTCTATACTACTCACCCATTTCCAATTTTTCAATCCAGCTTTCTCCGGATTCGCTAAGACATACTCGATGCAGTGCGCGTAATCTACTTCATTGCGAATCAGGTGATCGTAGTACTCTACCTCCCAGAACTTTCCCTTTCGCTTTAAAATCTTGTTCGCTTCGTGTGCAGAGAACGATTTCCACGAGTGCAGAATCTTAGACAATTCATGCCCGGAGTGAGGTTTAACTACGACATGTACATGGTTTGGCATAACACACCATACGTGAAGATCGTATCGTTCCCCATCAAAATGCCTCAGTGAGCCTGCTACGATGTTTGCGATTCGATCCTCTTTCATCCAGCACCTGCCATGTCCAGCGTCGAGAAATTTACCGACTTTCTCCGAGTAAAGGTAGTTGAGTTGTGTTTCTTCGTTGGGACTCAACGGACGCCCCATCTGTTCAGCGGTTTTGACGATATTCTTACGCTCGAAAGTCCATTTATCTAAAATGGATCTCGGTAGAGAGTCGCCCAGGCGGAAAGTGACAGCGTACACTGCGCCTTCCAATGTCCAGTGTGGTAACCGCGCTCCCTTTCGGATTTTCAAGGTAGCATGGCCGTCTCGGCCATGATTCTCCGCGGGTGAGGCGCTGGCATGAATACTCACGGGCGAGACGCTGCCATGATTCTCCGCGGGAGAGATGCTGGCATGAATACTCACGGGCGAGGCGCCCGTGCTACTCTGGCTTTTGAAGACTTTGTGAATCACTGCAATTCTCTTGATAAATTCTTAATTCAATTTCTTTTCCAAGATACAAGTACTCACATGATTTTTAAATACCAGAAAGTATAAGTTAAACTAGCGACATGGCTGGAGATTGAGGGAGTCTGGGCGTTGATGTTGAAGCGCGTAGTTGTCACGTTAAAAGAACTGCCAGAGAACCTGTCCATGCAGTTAAATGAACAGGATACACTGAGTATTTAGACTCGGAAAGATCATACAGGTGAGTGGATAAATCAGGATAGAAGCATTTGCTGCCCTATCAAATAGCCAGCCACCTCAGAATTTACATCAAGGCATTAAAATGGTTGCTTCAACGTGAGCCCGATTCCGTAGTATATACCTGAATAATCGAAAAGAAGTTCTTCGATATCACCATTCTCAAGATGATGTTCAGCCTGGGCATTTGAAGCATACACTGATCGCTGACCATTACGGTTTTCTATGATATCGCCTCGCATGTCCGGCGGTGCACTCACTCGATAACCACCGTGGACGCTAAGAGCGATATAGTCGGTCAACTTTACTCTTATTTCACCCTCAACACGGAAAGGGTTGTAGTCACCTTCCAGGCTTTGCTCTGAATTATAAGAGAGTTGCAGGCTCGGATCAGTGTCTGAGTCTCTATGATAAGAGTGTTTGAGTGATGCTTTGGCTGCACCCAATCCGACAGCTCCAGTTGCACCGATCTCTAGTCTAGGGTGAAGTGGAAGAACATATCCAATATAGACGAGATACTCTTTTGTACTCACAATCTGCATGTACTTCTCATCGACATACCGATGATTTCCATTAATAGTAAAATCCCCTGAGTTTCCAATGGTTACCTCGAATTCAGATAAATTGCTGAAAACCAGACCACCAGTAAAATTTTTGAATCGAAGCCCCATTTTTAAATCAGTTACTTGGAAGGTTTTATAGTCTTCGACAATAGAAGGATCAGTGCCATATAACCTCTTGTATTCACTTTTTATATAATCATACTCATCTTTCACATCATCAAGTGCAGCATTATGCCAGGCGTAGAACCCGCAAAGCTCGAATGCCCACTTCTTCTCAGCTTTGTCTTCCCACATGGCATCCTGTGCTTGACTTAACCCAACGGTTATCAGCACCATCGCAAGGGTAAATATGGTCAACCGTTTCGTTTTCATTTCATCCTCTCACTTTCCAGATTTCACACGCTCCGACTCACTCCATATAAAGGTGAAGTTTTCCATAGTAAGAGTCAATAGGATTGAAACACCAATTAATACAAGAGGTATCATTGCAAACTTGTTGTCTCTGATCGCTTAAGAAATCAATTTAATCTTAAATGATATCCTTGCAATCAAAGTCGTGAGATATTTATACTTTTGCTTAGAGCGAGAATGAATGAAAATGTTTCAAAAACGAGTGCAAAATTTGCTTGGTTTTGAACCTACAAGAGAAAATGACATCCATAGAGTCGGATCAAAAAATATCTCAAATGCGGTAAAACACCCTTTCGCAAGTATTTCAGTCTAAATTCTTTAAAGTGGATTCTATGGAATAGAGTTTGCTTCATTGTTCTTGAATAATTTATCGAAAGGTAATGGGTTGGCATGATTTCAAAAAGATTAGCTTTTACCAGCAATTCAAAGTACTGTCGAAATAGATGTATTAACTATTTATTTTTTTAAGAGGTTAGCATGAAACGAGTGAGCTTGTCCCTGATGATGTTGCTACTCATGTTGAGTGTAACTTTTGCCAGGATTGATCACGTAGATTATTCCTCAAACCTTCCTATGAAGGTGGAATCACGTCAGATTTCCGATCAGGGAATGCGTTTAACCCTGACCATGGAAGCCCCAGAGTGGCGTTCAATGGGTGAATTGGATCAGGCGATAGATATTGCGTCTTATTTGAATGGGGGCATGGTTGAAGAGCCTGGATATCCCTCAGTTCCGGTAACAGGACGTCTCTTCCGTATTCCTCCCACCAGCGCGGTTGAAGTTGAGGTTATTAACGCTGAGTATGAGTTATTGACCGGTGTTGATTACGCCATTTACACCGGCGATAAACTTGAAGAGGGGTGGGGAGAGGTTAAAAGCCCAAATGATGCGTGGTATCCTGAAAATATCGCGTCCGCAGCCCCTCCCGCAGTATTGCATGATTTTCGTGTGAGCAACCTGTCAATTTATCCTGTTCAGGTTAATACTGCGAGACGTGAGGTACGTGTTTATTCTAATGTAGAAGTTCAGGTTACCTTTGAAGGTCAGGATGACCGCGCGACACTCCCCCATTATCCGGATAAAATAAGTGAATCCTACCTGCCATGGTATCGTCTATTTCTCGATTGGGATGACAGTGAGTTGGATGAGTTTGAACTCTACCGTGGTGGTGTTCAAGTTGTAATGAAGGATGATGACAATCTCTGGGAAGCGATGGAGCCCTGGATAGAATGGAAAAGACAGAAGGGCTGGGAGCTTTCTTTCCTGACAGATGATGATGTTAACTGGAATGCAAATTCAATCCATAATGAACTTAGGGATCGTTGGGAAGCTGCCGATCCAAAATTCGACTATGTTGTAATTATTGGTGACAATACTGGAGTCTTCAGCACTCCGCAGGGAACAAATCCGATCAACAATCCCCCGATTGGAAACTGTGGAGATTATCAATATTCGCTCATGACCGAGGACGATATCCTGCAGGATGTTGCTGTTGGACGTATCAGTGTTGAGAGCAGCCAGGATGTTGCAAAGTATGTGAGTAAGGTGCTCAAGTATGAACGTACCCCTTATATGGACGAGACCGATTGGTATAAGCATGGCGCAGTGATGGCGGTTACTCACTATTCCGGTCTCTCGACGATTCTAGTCGGACAATACTGGAAATCTGAGATGGAAAATGCCGGCTACACTCAAGTTGATACAGCCTGGTCGAATGGGGCTGAACCAGCACGCTCGGAGACTATTGATCACCTTAATGCAGGTGTATCGATGTTCAATTTCCGCGGTGGAATTGCTGATGGTCTCAATACAAATCAGATTGGAAATTTAACAAACAACAATATGCCTTTTGTCGCATGTGATGTTACCTGCGCCACAGGAAACTGGGTTAATTCCTATGGAATGAACGAAGCCTATATGCGAGCAGGCTCTGTACAGACTCCTAAAGGTGGCATTGGGGGAATGGGAACAGCTTCTTCCTATACGAATACCGGTAGAAATAACTGTCTGTCCGGTGGACTTGGATTCACGCTATTAAATTTGAGACAACCAGCGCTTGGCGATGGTCTCTTTGGCTCAAAAATGAATCTCTATGTAAACTACTTTGATTTTGCTCCCGAAGAGTTTCGCGGTTTCAGTGAAAGATTTAACCTGATGGGTGATCCATTGGTCTGGGTATGGACAGATATCCCACAGATGATGGAAGCCGAATATCCCGAAACAATAATGCTCGGTACAAACACATTTGCAGTTTCATCCCTCGAAGATGAAGCTGGTGTCATTGATGGTGCATGGGTGACTTTGTACAAAGTAGATGGTGATGAAGAAGTTATTGCTAAAGGTGTTACTCAAGCGGATGGAAGCATTATTCTCGATGCCCCGATCAGGTATGAAGGTGAAGCCATTCTTACCATCACTGCACCAAATCATCACCCACTTATCGATACACTCGATGTCATTTCTCCTGATGCGGCATTGGGTTATATCGAATACGCTATTTTAGATGATGGTGAGAATGGAACTATGGGTAATGACAATGGGATTCCTGAAGCTGGTGAAACAGTAGGACTTTCGTTGACCCTTAAAAATTACGGTACTGATACAGAAACAAACATTACAATTACTCCGACCATTGATGATGAATGGGCAATTGTTTCAGGCACGGCAACACTGGAATCAATAGACTCAGGTGCAGAAGCGGATGCTGAAGGAATGATTCTTGTCGAAGTTGCACCTGAAGTTCAGCACGACTGGATATTGCACATCAACTTGTCGATTGAGACTGAAGCAGGCGAATTTATAGACGACCTACCCATCACAGCTCAAGCACCCAAGTTTGCATACATGAATCTTTCGGGTCTGAACAACTGGGACCCGGGCGAACAGGCAGATATTGAAATCCGTGTCCGGAATATTGGAGGTTCAAGTGCTTCTGCCTCAACTGCGATTCTGGAATCGTTGGACCCCTTCCTGGGTGTTCCGCAAGATGAGGCAACCTTTGCGTCGATGAATATGGGTCAGGAACGTACAAGCTCTGAATTTACCATTGCAATGCATGCTGAAACCATTCCCGGACGTCGTGCGAAAGCCAACCTCATCATTACAACAGAAGATGGTGCTACTGACACAGTCGCAATCTGGATTGATCTTGGAACTAAAGCCGGTACTGATCCTTCTGGTCCCGATAGATATGGCTATTATGGTTTTGATAACACCGATACAGCTTACGATTTAGCGCCTGAATATGATTGGATCGAAATTGTTCCAACTGAAAACAATAACGATTATGATGGTGAGCTGTTAGATATTGATGATCCAGGGAACAATCTGGATGAAACCATTCTAATGGATCTTCCTTTCCCTGTTCAATACTACGGTGAAACATTTGAAGAGATGTCTGTAAGCAGTAATGGTTGGATTGCCATGGGGAATAACGCCCAGTATAAGAATATGCGTAACTGGACGATTCCTTCACCACTCGGACCATACAATATGATTGCCCCATATTGGGATGAACGTCGGATTCGGGCGAACAATGCTGGTGTCTACTACTATTACGATGAGCCGAATGGAAGATTTATCGTTACCTGGAAAGATGTCACTGACCTCACAGCAAACCAGGCATTGAACCCCTGTACTTTCCAACTCATCATCTACGGGCAAGTGGAAGGTCACTACACTTATACTGGTGATCATGAGATTATTTTCCAATATGAAGAGATGAATCACACTGGTGGACCTACCCAAGGTCATGGAACTGTCCCCTGGTGGACAACCGGTATTGAAAATGGTAACCAGGATGATGGCATTCAGTATTCCTATTGGAATGAAGCATCACCCGGTGCTCAGGATGTTGAAGAGGGTTTGGCGATCCGCTGGACAACGAATGTTGCTTTGATTACTGGTACTGTTTCAGGTCAGGTCACCCATTTTGAAAGCATGGATCCTGTAGTTGGAGCGACTGTATTCACTTCCGATTATGTATACTCCGCAGAGACGGATGAAGACGGCAACTATTCAATCGATGAAATTGTTATTGGCGATCATGAATTTGTCGTTGAAGCGATTGGCTACAATAACTCATACTCAGGGATGTATGAAGTATTTGAAGATGAAAACACAGTTGTGAATTTTGGACCTGATTTTGAGAATGAAGGTCTTCGTCATCCTGAGTTCAACATTGATACTCAGGCGATTACTTTCGAGCTTCCTCCTGATGATTCGACGGATACGACTGTGAACCTGAACAATACAGGTAACGGTCCGTTGGAATACAGCTTCCGTATCCTGTTCAATGATCCTGAGCAGAATGTTGGCGGTGGTGATTATGGTGATTGCGAGCTTGATGATCCCTGGGATCCTCATTATGACTTTGAATTGACCGATGAGGAGACGCGTAACCGTGCAGTCACCTACATGGGTTCAGAATTCTGGGTAGCTGGTTCGGTTAACAATGATATCGGTTACAACAAACTCTACCGTTACAACAAAGATGGTGAACTGCTTGGTTCTTACAACCAGCCAGTTGACAATCACAGTTCTTCCGGTTTCTTTGATCTGACCACTGACGGTCGCTATCTCTATGGTGCTGATCGTGGCGACATCTTCAAGATGGAATTTGATGGCAACACGGTTATTGCAGTTGATCAGATGGACTGTCCAGTGAACAATGTTCGTGCGATGGCGTACGATTCGAACAGCGACTGGCTATGGCTTTCCGGTCGTATCGATGAGACCCTCTATGCTATCGATATGAATGGTGATGTTCATTACAGCTACGATGTAGAAGACTATTATGTACAGGGTCTTGGTATCCATCCTGATGATCCCGATGGTTACACATTGTATCTGATCAGCCAGGATTCAGATGACGACAATTATCACATGTTGAAGATGCGTCCTGAAACAGGTGAAGTGCTTGAAGTGTATGACTTCCCAGTTCCCGGCGATCCCACTGGTGGTGAAATCACGAATATGTTCAATCCACTTATCTGGACTTACATGACAGTGATGGATAATGGGAATGCTGACTATGTTCAGATTT
>JAIOHU010000215.1 GCA_019912845.1 bacterium
GGATGCCAGCTAACAGCACGCTGGCATGACGCGTTGAAATATTTTCCTGGATGCCAGCTAACAGCACGCTGGCATGACGCGTTGAAATATTTTCCTGGATGCCAGCTAACAGCACGCTTTAGAAATTATTTTACTCCTGCCGCGCTACCACCTGAACGAGGATCAGCTCCTCCGTAAAACATGCCAGATTCCTGGTCAATCATCACGCCGTGTACACCACTGGCAACTGTGCTGAGATAAAGTTTATGCCCCATCTGGTTTAGCACTTTCGCACATTCGGGTGAGATATCATAATCTATGAAAAGATAGTCAGGTTTCCACTGATGGTGGATACGAGGTTCGCTGACAGCCTTCTGAATATCCAATCCAAAATCGACAACATTGATGAATGTCTGAAGTGTTCCAGTGATGATTTTAGGTCCTCCTGAGGCACCTACCGCCATAAACGGTTGACCATCCTTCAGAATGAGGGTCGGTGTCATGCTCGAGAGAGGACGTTTTCCCGCTGCAATGGCATTCGCCTCACTTCCGATCAGACCGAAATAATTCGGTTGTCCCGGCGAAACCGAAAAGTCATCCATTTCATTATTCAGGAATATTCCAGTATTCCCGAGAATAACCCCACTTCCGAATCCAGTATTAATTGTTGCGGTAACTGCAACCATGTTGCCCCATTTATCTATAACGGAGAGGTGTGTTGTATGTCCTGCGGCTGGATTCTCTGCGGGGTCTTCAGCCATGAAAGCAAATGGGTTTCCTGGTTTTTCAAGTGTACGTGCCCAGTGATCAGGAATCGCGGAGCGTAATAATGCAGCATACTCTTTGTTGATCAATCCTTCAACAGGTACATCATAAAATGCGGGATCACCTAAATACTCAGCACGATCTGCGAAAGCTGCCTCCATCGCTTCAGCGAGGTGATGATAATAATCTGCGGTGCCTCGTCCGAACTGTTCAATATCCCACTCTTCAAGGATATTCAAAATTTGGATGAGATGAACACCGCCGGAGGAGGGAGGGGGCATGGAATAGATTGAATAACCACGATAAGTTCCCATCACTGGATCAAGGACATTGATTTTATAGTTCGCCAGGTCTTCTGCAGTAATCAATCCCTGCTGTTCTTCCATATAACGGACGATTTCCTTCGCAATATCGCCACGGTAAAAGTCATCCTTGCCATATTTTGAGATACGTTTCAGGGTATTTGCCAGATCTTTTTGCACGAAGGTATCACCAGCTTCCCAGGTCAGGGTATCATTCTTGAACATCACTTTTTTAGTGGATTCAAACATCCCCAGCTTTGGGGCGAGATAAGCATAATATTCAGCCTGGTTCGGGGTAACGATAAAGCCATCCTCAGCAGCTTTTATCGCATCTTCCAGGATACGTTTTCTTGAAAAGCTGCCGTAAGTGTCTCGAATATATTCACGTGCAGCTACAGTCCCCGGAACACCACCTGCGTAAATTCCTGTGGTAGACATCCCTGGAACTGTGTTTCCAGTGCTATCGATATACATATCACGATGCGCTTTGGCTGGTGCAGTTTCGCGTCCATCAATTGCAGTCATTTTACCAGTTTTTGCGTCACGAATTACCCAGAATTCACCACCACCAATTCCTGCAGAATATCCTTCGACAACTGCAAGTACGTAAGAGGTTGCAAGTGCGGCATCAAAAGCGTTTCCGCCCTCTTCAAGCACACGGGCACCCACTTCAGTTGCCAGTGGATGTGCGCTAGATACCATGCCTTTTGTTCCCCATGCAGGTGCAGGCGCGGCGGCGTTTAGTATCATCGGGGAGAGAAGAAGTGTCAGGCAGATGCTAAGAGAAAGCGTATATTCTTTTAATTTCATTGGAGCCTCATGGTTTCGCTTTTACGCATGGTGTCGTTGATTTTCAGGGAAGGTAATATTCGCTCCAATACTTCGCAAGCACTGGTGTATTCTCAATTTAGCGTGACACTCGAGTGCTGGCTTTAAAATCTACTTAGCATTAAAATGCTCTAGATTGTATATTGCTACCGGAAAACTGGAGGATTATCGTGGCAAATCATTTTGTTGCAATTTCAGGAAATATCGGCGTAGGGAAGACGACGATTACATCACATATTGCAGAAAAACTCGGATGGAAACCATTTTTTGAACCAGTCATAGATAATCCATATCTTGATGATTTTTATGCAGATATGAAGACTTGGAGTTTCCATCTGCAGGTTTATTTTCTCTCAAAACGTTTTGAAGCGCAACGTGATATTTCTGAATCGCGTGAGCATTGTATTCAGGATCGCACAATTTACGAAGATGTCGAGATATTTGCCAGAACCCTTCATTTGCAAGGGTTTATGAATGCACGTGACCATGAAAATTACAAGGCTTTGTTCGATATAATGGTGAAAACGTTGCGCAAACCGGATTTGATAATTTATCTCCGTGCCAATGTAGATAATCTTCTCGAGAGAATTTCAAAACGGGGTAGAGATTCAGAAAAATCCATTGATCCCAACTATTTGAAAGAACTAAACAGAGCTTACGAGGGCTGGTCAGAACGAGCGCGAAAAATTTGTCCTGTATTGGTGATTGAAACTGACCAACTGGGTCCTGAATTTGAAGGCGGGGTGGCGGATAAAGCGATTGAGGATATCAAAGATCGCTTCGGAATGATTTTTTAATGAGGATATTAAATGATTCAGAAAATTGATCATATTGGAATTGCTGTTCGCAGTCTCGATGAAGGAATCAAGTTGTACCGAGATACTCTTGGTATGAAACTTCACGCCGTGGAAGAGGTTACTGAACAGAAGGTACGGGTGGCGATGTTTGATGTTGCTGGAGTCCATATCGAACTTCTCGAACCAACCAGTGAGGACTCCCCGATCGCCAAATTTCTCGAGAAGCAGGGACCAGGAATGCATCATATATGTTATGAGGTTGATGATGTTGATGAGTCGCTGAATGAATTTCAAGAGAAGGGAATTCGTGCCATAGACAAGAGTAGTCGACCGGGTGCGGCGGGGAAACGTGTTGGATTTCTCCACCCGAAATCCACAGCGAGTGTACTGATAGAACTGAATTCAAGTGAAAAATAAACGAGATGGTTACGATGCAGAAATTAATAATTTACATACTTCCAGGGGGTAACTCAGATGAGTAGAAAAGTAAAAGATCATTGGAAAATTGAGACTAAGGCGATTCATGGCTTCACCGGTGGTGACGACCTTACCGGTTCGGTGAGCTTGCCGATTTATCAGACATCGACATTCGCTTTTCGTGACAGCCAGCATGGGGCTGATCTTTTCAAAGGTGAAGCAGAAGGTTATATCTACTCACGTATCAGTAACCCTACAGTAGAAGCTTTTCAGCATGAGATCGCCTGCCTTGAGGGTGGCGAAGCCGCACAGGGATTTGGTTCTGGTATGGCTGCGACATTTAATGCTGTTGCAACTGCTTGTCAGAGTGGAGACAGTTTCATTGCCAGTGAAACCTTGTACGGCGGCACACACGCGCTGATCAGCCATGTAATTCCGAGGTTCGGGATAACCGGACATGAGGTTGATGCCACTGACCTCAATAAGGTTGAAGATGCAATCAAAAAGGCGAAAAATTGCAAGGCTCTGCTGTTCGAGACACCTGCGAATCCGACGCTGACCATTCTGGATATTGATGAATTGACCAAGTTGGGACACAAGCATGGCTTGGTGGTGATGGTCGATAACACCTTCGCGACACCAATTCTACAAAGACCACTGGAGTATGGAGTTGATGTGATCATCCACTCGACCACAAAATATATTGGTGGGCATGGAGATGTGGTTGGTGGAGCGGTTGTAGCAGATAGTGATTTTATTCAGAGGCTGCGTGAGGATGTATACATCGACACTGGTGCGACCATGGCACCTCTTTCAGCCTGGTTGTTGCTCAGGGGCTTGAAAACATTACCTATTCGAATGAAACAACATTGTTTTAATGCAGACCGTATCGCAAAATTCCTCTCTTTCCATCCGAAAGTTGAGGTTGTTCATTTCCCTGGTCTTTCGAGCAACCCTGGATATCATATTGCCAAAAAGCAGATGAGTGATTTTGGTGGAATGATTGCTTTCGAGGTTGCTGGTGGATTTGAAGAGGGTAAAAAAATGATGGATGCTGTTGAACTGGCAACAGTTGCAGTAAGTCTCGGTGATTGTGACACTCTTATCTGCCATCCAGCATCAACAACACATTCCACATATTCACAGGAGGAACGTGTAGCCTCGGGCATTAAAGACAATATGATAAGGATCTCGGTCGGCCTGGAAGACGCTGGCGATCTGATGGATGATTTGAACCAGGCGTTGCGGAAGCTATAAAATAAATTCAGCAACCTTCCTGCCAGTGATGAGTGGGCACTGAGAATTTTAAAAAAATATTCTCCAACTCTTGTTTTCTGAACATTTGTATTATTAATTC
>JAIOHU010000216.1 GCA_019912845.1 bacterium
GGTGCAGTTTCCATTTGTACCTGCATTCCATCGCCAGCTTCACCAGATTGATCAGGCATTCCCTGCCCACCTTGCATTTGTTGATCAGTCAGATCAACACCGGGAAGAAAGTCAAGCGGGTTTTCTTCCGCTTGGGTCTCCTGAACCACTGACCGGGGGGTCGACCTTCCCTTTGAGAGAATACCCAGCAACAAACAGTTAGCGGCAAAAGCCACGGCAAGCCCAACAGTTACCTTGTGCAGGAGAGTTGCGGTTTGTCTACCACCAAAGGAAGCCGAAGATGAACCAGTACCCGCTATACCAGCAAGACCGCCACCTTTAGATGCCTGCGTCAGTACAGTAACTACTAGAAAAATAGAAATCAGTACGTGTACTACCAGAAAAAACGTATAAATCATGACCTATCCGATCCAATTTTCAACAAGAGCCCAAATTTATAGGAGGCAATTGAATATATCAAGAATGGAGACCAGTGTGTCTCTACCGAGCAGCAGCAATAATTTGGGCGAATCCTTCAGCATCCAGACTCGCTCCTCCTACCAAACCACCGTCAATATCATCCTGTCCAAACAACTCAGCAGCATTCTCACCTTTTACTGAGCCACCATAAAGAATACGAACATCTTCTGCAAGGGATTTGCTGTACGTGTCCTTCAACCAGCTCCGTATCTGTTTATGTACTTCCTGCGCCGTCTCTGGGGTCGCAGTCTGACCGGTGCCGATTGCCCAGACCGGTTCGTACGCAATGATGATATCGCCGAGTATTTCTTGTGGGATTCGTTCCAAACCGCCGCTGATCTGACGTTCGATAACAATTTCAGTACGTCCCTCTTCACGTTCCTCGAGGGTTTCACCAACACAAACAATCGGGATCAATCCAGCTTCTAACGCCGCAGCAGTCTTACGTTGCACACTGATGTCCGTTTCACCGAAAATCTGCCGCCGTTCACTATGCCCGATTATTACATGTGTACACCCGGCATTTAAAATCATACTGGCAGAGATTTCACCAGTGTAAGCACCTTTTTTCTCCCAGAACAAATTTTGCGCACCAACTTGAATCCTGCTGTCACGTACGATCTCGAGAACTGGCGGGATCAAGAGATAGGGAGGACATAATACGATGTCTGGACCAGAATCACCAGATGACTCCAGAATCGACGATGTCAGTTGTGTGGCATGTTCACGGTCAAGATTCATCTTCCAATTGCCAGCTATCAACATCTTTCTCATGATTATCCTCATTAGTTACGGTTGGTCAGTGCAGCTACACCAGGCAGAACTTTTCCCTCTAGAAATTCGAGAGCTGCACCTCCACCGGTGGATACATGTGACACCTGATCATCCATATCCATCTGGTGAAGCGCAGATGCACTGTCCCCACCCCCAACTACCGTTATCGCGCCCTTCGATGTCGCCTCTGCAAGAGCAGTCGCTACCGCTCGTGTGCCCTCGCTGAAAGGTGCCATCTCAAAAACACCCATTGGACCATTCCAGACAACTGTGCCTGCATTTTGTAATGCTTCGGTGAAGAATTTACAGCTGGCAGGACCAATATCAAGACCGCTCCAGCCTTCCTCAATTTTACCGGCATCAACTATCTTTGTGTTTGCAGTTTCTTCAAACTTGTCCGCTACAATATAATCCATGGGAAGACGAACATCTATCTTTGTGCTCGAAAATCTCTTCAACAGGGCTTTTGCCATTTCGATACGATCTTCTTCTACAAGTGAATTGCCAACTGCCTTACCGTCAGCCTTATCCAAGGTGAAAGTCATCGCCCCACCTAGAATCAATCCATCCAACTTGGGGAGTAAATTTTCGATGACATCCAGCTTTCCACTGATTTTGGCTCCTCCAAGGACAGCCCAGAATGGACGTTTTGGATTCTCCAACGCCTCACCCAGATACTTCAGTTCCTCAGCCATCAAGTATCCCGCAACCGCAGGTTGAAGAAATTCGGTGACTCCGGTTGTGCTGGCATGAGCACGATGGGCTGTTCCAAACGCATCATTGACATATACATCCCCAAGACGTGAAAGCGCAGCGGAAAATTCTTTGTCATTCGCGGTCTCACCCTTATGAAATCGAACATTTTCGAGGAGAATCGCAGAGCCTTCCTTGAGTTGTTCGACGTAGAGCATAACCTCTGGACCAATTGTGTCAGGTGCCAGTCCCACTCGCTGACCCAGTAGTTCTGAGAGGTGATGCGCCACAGGCAACAGACTGAATTCCTGCTTAGGTTCTCCTTTAGGACGTCCAAGATGGCTCATGAGCACCAGTCGTCCACCCCCATCCAGAACTTTCCGAATAGAGGGTAAAGCCGCACGTATTCGAGTGTCGTCGGCGACTTTTTTATCCTCGGTAAATGGGACATTGAAGTCCACCCGCATCAACACACGTTTACCACGGACATCGATATCGTCCAAAGTCATTTTATTGAAAGCCATTCTGAGAATCCTTATTGAACACATGTAGAAATTGCATTAAGCTACGAACAGATTATTGATATTAATCACAGCCATGGAGGTATTATCCCCCATTACGATTTCCGAGGTATTTGCTCTGTTTTTTAGATTCGACTGAACTTTAGAGACAGTTGTATCTCCAATAGACCCTGGGATTTTCCAGGGTCTATCGGGCAACAGATACACATAAACTAAAATGTAATTTTTACTCTCGCTATTTAGACTAGTCTTCCTATCAGGTCAACAACCCTGTTGGAATAGCCCCATTCATTATCGTACCAGGAGATCACTTTCACAAAGTTGCCTCCCATAACACTGGTCAGGCTGGCATCAAAAACACTCGAGCTTGGATTTCCCACGATATCAGAAGAGACAATCGGATCCTCTGTATATTCTAGAATACCCTTCATCGGACCCTCTGCAGCTGCACGCATGGCAGTGTTAATTTCTTCTACAGTGGTAGAACGTGATAGATTTACAACCAGGTCTACCAGTGAACCATCGGGCACAGGCGCACGTACTGCCATACCATCAAGTTTGCCGTTCAGATCTGGGATCACTTTGCCCACTGCCTTTGCGGCACCGGTAGTTGTGGGAATCAGATTGATCGCAGCACTGCGAGCACGTCTCAAATCCTTGTGCGGCATATCAAGTAGAGCCTGATCATTGGTATAACCGTGGATCGTAGTCATCCAACCATGTTCGATGCCAAAGTTGTCATGCAGCACTTTTGCCACTGGAGCAAGGCAATTTGTCGTACAGGAGGCATTAGAGACAATCTTATGATCACTTTTCAAATCCGAATCGTTGACACCCAGTACGATTGTCGCATCGATTTGATCCTTCGCTGGAACAGTCAGGACGACTTTCTTGGCTCCACCTTCCAAGTGACGGGCGATTTGTTCACGTGTGCGAAAAACACCAGTCGACTCAACAACAATATCCACACCCAAGTCAGCCCAGGGCAATTTAGCGGGGTCTCTTTCCGCCATTATTTTAATTTTTGAATCCCCAACAAACAGATCATTTCCTTCAGAACGTACTGGTTCCGGGAAACGCCCATGTGTAGAATCATACTTCAAAAGTGTAGCGAGAGTTGATGCATCTGTTAAATCATTTATTGCTACAAATTCCAGGTCAGAACGATTTCGAGCGGCTTTAAATACCAATCGACCGATTCGTCCAAAACCGTTGATTCCAATCCTTGTTGCCATGTCAATCCTCCTGATTTCTATTTAGGGAAGCTGATAATAGGCTTCATTCCCCAATCTTGTTTCATTTCAAAAAATTAAGTCCGGCTCCTCACCGGACAAGAGTTCAAGTGGAATTTAAGAGTCTTGAGTAGAGGGTGCAACCCCCGATTCAGGGAGTAATTTTCCAGATATAGGGAAAACTTGATGCTGCGTACTACATTTATACTCTGAAGAGTGGCTTTGGGAAATAGGTATTCGAGTTATTTATAGCTTACTACTTTGAAATCTTTCCCTTCAGCACCATAATGTCTTTCTCCGAAAGTTCTAGCGTCGGAATTTGAGGTAAATTTCCCAACCCAAACCGCGTATAAAGTTCTTTTTCCTGATTTAATGGGAATGACTTGTGCGTTCCACCCCTCCTGCTGAATCCCGATTAAAAATTTCTGAGCCCGTCCTTCACTACTGAATGCACCAACCTGAACTGCAAATTTACCATCAACACTTTGAGGTACCTGATTGCTCACTCTGTTTTCACGAATCTCCGGCTTTTCAAAAATATCTTTATATTGCGGGAGCTTACCATCAGAAAACAGTGATGAAGAAAATCTCTCCACCCGTTTCAAGGCAACAAGTGATTTATTTATTCCATCTTCATTCTGATGTAGTCGATAATAACCGAGCAGATGAAACCAGGCAAAAATCGTGGTTGAGTCATCCATTTCCTGATTCGCGATCACTCCCTCCAGCACACGAGCAGCTTTTGAACCATCCCTCTCAAGAAAAACAGCAATACCAGACTCAGCCAGCTGCGTTTCATTTGCAGAATGTCTCGCAAACTTCTCTGTTTCGCCTCTCAACAGAGCAGAAATGCCAGAATCCGCATATCCGACGCTGACGGTAAGGAAAAGAAGAGACAGTGCAATTATTGTTATGTGAGGTTTCCTATTCATTGCGAAAAGTAATCACATCCATTTCATCCGGGTTGCTGTGAGAAGGAAAATAGATACGGAATCTTGAACCCTTCCCAGGTGCCGATGCAACCTGTATCGCTCCTTCAAGCCCTCGGACAATACCCAGTACGGCAGCAAGACCAAGCCCTCGTCCCACCAGCTTGGTGGTAAAAAATGGATCAAAGATTTTTCCCTCGGTCTCTTCGTCCATCCCGCATCCATTGTCGCGAACCTCAAGAAACGCATAGAGTCCCGGAAGAAGATCACCCTGTGCAAATTCTATAGCCTCATCATACTCGTTGATCATCCGTGAACCAGATGCGATAGTAATCTGCCCCTGTTCATCCCCGATCGCTTCAACTGAATTATTCAGAAGATTTAGCATGATTTGACGGATATGTGTGATGTCTACTCGTACCTGAGGCGATTGCAGACCGTAATTATAGTTCAACCTGATATTCTCTGGAATCGTACTGTCTATCAGGTGAGACATTTGGTTGATAATCTCAGGTAGTTCGATGGATTGTACGATAAAACTACCATGACCAGAGTATGCCAGCATCTGATTTGTCAACTCGGTGGCACGAATGGTTGTCTCTTCAATTTTTTTCAAATAAGTTTGTGAATCGGATGTTTGCGGCAGCTCGATCATCGCCATATCCGTGTTGCTCATAATCGATTTCAGAACATCATTAAAATCTTTTGCTACTCCACCCGCCAATATCGATAGACTCTCCAGTTTCTGAGTTCGCAAGAGACGATCATTCAGTTTCTGCCACTCATCATCCTGTAATTTTTCACGTGTCACATCTCGTACAACAATCGCAGTTCCCAATCGGTTCTCCCTGTGATCCAAAATGGGAGAGCGAACATGCATAACATATTTTTCATTGCCATTTTTCAGCTTCATGACAAAGGGTTTGAATTTCTTTTGAGCAATTGCGGTTTTGCTGTCTAAAGTTATCGGTTTGTGCTCCTCAGATTCCGTTAGGAGGAATTCTGGCAGTATTTCAGCAATCGGTTTTCCCAACAATTTTTTCGCGTCTTGCTCAAGCAGATCCTCACCGGATGGATTAACAAATTTCAACAGATCCTCAGTGTCGGTAGCAAATACAGCCTCACCAATACTGCTTAGAGTTGTGGAAAACCACTTTTCCGATTCACGTAATTTCTGTTCGATTTTATGTTTGTGGAGGGATATTTCAATTGTGGTACGCAATTCTCGTTCTTCAAACGGCTTAAGCAGATACCCGAATGGTTCTGTTAGCTTTGCACGGTTGATTGTATCATCATCCGAATATGCGGTGATATAGACAACCGGGATATTCAGCTCATGGTAAACCCTTCGAGCGGCTTCGATTCCATTTACCTGCCCGAGCAAATGAATGTCCATGAGGATCAGGTCTGGTTTATACTCCTTTGCCTTTTGAAAGACAACTTCACCTTCACTCAACACCGATGGCACCTCATAGCCCATTCTTTCCAGCTTTTGCTGAATGTCCCAGGCTACAATTCGTTCATCCTCAACAACGATAATTTTCGCTTTTGGGTCTGGCATCTGAAGCAATCTCCCGGGTCATTTACTATATGCAGTCATTTTTTCGTTTAACGAAATGTTTGAATCGAATTGTATGGATTAAAAGTGGATTCATTCTGATTAACTCTTGGAGTACAGAAAAAATCACTTTTACAAATTTACTAACGCCCTTTCAGCTTTTCAATCTGTCGTCGTTCTTTTTTCGTAGGTTTCCCACTATTTGAATAGGGACGAGGTATACGTTGTGCCAGAGCAAGCTGATAGAGTTGGTCTTTCACCTCACGTGGTGTTTCATCCGCCCAGGTAGATTTTGCATCTTCTTTGGACATATTTTTATCTGGTAGCTGCAACACACGGTAATGTTTATAAAGCCCTTTATCTCTTATCCTGATCAGATCGTTTTCATGTACTTCTGTAGCTGCCTGTGCTGGTTTATCCTCGAGAAGTACCTTGTTCTCCTTGCAGGCATTAGTCGCTTTGGTTCTGCTTTTGAATATCCTCGCTCGAAAGAGATAGTGATCCATACGTAAACCATTCGCCATCTCTCCTCCAGATTTTCTGTTTAAAAGTGCTACGCAAACTATTTGCAAATTCACTCTAGAGAATAGGTATTTTTCAGGAAATAATCAAAACACCGGAAATTTGCCCTTGGCAATTACTTGACTCCTCCTGTACATACTGCTAAACTCCTATATTGGATCTTTAGTACTTTGTGACGAGATCAAAATATTCTCTTAATTCGTGACATTTCGCACAAACAGTAGTCTGGCATTACTATTCGCTCTATAAATGCTGTCTCAGAATGCGGTTTCCGCCCGCGTCATTCCGGCATGGTGTCAGCTGGAATCCAGGAGGGTTCTGATCTTATTAATATTAGAAAATTCAACTTGTAAGCGATTTTCCAGAATTATCTGAGTTTTTTATTCTCGGACAGAGTGTTTAGTCCGATTGAGGATAGTCGTAAAAATCAGGGGATGAACCGTGAAACATGCTAAACGAAATGTAATAGTGATTTTTGGGGTTGCACTATTTTTACTCTCGATTGTTACAACACCATTGAATGCTGAGATACTTGAGGAAACCGGCACTCTTCGTGGATTTCTGGCTGGAGAATGCGAAACAGCAGCCTATGACAACTGGATCAGCCACGTAGCAGAGGGAATCGCAGACCCTGGATACAATCACTACGGTCCAACCTGGCTCGATCGGCAGTCTGATGGTTTCGGAACCTATACTGTGATTGGAAATGACGTCGAGGGAAATATTATCCTCGGTATCTGGCGTGATATTTTTGCTGCCTTCCTCGATGCAGACTTTGAAACTGTAGATGAACTGCTTACCAGTTATCAGGATATTTTTTACTACGAACTCGTTCGTTTCCAGGATACAGAATTTAACAGAACTTACTTCATTCTCCGTGAACAGTTAGACCACCATTACATAGATGAAGAGGATTCACCAGCACCTACAGATGATATTGTCGGCAGTTTCCGACGAGGTTGGGGAATTTACATCATCGATCCCGAATCCCCTCGTCCACAACTCAATATCCAAACACCTCATCCCTGTGATGATTTTCTCGGTGTGCAGACTGTGGTCGAGTTATATCTACGACTGAATGCTGGAACCATGTCAATAAATGGTGCCGGGCGTGAGGTTGTGTGGACACATGAAGGGAATTACACAAACGCCCGCTCTCTTTCTGACCCGTCGCGTAACCCGAGAACCTTGTATCAGGAATTCACCCTGGCGATGAACAACAAGTATGATCGACTCTATCCTCCCGGTCTTATGATCTTCCAGATTCACAGCTATGATTACACTCATAACGACAAAAATCCGGTGATTCTCTCAGCAGGTCAATTTGAAACGGATATTCATAAACCATTACGCGATAACGCTGAACTCCGTCACGATTTCATCCACCAGACAGTAGAAACACCTGTCCCCATGAACACCTTCGGAACCCATCCACGTGTTGATATCGAAGACTATTTCTGGCTGAATTACGACAATGATAACCCATTCTATTACAATTACATCGATGGCGGCAGGGTTCAGATTCCACGTGCGACATCGCTACGTTGCGATCCCGATAATCAACAGGAAAACTATCTGCATTCCGATTATCCACATGGCGCTAAAATAGAAAACTTTTTCCACGTTGAATTTTGCGAATATCCGGATGTGCTGGATGATGCAAACATAGACTGGGACAGACTTTATAGGAACGGTGCGGGGATTCCGACCTATGAAGATTTCGGCCCCATTTTTCTCTTCTACGAACCATTTTTTCAAGCAGTAGAGAATTGGTTCGCCATATTCGATGACCTGCCGGACGATGAAGCTCCACCGATGGTGGAAAATTTTCAACTTACAGATGATACTCAACCCGACTATCTGGAATTTTCCTGGGATGGTTTGGATGATCCCAATTTCGCCGGCTATGAGATTCTAATTGATACACTTGATGTGACTGAAGAAAGTACAATCATTTGGAATCAGAATAATGATGTTTCCCTTAGAGAAGCTGGAAACAATCGTAGCACCAGAGTGACCACAATCCCGAAAGGACGCCAGTGGAATGTGGCGGTTCGGGCGATTGACATTGCCGGCAACCGTGGCGAATTATCTGATCAGCTCCAAATTTTTATCGAGGATGAGATAGGGATTGTCATGCAGCAAGCGACATTTTCTTCCTTTTCAATCCTCGACTTGGAGGCACGACCCCCCTGGGCAATTGTACATGTTGAAGATGCCTCAGATGTTGATATGATCTGGGTTGAATGGACTGCACCAGGTGGCATCGAGGGGACTTTCCCCCTCGAACCAGTTACGGTTTCGGGAGCATGGGGTGCACCGTTTGATTTTGGTGAGTTTACACCAACAGTGAATCAGAATATACGCTGGCGTGTTCACGCACGTGATCTCAGTCAGGATGGTAACCCAACTGTTGTACCCCCACAGGGTTTTGAACAATTCAGGTTCACCGAGAATCCACCATTTCCATTTAACAATGATTTTGAAACAAATGATGGCGGGATGACATCAATTGGCGATTGGCAATATGGCACTCCAGAGTTTGGTCCAGTAACAGCGCAGAGTGGCGAAAATCTGTGGGGAACAGACCTCACCGGACAATACGCTCCAAACAGTAATTTTACTCTCACGCTACCCGAGTTAAACCTGGCTGGTTATGGTCCACTATACCTCTCCTGGTGGCAGTGGCATGAATATCAACGAGATGAGGAAAACCGTCTCTATGCAAAAGATGGTGGATTAGTTCAGGCGAGCTTTAATGACCAGACGATACAGTTACCACCAGTACGTGGCTACCATTACTGGCTGAATTCACCCAGCAATCCACGACATGGCAGCAAAGCTTTCAGTGGTATTCAAAACTGGCATCCTGAAGCAGTCAGCTTATTGGATTTATTCGGACAGACTGTTGAACTCACTTTCGTTTCCACCAGTGATCTCGGGGTTCAAATGGCAGGCTGGTATATTGATGACATTAAAATAGATGTAATGGTTAATGAAGCTCCTCCGCAGCCATTCTCACTGATCAGCCCCGAGCAGGACACTGAATTACCCGATCTGATCGGTACTTTCAGTTGGGAGGAAAGCGAAGATACAGACCCCAATGCCGAACCACCGAACTATGAACTTGTTTTTACGTTGAATGGCGATTCCGCAACGATATTCGCAGGTCAATCAACCAGTCTGGTTGTGGATATTGAGAATGATGTTCATGGTATCGGATCACGAGACGATGCCGTTGTCACCTGGTTTGTCTATGCGGTATCTCAGGGTGATCGTACCAGATCGACTCAGCAACGACGTATTCATCTGCCCCCCTTCAACTCGATTGATGAAAAAACTGCGGATTCACCACAACAATTTTCTCTGGAGGCTCTTTATCCGAATCCCTTCAACTCCTCTGTAACCATTACTTATGCGGTTCCCAAACGTGAGATGGTCACCATAGAAGTGTTCAACATGCTGGGCGAACGAGTTGAAATCCTTGAAAACCGATTGCGTTCACCGGGAAGTTTTACCTTGCATTGGAATGCGAAAAACTACGCCAGCGGAACCTACCTGGTGAAAATGCACTCCAGCTCTTTCAATGCGACAAAACGAATCATCTTGCTGAAATAGAATGGAATATTGAGTGTGTGCTTATCAGGTCATTCAAAACGTGGCTAAAATTGCGTCATTCCAGCATGGTTCTAGCTGGATTCGAAGAACCCGACCGAAAGTTGAGCATCCAGGAAGGTATTGATATTATTGCGAGTAGACTGCACAACTGACAGCTTCCGTCCGCGTCATTCCAGCGTGGTGTTAGCTGGAATCCAGGAGGATATTGATATTACTAGTGTTCAGATAAACAAGTTTTACATCCATCTCCAGAAGATTTTGAATTAATTCGTTTTCTGACAGACTATTCAGCGCGTAATGGTTAATCTTAGACCGGTAGAGGTAATTTGGTATCGGAACATGAAGCTTTTCAACGCTTTTTTAATTTATATTTGTAGTTTTCTTGTATTTCCTGCGACATCGTTAGCGATTGATATCGTACTCCCGAATAGTATGTTCGAGTATGAGAGCTTCTCCAGTGATTTGGCTCAAGAGGGATACCTTTACACATCCTGGGTCGCGGGCGGATTAGATGCAATTCACCGCAGGAGCTTTTGTGTAATACTTGATGAAGATAATGAAGTCGTTTTTTTTAATCAGAAAAAACCAGATCATCAGGTGTTGTTTACCCCATTACCTTCACTGGATATGATCGGTATCACCAATAAATTTGAATCTAATTATTTCCTCCTGTATGACTACACTTTTGCTTTCATTGACACGGTTTTTGCTCCACCTGGACTAATTCTGGACGGTCATGAATTGATCGCCAGTGATGATAGTACATTTTGGTATGCGTGTTGGGATGACCGTCAGTTTGACATGAGTATTTATCATCCAGATGCTCATGAAGCAGCGATCGTAAGATTCCATGCGGTTGTTCGGCAGGATCTGCATGGTAATATCGTCTGGAGATGGAACAGTTATGACCATGTTGATGAACTCCCGATGAGTGATCTGGTTGACACCACACGGATTTTCCAATGGCAATTGCAACACCTCCACACCAATGCGATAGAAATCACTACAGAAGGTGATGTAATAATTTCAAACCGTCGCATGAGCGAAATCGTAAAGATCGATTATTCAACAGGTGATGTTATCTGGAGATGGGGAGGTGGAACTGGAAACCAATTTGAGTTTATCGGTGATGCCGAAATTCCACTCGCTTTCAGCCAGCAACATGATATTCGCATTCTACCAAATGGAAATTTCACCCTATTTGATAATGGAGTTGACCACGATACCGTTGTCAGTTACGTTCGCGAATATCATCTCGATGAAGAAAATATGACCGCAACGCTTGTTTGGTATTATCTGAATGAACCACCAGTTTATGGCTATAGATGGGGAAGTACACGTAGGTTAGTCAATGGAAATACTCTGATTGGATGGGGTGGTGGTGGTAATAATATTGATGCTTCTGAGGTGACCCCTGAAGGACAAATTGTTCGTGAAATCATCCTTGAAAATGATTTCTATACAGGTGGAAGACCAGGAGGCTACCGTTATTCTTTGTCGGATAGACGTATCATTTCAGAGGTACCATACCTTTGCGAGTTCCAGCTTGGAGATGGAATTGATTTTTATTGTAACTGGTTCGGGCATGAAGAGGAGGTATATGCCTACAATATCTACTCCGTTTCACCAGAAGGAATACGAAACAGGATTCTGACCACCCATACCGGAATTTTCGAGAATTACCCAGTAAATCCACAGGGAGGTTATCGTTATTGTATTAGAGCGGTCGATATAAATGGTAATGAATTTGGGGATTATTCTAACATCGTAGAAATTCCTGCAGAAACTGACGTTGATCAGTTTGATATTTCTCCCATCCCTCTGCCACATCGAACGTCAATTTCATCCATCTATCCGAACCCATTCAATTCATTAGTGACTATTTCCTGCAATCTTCAATCGAATCAGGCAGCTAAACTTGTTGTGTTCAACCTGTTGGGAGAAGTTGTTTATGAGTTCCCGATTAACTCACAAAGTTCAGGGCAACACACAATCACATGGGACTCAAACAACCTGACTTCAGGAACTTACCTGGTTCGACTGACCAGTGGTGGGCGAACTGATTCCAGAAGGATTGAGCTTCTAAAGTAATTTAGAACTTTCATTTTGTGAGAGTTTTCTTGAATCTTATCTTTTCTGTGATAAGTTGCCACACTTCTGCTGAGAAGGATTACACTTTTGCGGCATAAACTGATTTTAGTAACGTTTTTCCTGATTTTCTCTTCGACCCAATTAGTCGCAGGACAAGATTTTTATGTGCTGGGATCGTATGGGCGATTCTATGATTTAAACTCTTTTTATTCAGCAGTTCACAAAAAACAACCAACTTATCTACGTTTCCAACCTCAACTAACCAACATGACATTCAGGACAAATTATTTCAATACAACATCCATGTACCCGCCAGGTTTTGGTGTCTCATACGATGAAATCAAATGGTGGGCAAGCAGAGAAAACTGGAGAAACAAGCTCACAAAATTATGTATGTCCATCGGATATTCAAAGGAACAGGAGGATGGTAAGGGTGTTTATTCAATCAATGCCGGAATTGTACAGCATCGCTATTATTCCAATAATGTATCGGTGACATTTGAAGATAACGCATACTGGTCACCCTCTATTAGCGACTCAACAATCACCACTCCAGTGATAGTTTTTGCGGGAATCCACAAGCCATCTCAAAACACCTTCTTTTTCAGCAGTGTTGAATTCAATCCATTTTTCTATATCAATCAGATATTTATGGATTTCACTCTACTTCAAACAGGAAACAATCACAAGAGTGAGAATTCGATATTGAATCGTAGATTTAGCGATTTTACACTGGGTTGGGGATACCGAGCTGCAATTGATCAAAGCTTGTATGGAAGCATTGGTGTCGGTTGCAAATCTATTGGAATCGATTTTGACAAAACTTCATACCTTGAATTATTTGCATTTCTATCGTTCTATCTCACATGACCAGGCAACGACATATAATCCAGAATCAACCTGTCCAAGTGAAATAGCTACTGAATGTCGAGAGTAAAAGAAATCCTTTTATCTTGACTTTATCCTGGAGATACATCATTTTCCTGCCCTTCAGGTATGATTAATCTATAGAAGGAATGACCAATGCTTAGTTCGAATGAATTTTCAGAACTCTGGGAAGAGTTACGTGGTAAAATCTCCGACTTGCGGGGGTATCTTTGACGTTGACAGGCACAAAGTAAAAACCGCAGAATTTGATAAACTTGCCACCAAAGAAGGCTTCTGGGATGACCCCGATGAAGCTCAGAAAATCCTGAAAGCCGGGAAAAAACACCGCACCGTAGTTGACCGCTGGGAAAGTCTCAATACTGACATAACGGAATTCGAAATCTACATCGAGATGCTCGAGGAAGATTTTGAGGGTACTGTTTCTGAAGCTGAAACCACAATTCTAACCCTTCAAAAGCGTGTTGCCGAACTTGAACTCGCCACCATGCTCTCCGGCAAAGATGACGCTAAAGATTGTATTCTCACAATCAAACCTGGTGCCGGTGGAACAGAGTCACAAGACTGGACACAGATGTTGATGCGGATGTACCTGCGTTACCTCGAACGTCGAGAGTTCGATTACGAGGTGATCGATCTTCAGCCCGGTGAAGAGGCGGGCATAAAGTATGCTGCGATTGAAATATCTGGCGATCATCCCTTTGGCTATCTACGTGCTGAAGCGGGAGTACATCGTCTGGTGCGAATCAGCCCCTTTGACTCCAATGCAAGACGGCATACCTCTTTTGCCAGTGTCTTTGTCTACCCTGAAGTTGAGGAGGTTGGCGAAGTGGAGATCAACCCCGCAGATTTACGTATTGATACCTACCGAGCGTCAGGTGCTGGAGGGCAGCATGTAAATAAGACAGATAGCGCGGTGCGGCTTACTCACCTGCCGACAGGGCTCGTGGCGACCTGCCAATCCGAACGCAGCCAGCATCGCAATAAAGATGCAGCTATGAAATTTCTCCGTGCCAAACTTTATCAGAAACAACTGGAAGAGGAAGAGAAGAAGAAGGCAGCACTGGATGAGTCCAAACAGGATATCGCCTGGGGTAGTCAGATTCGCAGTTATGTCTTCCATCCCTATAAAATGGTAAAGGACCTCCGAACAGGAGTAGAAACTTCAAATGTGGAGCAGGTCATGGATGGGGATATCCATGAGTTTATCACCTCTTATCTGATCGGGATGAAGAGATAGGCTTCGATGGTTCTGTGGTTCGATTGAATAAAAATTGTTAAGATATTACGCGCGATTCAGTGCAATACTAATATGCAAACAAAATATAATTATGTGCCAGAATTACTACGTAGATGAATCAGGAAGTGGCATCATCTTTAATAAACATGGTGATGTAATTCTCGGAAAAGAGGGGTGTTCCAGCTACTTTATCCTTGGCATGCTCTTGATTGATAACAAGGATTCACTGGAAACAGAATTTCGACAATTACGAGAGGATTTGTTGAGTGACCCCTACTTTGAGGCGATTCCATCAATGCAGCTTAGTAGAGGTAAAACAGCAAAGCTATTTCATGCGAAAGATGATATCCCTGAAGTTAGACGTGAGGTTTTCCGAATTTTACAGAACCAGGAGTTGAAATTTTTTGCAGTTATTAAGAATATGTGGAATGTGTTGACTTATGTCAGGAATAGGAATCAAAGGGATCCTGGCTATCGATACAGCCCTAATGAGCTTTATGATTTTACAGTAAGAAATTTATTTTCAGGGCGGTTGCACCAGAAGTCTGCAAACAATATATATTTTGCAAGCCGTGGTAGTTCTGACCGCTCAAGGGCAATTAAGAATTCACTACTTCACACAAGAGATCGATATAATAGAAAAAGTGGAATTAGTAAAATCAGTGAAATAGCCATTCATCAACAACCCTCTTCAAAGAATGCAGGTCTTCAAGCTGTTGATTATTTTCTTTGGGCTTTACAAAGGTGTTATGAACGTAATGAGGATCGATACATAAAGTATCTATGGGATAAAGTTTCGTTAATCAAAGATTTAGATGATACGTCTATTCATCCGTATGGGACATATTATACCAGAAGAAACCCTTTGGATTGCTTAAAAATAAAAATCCGGTAGATATAGAATAATTCCACTCATGGAATTATTACACGGCATGGAGCCGAATTTCTTCTACCGGTTACTATATTATAACTCTTGGCTAATGAAACTGCAAGCATATTGTTCCACACGCTAAAAAATTTAATTTAATATTTTCACTTCAGAAAGACCGATGGTAACGACTTTCCGCAAAAGACCAACTCACTTACGAATTGATCTGAATGCGCTAACGCACAATCTTCGCATCGTCCGAGAGCATGCAAAAGATTCGCAGATCATGGCGATCCTCAAAGCGGATGCCTATGGTCACGGTCTACTCCCAGCTGCTAAGAAATTCGCTGATCTGGGGGTTAATTATTTCGGGGTTGCTTTTCTGGAAGAGGGTGTTGAACTACGTCGCGCCGGAATTGAAGCACCGATCCTTGTCCTCGGTGGATTAGTTGGCAACCAGGTCAAGCACTTTCTCGATTATCACCTCGACATGACAGCCTCCAGTCTGTATAAAGCAGAGCAGATATCACGTGAAGCGCAACGAATGAACCGTACCGCGCGAGTCCATCTGAAAATAGATACAGGTATGAACCGCATCGGTGTACGAGTTTCAAATGGGGCTGGATTTGCCCTCGATGTTGCCAGGATGCCAAATATCGACCTGGTCGGTATCTTCACGCATTTTGTCCGAGCACAGGGGCCCGATCTGGAATTAGCCAACCGTCAATTTGAACTGTTCTCTGAGTTGTTGAACGAATTACGGAAGAAAGGCATTGAATTTCCGCTGGTACATGCTGCCAACAGTTCTGCACTTTTCAACCTTCCACATGCTCATTTTAACCTGGTACGTCCCGGGCTCAGCCTCTATGGAGTACCCCCCGGTGCACATCTTTATGGCAAATGGAAACTGAAACCTGCCATGTCCATTGTTAGTGAAACTGTTTATTTTAAAGGGATACGGAAGGGTTCCGGCGTCGGTTATATGCATACCTGGGAAGCACCACGAGATGGTTGGCTGGCGACACTCCCCCTCGGATATGGCGATGGTTATCCACGTATGCTTTCAAATCGTGCGGATGTCCTGATCAGGGGAAAACGCTATCCTGTAGTTGGTAATATCAGCATGGACCAGGCGATGGTCTGGCTGGGCGATGACGAGGTTGGTGTCGGAGAAGAAGTGGTCTTGATCGGTAGTCAGGGCGAAGAGAATATCACAGTCTGGGAGTTGGCAAAAAAAGCGGAAACCATCGCCTATGAAATTCTCTGCGGTTGGACACCACGTGTGCCTCGAATTTATGAGGGGAGTGGCTGGAAGCCGTAAAGAGAAAATCTTGATATACTCCAGACATTTTGGTTACACTATCTGAATAGCTGAATAGTAGATTAATTCACCTGGAAATGAAGGTTGGCCCTGGATTTATCCAGGGTATAAATTAACCATCGCCTGATTTGTTAAACTATAGACTAGTCTAAAGCTAAAAGAGTAGAGAAATTCATGGAAACCATTCAGGAACTGATTGCAGCGCGACGTGAAAAAGTTCAGGCATTGCGTAATGCCGGGGTTCAACCCTATCCCTACACTTATGAACGCTCCCATACCATCGAACAGTTCTATCAAAATTTTGATTCGATCAAAGAGAGCGAGCAGGAGATTTCCATTGCGGGACGGATGGTTGCCAAACGTGTGATGGGAAAAGCCAGTTTCGCACATATCCAGGATGAAACAGGTCGTTTGCAGATTTACGTCAAACGAGATGACATTGGAACCGACCCTTATCAACAGTACAAGAAACTCACTGATCTCGGAGATTGGATGGGACTCCGTGGCAAAGCGATGATCACCAAAACTGGCGAGAAGACGCTGCATGTGACTGAATGGACGATGTTATCCAAAGCGATCAGACCGCTTCCTGTGGTCAAAGAGGACGCTGAAACTGGCAAACGTTATCATGAGTTCACTGATCCCGATGAACGTTACCGCAACCGCCCCCTCGACCTTGTCGTGAATCCCGAGGTTCGGAAGATTTTTCGTACAAGGGCGCGAGTGATCTCATTTATACGCCGTTTTCTGGATGATCGTCGCTACCTCGAAGTTGAAACTCCCGCACTGCAGCCTCTATATGGCGGTGGCACTGCGCGACCCTTTGTCACACTGCACAATCAACTGAAGAAAAATCTCTACCTCCGTATCGCGGATGAGCTCTATCTGAAACGTCTGATTGTCGGTGGACTGGATCGTGTTTATGAGATCGCGAAAGATTTCAGGAATGAAGGGGTTGACCGTACACATAACCCTGAATTCACCATGATGGAATGCTACATCGCCTTTGAAGATTACATGTATCATGTGAATCTCGTGGAATCCATGGTCAGCGAGATGGTGAAGGATATCCACGGTTCGTATACCCTGAAGTATGAGGATGAAGAGATCGACTTCGCTCCTCCCTGGGGTCGAGTGCGCTTTTTTGATGCTCTGAACGAGAAAACAGGAGAAGACCTGCTCGGAGCAGATCTGCAAAAACTGAAGGAAGTTGCGAAAAGACTGCATGTCCCCATCCCTGAAGGTGCGTCAGTGGGTAAAATGCAGGATGAGCTGTTCTCCGAGTTGGTGGAGCCGACATTCACGCGACCGACCTTTGTGCTCGATTATCCGGTTGAACTGAGTCCATTGGCAAAACGTCATAGAGACAATCCGCTGTTGGTGGAACGTTTTGAAGCCTATGTCGCTGGTATGGAAATCTGCAATGCCTTCAGCGAGTTGAATGATCCGGACGATCAGCGTGCACGTTTTGAGGAGCAGGTTCGTGCACGTTCTGCTGGTGATGAGGAGGCGATGCCTCTTGATGAGGACTACCTCGAAGCGCTCGAACTGGGCTTACCACCGACTGCCGGTTTGGGGCTGGGAATTGATCGTCTCGCGATGATCCTCACCAATTCCGGCTCAATACGTGATGTTGTGCTCTTTCCCTTGCTACGTGACAAAGAGCAGCATTCCGAGGAGGACGCTGAGTAACCTAACGTCCTATAGATCAGTCCTTGAGGTGAACGAACTGAAGAAGCAATCTCTCCCTTGGATCGCCATACTCCAGTATGGCATAGGTTTTTCATCGTTTTTGCCGGGGATGTTTTTTGTCCCCGGGTTTAATCTTACTTGGGAACGCCATTCTCCAGTATGGTACAGGTTTTTCATCGTGGTGGCGAGAGTGTGTGCGGGGATTAATTTCCTCATACTCATTACGAGACTGGTGTGAGGTTTATGTGTTCCCAAAGCCCAAGGCCTAAAGCCCAAAGCCTAAAGCCTGAAGCCAAGAGCCTGAAGCCTGAAGCCCACAAATATTCCAGCCAGCTCCACTGGTATTTCTAAAATCAATTAATTTCATACCGTCCGCATATTTCGTGCCTTGAATTGCTCTGCTTTGAGTCGATAACAATAACTCTCTCTTCCCGAACCATCCAGAATTTCACCACTTCTCAATGCACCCAATTTCAACACAGCTTTCTGTGCACGAATATTGTTTGGAC